>SVQR01000133.1 GCA_015065225.1 Oscillospiraceae bacterium | reverse complement strand
AACGGTGAGAAGGCGTGCTTCGGTGACATAGGCGGAATTGATGCCGACGGAAGTAACCGTATAGCAAAGAGAGTAAATTATGACAGTGACTTTGAAAGAACATTTAATGAAATTCTCTGTGAGAAAAACAGTATTTTCGTTCTTGAAAAGTAAATAAAAAAGGCCTCCGATCGTCAGATTTTTGTTTGACTTTCGGAGGTCACATTATTTTTTCAGCCGCAATCAGCCGTTCTTTTTGACGGTAAAGAAAGCAAGACCGTATGGCGGTATAGGTGCATCAAGTATTACCTTGTTGCCCTCGATCTTACCGGTGCAGTTGTATGTATCAAGAGTGTCGTATGTATCGTCAAGCTCAATGACAGGCTTAAGTATCGGATCCGCAAAGATGTTCCAGAGACCAACAGCCATCTCATTGTCGTTCTTCTTGACAAGAGTATAAAGTTCGGGGTTGCCGGCACACATTGCGGGAAGCGGTCTTCCCTGGAGCTTTTCGATTCCGTGCATAAGCTGTCTCTGACGGCAATAACTTCTGAAAACACCCGGTCTCCAGTGACTTCTTGTGGCAACGGTGTTTACTATAAATGAGTACACCATAAACTTCTGTCCGTCTTTGTTCTCGTAGAAATAGCAGGCGGGGAATCTTGGACTTTCGTGTATCGTCATATGGTTTACGACACTGAGTGCACCTGTGGAAAGTATAAAGTTACTGAGCACCTCAGCTTCGGGCTTCAGCTTGAAATCAAAGAATACGCCGCCATTGGGAGTTCTTGCCATTGTGAATTCATCCTCATCGAGAAAATGCTCCGCAAAGGGACTCTGTGCCTGCTCATAGCTTTCGACACCGATGTCAATACCTCTTTCAATAAGTATCCTTGCCGCCTGAGCATCAAGGATGACACCGTTTTTCATTGTTTCGTCGTCAAGATAAATTGCGTTGTCACCGAAAACAATGGAAGCACAGTTTTTGCCGCCGTAGGTTGTGGGAATTGAGTTGTCACAAAGGAACCATTGTGCGAAGGTTGGCATTGTGGTGAACATACTTACCTGTGGTGCATAGAGCTTCATTGTCCACAGATCA
Organism: Oscillospiraceae bacterium; assembly: GCA_015065225.1. Lineage (GTDB taxonomy): Bacteria > Bacillota > Clostridia > Oscillospirales > CAG-382 > SIG622. The sequence continues at coordinate 7,551 of SVQR01000133.1, read as the reverse complement.
TCGTATTTCTTGTCGGTGAACTGATTCATTGTCTGGAATACATTGAGGCCTACACATTCCATACCGGAAAACCGTTTCTCTATTTCGGCGTAGTGCGGTGCGTTCAGCACGTGATTGTCGATATAACCTGTTTCATACAAGGCTTTTGAGCTGTAATCTATCATATATTTGAGAATACCGTGTGAGCCGCCATCGGCACGGAGTATCATATCGTACATCTCAAGGCTCGCCGCAGAATGCCAGCTTCTCGGTCTCGGATAGGTATCACCTTCCGTGAAAAGCTCAATATCCGAGCCTTCCAGATTACAGTAATACTGCTGAAGTCTTACAGCCTCGATATTTGCAGCAAGAGTTACGGCGTTGTCCCAGTAAGGTGCACCTGTGAGTCTTATAAACGGTCGATTCTTGCCCGCAATTATTCTTGTGAGCGTTGCAATGTCCACGCCCTCCATTTCGTAGGTATCTTCCGCTGCGGAAAGTCCGAGTTTTACATCGGGATATTCTGCATGAACACGGCGTTCTATCTCCGCGGTGAAATCAATAAGCGTATCTCCGAGCATTTTAAACCATGCATCACGGTACTTGTTTTTGCCGCCCTCAAAAAGATATTTTTCAAGTTCTTCTCCGCTTACCTCGCGACCTACAAGCTTTGCATATATTTCTCTGTGCTTTTTGCAATAGCAGGCAACATTCGGCAGAGTTCTCTTTCCGCCGATAAGACGGTAATCATCCTCAAAGAGTATCTTTTCAACACCTGTTGATGCAATTGCTTTAACAATGTCGCAGAATTCATCCACGAACTTTTCGTCTGTCGGGCAGTATACACCGGACTCTTCTTCGCCTGTGTGTAATGTAAGACGAGTATAAACATCATCCGCACCGTATTCCATACCGTTGGGCGCACCGTAGCCGATAGTGGGAGCAAACCATGCACCTACCTTAAAGCCCCGTTCTTCAAAAGCCTTTTTGCATTTCAGAAAGCAGTCGTGCTGTATCTGCTTTTTTTCTTCGTTTCGAAGTATGCGATTATAAATGAGAAGTATCTCATCGGTACCTGCACGTTTGAGCTCGCCGACAAGGTTCTCAAATTCTTCCGGCGTTCTGTCAATTGCTTTTATCGGGATCAACAGCTGATACATATTTGTTCCTCCGTGAATATTAAATATTTTGTGTAATCATATCATAATTATCTATCCTATGAGAAATTATAATATTTTTTTGCGTATTTTGCAAGTAAATATCATCACATTTTTTTGCACTTTTTTCCCGATTTTTTTATTATTTTCCGGATTTGAAATGATATATGTATTTACAAAAACATAAAAGTATGTTATATTTAGTGTAGATACAAAAGACAACAAAGGAGAATGATAATATGGAAAACGATCCCGGTTACATATATTCCCAATACCGTCCTCCTGTGATGGACAAGACTTTCGGAAAGCACAAGGTTTCCTACAACGGATGCGGTCCGATAGCGATATACAATGCCATTCTTGCATCCGGAAAAAGTGTGACATTTGACGATGTTATATCCGAATGCGAACGTCACGTACACCTCGGAGGATTATTTGGCATGACCGACGGAAATATAAAAAAGGTACTGAAGCGCTTCGGATGTAAATTCTTCTGCGGACACGGCAAGAAAAAAGTGGAATCACTGCTTGAAAAAGGGAAGGTTTTCATAGTGCATATGAACAACGGATTCTGGATTTTCAAAGGACGTCATTTTGTGACATTTACAAAATCCTGCGACGGTACTGTGTCTGTGTACAATGGTGTAAAAAAGGACAGAACTACCGATTATCCGTCTTTTGATGCTTTTTGTAAGAGCTATATAAAGCACGATCACGGCAGTATCGTACGCCTTTATTCAATAGAATAAAAACAGGGGGCAGATGTGTAATACAAATGCTCCCTTATTGTTTTTACGGTATTCGATTATCAGACGTTCTTTTCGCTTGGCTCCTTCATGTTTTTCAGTACCGAAAGACCTATCGGAAGCGATATCACAAACGCAAGCAGATCGCTCAGTGCCTGTGAAAGCTGAAGTCCGAGGACAGTGTCGGAAAGAAACGCTCCTGTTATAAGCGGAAGTATGAGTACTGACGGGATAAACGTAAGTCCCTGCCTTGCCGCCGCAACAAAGGTAGCCTTGAAGGTAAGACCTATATTTTGCAGAAGCATATTGCAAAGGATAACCCAGCTCATAAGCGGGAAGCTGCAAAGCTGAGCACGGAAAGTAACTACCGCAACACTCATTGCAAGCTCACTTGTACCGGCAACGGTTGAAACTATCGGCTCTGCGAAAATAAATCCAATTACAGCCATAACAAATAATACTACCGCAGAGAGTTTTACACAGAAATAGTAAGCATCTTTTACACGCTCATATTTCTTTGCACCGTAATTGAATCCGCAAACAGGCTGGAAGCCTTGTCCGAATCCGATAAGTGCGGAGGAAAGGAAAAGCATGAGCTTTGAAGTACCTGCCATAGCCGCCTGGACAGCATCCGTCATAGCATCGCCGACAACGTAAAGTCCGACAGCATGGTTGAGCGTTGCCGCCGCAACACTCGCAAGCCCCTGTCTTGCAAGAGAGGGGAGACCGCCCTGAACTATTCCGTGAAAGTACTTGATATTCGGTGTGAAATTCTTAAAGCTGATCTTTATATTGTCACTTCTGTTAAGACCTATGAGAAGCAATACAAAACTTATAAACTGGCTTATTGCCGTAGCAAGAGCCGCACCGGCTACTCCCATTCCCGCTCCGAAAATAAGAATCGGATCAAGGATAATGTTTATAATCGCACCGGAAGTAAGTCCGACCATTGCGAATACGGCATTTCCCTGCATACGGAGCTGATTGTTTACCACTACAGCACCTGTCATAAAAGGAACAGCGAGAAGTATCCATGTCATATAATCAATCGTTGCGGCAAGAGTTGCCTCGGTCTTAGCACCAAGTATTATCGCAAGCTGTTCACGGAAGATAAGTCCGGGGATGCCTATCAAAAGTCCGATGATTATCGCCCAGCCGAAGCCTGTCGCACACATTATCTCGGCGTCTCTTTTGTCACGTCGTCCAAGTGCTCTCGAAATATAGTTTCCCGATCCGTGACCGCAGAAAAAGCCGAATGCCTGGATGATATTCATCAAAGGAAGCACGACACCTACCGCTGCGACCATGCTGTCATTATCAAGCAGTCTTACAAAGAATGTGTCTGCAAGATTATAGAACGTTGTGACAAGCATACTGATTATAGTCGGCAGGGCGAGCTTACATACCAGCTTTTCCACAGGCTCGGTGGTCATTTTTATAAATTTTGCGTCTGATGAGGACATTTTACCGCTCCTTGTTTTTTTATTTCCAATATATTAGTATAGCAGAACTTCGTATATTTGTCAAGCACTGAAATCGTATGTAAAGCAACAATATGAAGCAACAGATAAGGTAACACCGTTCATCTTTGCAACAGCCGACAGTTTTCTGATAACATCTTTCCTCTGCTTGTCATCGAATACGGAGTTTTCGTTGGCGGGGGAAGATGAAACAGCATTTCTCGTATTCTGGTCATTACTGTCAAATGTACCAATGTTATCCGTTGCAGACTTTACCTGCGTAGACGAGAAAACAATGTAATCTGTTGTAACGTCTCCATCAGATTCACGCACATTATCAATTATGATGCCATCATATTTGCCCGATTCTCTCGCATATTTAATGATTTCCTCTGTCGAAACAGTTTCACTCGTATATCCGGCTTCACGCATTTCGCTCGGCGTGGGTATTTCGTAATAGAAGCTTTGCTTATAAGAAGTCATTCCCATAAACTCGGATTCCACAAGAGCATCTATAACCAAAGGTTTCTTTATGTCAAGATAAACTTCCTTGACCTTGCCCGTTTTAGAAAACTTTTCAGCAACATTCCTATCACCTGCAAAATAGATTCCACCTGCCTGTCCGGGAAGGAATACATCGAAATCTGCATCTGTTCCGTGATAAACGATTTTTGGCGTGCCGTCTGCATTCACAACCTTGCTTGGCTCTTTGGGAGAAAATTCCTTGTCATAGGTCTTGACAAGTTGGAATAAATCTGATATACTTATTGCATCGGCATTCGAGGCGTAATTTCCTCGGTACCCAGCTTTAAGCTAAGAGTACTGAGCACGTGACAATGCCGACATTTTTATTCTTTGTGCATTGTATGCTCTGTGCTTACCGGCAGTATCGTATTCTTCAACAGTTATTTTTGCCAAGAAAGGTGCACCTTGATATTCGACAACTGAATACAAATAATGCATAAACTGCGAAGATCCTTTTTTATTCGCCTTATTAGCATCTGAAACAGCTGTGTCCAAAAGAATAGCTCTTTCCAATACGGTATCAATATTGCTTAATAATCTTTCGATATATTGTTTGTCCTTATTCGCATAATGCAAACTATCTTCAAATAAATCATCTGTAATTTGAATATTGAATTTCGTATCATCGTTTTTTACAAATCTATTTTTAACATTATATTTTCTGTTTTGAGGAATATCTGTCGTAAATGCGGGATTTTTTATATCATTTACTCTCCAATCCCCAAACCAAGCCCTGAAGAACGGCGACTTCACTCCCAATTCCTTAAACATTCTCCGAGCAAACGGCTCGGCTATTTTTATGTCATCTGAAGTGAATTTATTTATTGACTTCGGTCCAATAGAACGAAGTGCTTTTATAGCCTTTTGCATAATAGAATTATTTCCTAAAACAGCATTCCTCGTCTTCGTTACGGAGCTTTTTTTATTTCCATCAACCTTAACCGCTCTCTCAAACACCCCAAGCAACTTCTCCGCATCATACACATACTGCTGATACTTCTTGTTCCCGCCGAACACCTTCTTAATAGCATCAACAAATCTTCGGAAGAATCTCGCAATAAAGTTAATATCCTCTTTGGTAGACTTCTGCGCAAACATAGCCGTCAGCTCTTCGTTGCCGATAAATTCTACACCAAGAAGGTTACAGCCGCAAAAAGAGAAATCTTAACATATCCGGTCATAAATTACTATTGATTAATTTTTTTAAATGGTGTATAATCATGTAAGACATACGAACTCGCACCTTTTTGACGATGATACGAATTACAAAACAACGGAGGAACAATTATGAACTACGATATAATCATAATCGGTGCAGGTCCCGGCGGTATCTTTTCCGCATACGAGCTTACACACCTGTGTCCTGACCTTAAGGTAGCGGTATTTGAATCCGGACATTCACTCAGCAAGCGTAAATGCCCCATTGACGGCAAAAAAATCAAGAGCTGTATAAATTGCAGCAGCTGTTCCATAATGAGCGGCTTCGGCGGTGCGGGAGCATTTTCCGACGGCAAGTACAATATCACCAATGATTTCGGGGGAACTCTCTACGAATATATCGGCAAAAAAAGGGCTCTTGAGCTTATGCACTATGTCGATGATATAAACATGAGATTCGGCGGTGAGAAAGCAAAGCTCTATTCTACAGCAGGCTCAAGATTCAAAAAGCTCTGTATACAAAATGACCTTCACCTTCTTGATGCTTCGGTGCGACATCTCGGAACTGACATAAACTATGTTGTGCTTGAGAATCTCTTTAATTACATGAAGGACAAGATCGACTTCTATTTCGACTCGCCTGTTGAGAGAATAGATATCGCTGACGGAGGTTATAATGTAATCTGCAAGGGCGAAACCTATTTCTGTAATAAATGTATTGTTTCTGTCGGCAGAAGCGGTAGCAAGTGGATGGAGAATATCTGTAAGCATCTTGATATCCCCACCAAGAGCAATCGTGTTGATATCGGTGTCAGAGTCGAGCTTCCCGCAGAGGTATTCTCACATCTCACTGACGAACTTTACGAGAGTAAGATAGTATATCGTACGGAAAAATACGGTGATAAAGTACGTACATTCTGTATGAATCCCAAAGGCTCCGTGGTAAACGAAAACACCAATGGCATTATTACAGTTAACGGCCACAGCTATGAGGATCCCGCAAGGCAGACGGACAATACAAACTTCGCTCTGCTTGTGGCACAGCGATTCTCCGAACCCTTCAAGGATTCCAACGGCTACGGTGAGAGCATTGCAAAGCTCAGCAATATGCTCGGCGGCGGTGTTATCGTACAGCGTTTCGGTGACCTTATCCGCGGAAGACGTTCAACTCCCGGCAGAATGCAGGATTCATTCATGTCACCGACTCTGGATGCAACTCCCGGTGACCTGAGCCTGGTTCTTCCGAAACGTATCCTTGACGGTATTACCGAAATGATATATGCCCTTGACAAGGTTGCTCCCGGTACTGCAAACGATGATACTCTTCTTTACGGTGTGGAAGTAAAATTCTACAATATGGAGGTAGATGTCAACGAGCATCTCGAAACAAAATACAACGACCTTTATATCATCGGAGACGGAAGCGGTATCACTCATTCTCTGTCTCATGCATCCGCAAGCGGTGTGCATGTGGTGCGGAATATTGCGGAAAAGCTCGGAACAAGATAAAGTCCGTATTGACTGTAGACTATGAATTACAGCAAGTCTTTACATACTTATTCTTTGGATTTCGTGCGGAAGTATTACGGTTCGTGCAACGCTATCGGGGGATGCGGCTTTATGTTGTAATGCGGTATGAACATCAAATTCCTCATTGCGTTTTACTTCGGCAAGCCAAAGGAGGAACAATACGGGGACAGACTTTTAGCCTGATTCTCGGTGCATCTCTTTGCTTTTTCTATCTGTCATCCCGTTCGGATAAGATAACCGCGCGGGATGCTTTTATATTCCAAACATTGCCAAAAATTAATAGGATATTCATTGACAAACATACAATGATGAATTATAATTGTGTCTGTGGAAAAAATAAATAAACAACATAAAAACAAAGGACACGAAAGTGAACACAATGCTGACATTTGAACCATTTTCAACAGAAACACTTAAACGTATACAGCCGTATATCGTGCAGAACACCGCCCACAACAGTGACCTGTCCGCAGGCTTTATATATATGTGGCACAGAAAGGATAGCAGATTCTGTATTTATAACGATACGCTGGTCATAAAGCAGCGTCTGGGAGATAACTCGCTGTTCACCTATCCCGTAGGCAAAGATGTCGACGGTATGATAGACGAGCTGCTTATATATTCCCGTGAAAACAAACTGCCGATGCGTTTTTATCCTGTTACGGAAGAAATACTTGAAAGGATAAAAAATGATAAACGCCTGCAACCTGTGGTCGGGACTTACGACAGAAACTGGAGTGACTACATCTATTCCTTTGAGGATATGAAGGAATTCAAGGGCAGAAGATTCAGCGGTCAGCGAAATCACATCAATAAATTCAAAAGCCTTTTCGGTGATCCGGATATTCGTTTTGTTAAGGCTGAGGATATGCCGGAGATGCGTACCTTCCTTGAAAAATATGCAAATGAGCACAGCGGCGGCGGTAAAATGGAAATGTACGAGCTTAACAACACAAAGCAGCTTCTTGAAGTATATTCCGACCTTGGACTTTATGC
>SVQR01000132.1 GCA_015065225.1 Oscillospiraceae bacterium | reverse complement strand
GAAAGAAAAGAAGGCACACAAGGAGATAGAATATCCCGCAGAAATATCCATTGAAGATTTCTGCAAGGTTAAGCTCATCTGTGCAAAAATTGAGGCTTGTGAGCCTGTTGAGAATTCCGACAAGCTCCTGAAGTTAACTCTCAATGACGGCACAGAAACTCCCAGACAGGTAGTTTCCGGTATTGCAAAGGCTTATACTCCCGATGCGCTTATCGGTAAGAAGGTTATAGTTGTTGCAAACCTTGCACCCGCAAAGCTCAGAGGCGTTGACTCCAACGGTATGATACTTGCCGCAGGCGAAAAGCAGTCGGACGGCACAGAAAAGATCACCGTTTCCTTCCTTGACGATTCCATAAAAGAAGGTACAATCATCAGATAAAAGACCTGCCTTTAAGGATCACGACATTTTAATATCAACATGCTGCAATCAACCTGTATTACAGGTTGGTTGTAACTTGTAATTGTATAAAAAAAGATTATTCCGAGGTGCAAAATGTCAATTATCACAAGCCCCGAAGAATTCTTCGGACAAATGCCGGGAAGCGACGGACTTCTTATACATTGGAACAAGCTCTGTGAATACTACAGACTTCTTGAGAAGGAAAGCAAGAAAATCAAGGTTGTATCCCCCGGAAAAACAAGTGAGGGCAACGAATTTCTGGTAATTTTCGTTTCAAGCGAGGAAAACCTTAAGAATCTTGATAAGTACAGTGAAATTTCAAGAAGAGTGGCAAATGATGAAACACTTTCCGATGAGGAAATAACAAGGCTTTCCGAGGAAGGCAGAGCAATTATACATCAGGACTACAGCATTCACTCAAACGAAACCGGTGGTGCGCAGTCTGTCCCCCTTACTCTTTACGAGCTTCTTTCCGCAGAGGACGGCTCCGAGCTTTGCAAGGCTCTTGAGGAGACAATATGCATCTTTACTCCTTGTTCCGAGCCTGACGGACTTATAAGATTCCACGACTTCTACTACAAATACAAGGGCACACGCTTTGAAGGCTTCTGCTCTCCCCATGTGCGACACATTCTTGCAGGACACTGCAACAACAGAGACGCAATCTATGAAAGACTTTGCGAGTCAAGATATCTTAACGATATAACGATAAGAAACTACAATCCGCAGATTTTTATTGCATACCATCATCAGTACCCATATGATCCGAGAATGTCCATAGGTCCGACGGTAAATCCCGTTTTTGAAAAATTCAGCGGACTTATGGAATTCGAGACCTCACAGTGCACCACCGCTATGGCGACGGATCTTGTGAGAAACGGCAGAAAGGGTATCACTCTCGGTGATCCGAGATTTACAAGCTTCCCGATAAACACCTTCCATCACCATGCAAGGCTTCACAACATTATCGGTATTCTTGCGGAAAATGCGGATGTGAGAATCGCTTCTCCCATATACGTTCATCCGGATAAGCTCACGGTTGTCAAGAGATATCCCACACTTGAATGTCCCGTTCCGTGGGAGGGCGGCGAATGGCATCTTTCGGATGTTGTGACAAACATAAAACTCGGCTCTCTTGCTCTTATAAAGCACGCCGCAAAGAACAGACGTGAGCTTATTACAAATATGGCTCTGAAGTCCAGAATGCAGGCGGAAAGAGGCAGACTTGACCCCAAGAACACAATACTTATCCCGGAAAATCAGAACGATTCCTCCGCACTTGACGGCTTCCTTCGTATTCTCCACAATCAGAGAATCAGAGTTATGCGAACGAACAAGCCTCTTACAATCGGTGGTGTGATTTATCCCGAAGGAACATATGCAATTCCGCTTGCACAGCCGAAATATGCGGCGGCGTGTCTTTATGCGGACAAGACATCTCATCCGGTAAACGAGTACACCTTCGAGTCTGACGGAACACCCAAGATTTCCGATACGGCTAATCTTTCCGTTGCGTTCTCCATGGGTATAAAGACTATTCCCTCATATACCGAAATTCCGGAATCAGACCTTGCTCCGTTTGTATACTGCGAAAAGAAGGAGACTCTCTCATTCCCTCTCAAGGGCTCGGAAAATGCTTCTTATATGGAAGTAAATAAAGCTCTCTCCGTCGGCAAGAAGGTTTACCGTGATACCGAAGGTAACTTCTACCTTGAGGACGGCGAAGGAAGATGCGAAATAAAATTCCGCAAGGTAGGTCTTTACCACAAGGGTAACAGCACGGGAAGCTTTGAGGAAGGCTTCACGAGAAATATTCTTATGACCTACGGCTTTGATTTTATAACTCTTGACGACAAGGAAATCAGAGACAACGGTATTCCCGATGATGTTGAAGCAATCATATTCGCAGGTGACAAGGAAAATGAAATCGCCTTCGGTGACAATCCTCCCGAGCGTGCGCCGATTGAATATCAGACGGGTATCGGCAAAAAGGGACTTGAGGAATTAAAGAAATTCTTCGCCCGAGGCGGCAGAGCCATTGCCTGGGAAAAGGCGTGCGACTATTTCAATCACAGTTTCAACCTTGCACTCAAGGACAAGTGCCTCCGAATGTCCCCCAAGGAATACGGCACGTTCGGTTCGCTTCTTCGTGCTAAAAAGGAAAATGTTCCCAACGACATTACGCTCGGTATGCCGCAGAATTTCAGCGTAAACAGCATATTCGGTACGGTGCTTTATCCGGATGATATTGTTCACAGATGCGAGGTGCTTGCAAGCTTTGAGACGGATAATGTTCTTGAATGCGGCTATATCCGTGGTGAGGAGCTTATAAAGGGTACTCCCTGCATTATAAGAAGCAGAATTTCAAGAGGAGACATTATTCTTTACACCTTCAGTCCCCATTTCAGATTCCAGCAGGACGGCACCTTCAAGCTTCTCTTTAATGCTCTTTACAAGAGATGCGACGAGGCAAATGAGGAAGTTATCCCCTATGTTGCTCACTATGAGTTGGGATAAGGGAAGCAATCCAAAAAGATAATTCCGAAAGGACAAACACAATGCTTTTTGATTCACACGCACATTACGACGACGAAAAATTCGACGATTGCAGAGATGCCATACTTTCAAAAATGCCGGAATACGGTGTCGGAAAGATAGTCAATGCAGGTGCAAGCATAAAAGGCTCATATGCATCAAGGGAGCTTGCACACAAATACAGCTTTATGTATTTCACCGCAGGTATTCATCCCGAATCCGCAAAGGATGACACCGAAAAGGACGGCTGGCTTTCCGAAATCCGTGAGCTTTGCCGTGATGAAAAATGTGTTGCTGTGGGCGAGATAGGTTTTGACTATTACTGGGAAAAGGAAACTGCACCAATACAGCAGAAATGCTTCAGAGCACAGCTTGAACTTTGCCGTGAGCTGTCACTTCCCGCTGTCGTACATGACAGGGAGGCACACGGAGACAGTCTTGCGATAGTTAAAGAGTACCCTGATGTAACCGGACTTTTCCATTGTTTCTCAGGATCAGTCGAGATGCTTAAAGAAGTACTGAAAATGAGATGGTATATCTCAATGGGCGGCGTTGTTACATTCAAAAACGCAAGAAAGACTGTTGAAGTTATAGAGGCATTAAAGGACATTCCGAACGGAACGGAAAGACTTCTTCTTGAAACAGACTGCCCTTATCTTGCGCCTGTCCCCCACCGTGGAGAGCTTAACCATTCCGGACTTATGCACAACACGGCACAAAGAATCGCCGAGCTTCTCGGAACAACAAAAGAAGAACTAATAAAGCTCACATATGACAACGCAATGAGGTTTTACGGTATTAAAGAATGAATATATTTCTGTGTCCGATAGATATCGGGCATGGAACCGAGCCTATGACGATTTCGTAAGTTCGGTTCTGTGCAGCATCACAGAATGCAAATACAAAAGAAAGAAGGTGCTCACATGAAAACAATGCTTGTCACAGGTTCATCAAGAGGTATAGGTGCAGAGATCGCACGCATGGCATACCTTTCCGGTGAATACAACGTGATAATCAACTACAACAAAAGCGGCGCGCGAGCCACTATGCTCCAAAAGGAGCTGGAGGAGAAATCCTCACAAACAAAGAATAAAGAATACGGCAAAGTGATATGCGTTGGAGCCGATGTTTCTAAGGAAGAAGATGTCTCGGCACTTTTCGATACGGCAGAACAGCATTTCGGAAAGGTGGATGTTCTTGTCAACAATGCGGCGATATCCTCCTATTCCCTTTTTCAGGACTTGACTCTTGATGAATGGCATAAAACCATGTCGGTAAATCTTGATTCGGTATTCCTCTGTACAAAGCGGGCTCTTCCGAATATGATTAATGAAAAGTACGGAAGAATAATCAATATCTCCTCCATCTGGGGAATATGCGGATCTTCCTGCGAGGTACATTATTCAACAAGCAAAGCGGCGATAATTGGGCTTACAAAGGCACTTGCAAAAGAAGTAGGTCCTTCCGGCATCACCGTCAACTGTGTTGCTCCCGGTGTCATTGATACCGAGATGAACAGGGCACTTTCAAAGGATGATCTTGATGCACTTTGTGAAGAAACTCCGCTCGGATGCATCGGCAAGTGCGAGGATATCGCAAGAACTGTCATGTTTCTTGCAGGCGACGGCGGTAACTTTATTACAGGGCAGGTAATAAGTCCAAATGGTGGAATCGTTATCTGACGATACTATCTGTAATATGAAAGGAACGAAAGAATAAATGGCATTCATAGAAATGAACTTCAGGTCACAGGAGCTGAAAAGACGTGTTTCCGTCAATGTAATACTTCCGGATATTTCAAAAAGAGAAGAAGGAAAGCCGATAAAGACTCTGTATCTTCTTCACGGTCTTTCCGATAACCACCAGGCTTGGAGACATAATTCAAATATAGAAGTATATGCCGCAAAATACGGTATTGCCGTTGTTATGCCGGATGTCGGCAGAAGCTGGTATACCGACACGCTTTGGGGTGAGAATTACTTTACATACCTGACGGAAGAGCTTCCCAAGGCTGTCAGAACTTATTTCGGCGGTCTTTCGGATAAGCGTGAGGACAACTTCGTTGCAGGTCTTTCCATGGGCGGATACGGTGCGATGAAAGCGGCTATGTGGTGTCCGGATAAGTATGCGGGATGCGTATCACTTTCCGGCTCTCTTGATATCACAAGAAAGAACAGACCTTGCGATCTTCAGCTTTGGAAAGCAATATTCGATCACAATATGGAAAGTCCGCTTGAGCTTGAAGGAACAAAATACGATCTGTATCACATGGCAAGAGAAAACAAGAAAAACGGCATCGAGTTCCCGAAAATATTCATCTGGTGCGGCACGGAGGACAGTCTCATACACTTCAATCGTGAATATGACGAGCTTTTGACAGAGCTCGATATCCCCCACGTCTATCGTGAATCGGAGGGCGACCACTCATGGAAATGGTGGGATATGCACATCCGTGACGGTCTTGAATTTCTCTTTGGTGAAGAATAAGAAAGGCAAAAACAATGCGAAAGCTTTATGATCTTCATGTACATTCAAGGTATTCGATCCACGATGCACAGCAATCGGAAGAGAATTCAATAATCGGTCTTTGCAAAAAAGCCGAGGATATCGGTCTTTCCGGTGTTGCATTTTCCGATCACCTTGATGCGGATTTATACCATGCGGGAATACAGCCTCTTGATAATGACGGTATAATGAACGAATGTAAAACAGCTGCGGAAATGTTTCCGAAGCTCGCTGTAATACATTCGGTGGAAATAGGTCAGCAGATGTATTTCAGTGGAATATGCTCGGATATAATAAAAAAATACAATTATGATATGGTCATATCTTCAACTCACGTTGTTGAAGCGCAACGGGAAAATATCACCTCGCAGGTCAACTTTTCCGAGCTTTCACAGAGTGAGGCAAGAGGATTCTTTGAGCAGAATATGCGTGAAACCTTATACACAGCCAAATACTGCGATACTGACGTTCTTGCACACATCACTTATCCGCTTCGTTATTTCAAGCGTCACGGAATAGAGCATCTTGCAAACATTTCCGACGATATGGATATATACGATGAGATATTCAAGGCAATAATCCACAGAGGTATCGCCCTTGAGATAAACACCTCAGGAATTCGCCAGGGACATGGCGAGACATTCCCGAATATGTTTCTTGCAAAGAGATATATGGAGCTTGGCGGAGAATTGTTCACCGTCGGCTCGGATTCACATTTTCCCGAGCATCTGGGCTCGGATATAAAAGAAGTAACAAAGCAGCTCTCGGAAATCGGAGCAAAATATACGGTATTTTACAAAGAAAGAAAACCGATATTCGTAAATCTAAAATAATGAAAGGAACAATGAATAATGAAAACACTTGACAGAAAGGTACTTCATCTTCTTGAAGAAGATCCCAAACTTACAGCGGAAAACCTTGCAACAATGCTTGACAAGGAAGTCGGAGAGATAAAGGAGCTTATTGAAAAGTACGAAAAGAACGGCGTAATAGTCGGCTACAGAACTCTTATTGACTGGGAAGACACAGACATTGAAAATGTCACAGCTCTTATCGAGCTCAAGGTAACGCCCTCAAGAGACAGAGGCTACGACAAGGTTGCGGAAAAGATATACAAATATCCCGAAGTAAAGGATATGTACCTTATGTCGGGCGGCTTTGACTTTACTGTTATAATCGAAGGCAAGACCATGAAGGAGGTCGCTCTCTTTGTTGCGGAGAAGCTTGCTCCCTGCGAAGGAGTAATCTCCACAGCAACTCATTTTGTTCTCAGAAAATACAAAACGGAAGGCGTTGTACACGGTGCAAAGGCTGCCGAGGACAAAAGAGAGAAAGGAATCCTTATGTGATGATGGACTACAGCAAGATACTATCCTCAAAGGTAACGTCCATTAAACCTTCCGGGATCAGAAAATTCTTTGATATACTTGACGAAATGGACGATGTAATATCCCTTACTGTCGGACAGCCGGATTTTGATACACCATGGCATATACGGGAAGCGGGTATCTATTCTCTTGAAGACGGCAGAACATATTACACATCAAACAGCGGTCTTCTTGAATTCAGACGTGAGGTATGCAATTACCTTGAAAGACGCTTCGGACTCTCTTATATACCGGAAACGGAAGTACTCTGTACTGTAGGAGGCAGTGAAGCCATCGACCTTGCAATGCGTGCAATACTTGAACCGGGCGATGAAGTTATAGTCGTTGAGCCTTCCTTTGTATGCTACGGACCTCTTGCAAGTCTTGCGGGCGGTGTACCGGTAGTCGTAAATACGGAGCTGAAAGACAAATTTAAGCTCACTCCCGAAAAGCTCCTTGCGGCGATAACCGACAAAACAAAAATGCTGGTTCTCCCCTATCCTTCAAATCCCACAGGCGGTATAATGACAAAGGACGAACTTGAAAAGATAGCCGATATAGTAAGAGACAGAAATATAATAGTTCTCTCGGATGAGATCTACGCAGAGCTTACTTACGGTAAAAAGCATGTATCCTTTGCAAGTCTTCCCGGAATGCGGGAGAGAACAATACTTGTCAGCGGACTTTCAAAGGCTTATGCCATGACCGGTTGGAGATTGGGATACGCCTGCGCACCTGCGGAAATAATGAAGCAGATGGTTAAGCTTCATCAGTATGCCATAATGTGTGCTCCGACAACATCGCAGTATGCGGGCATTGAAGCACTCAGAAACGGCGATGATGATATAGAATTCATGAAGGATTCCTATGATCAGAGAAGAAGGCTTATCCACTCCGAGCTTAAACGTATGGGACTTGACAGTTTTGAGCCGGAAGGTGCATTCTATATTTTCCCCAACATTGGCAAATTCGGTATGACAAGTGAGGAATTCTGCGAGAAGCTCCTTTATTCAAAGCATGTGGCTATTGTCCCCGGAACCGCATTCGGAGAATCCGGTGAAGGCTTCGCAAGAATCTCATACGCCTACTCCGTTGACCACATAAAAAAGGCACTCGAACGTATAGAAGAGTTTATAAATACACTTAAATAACAACCTACAGGGTACGCAGACTTTTTCTTCGTACCCTGTTTATGAAAGGTCATCATCATGAAGGAAACAGTAACGCTCAAGGCAAAAGCAAAAATAAATCTCACTCTTGAGATATTTGACAAAAGAAAAGACGGTTATCACGATATGCGCTCGGTAATGCACAAGATAGGGCTTTATGACATCGTGACCATTACTGTCGAAACTGACAGAACAGATGAAAATGCAGGAGAAATAAGAGTTACCTGCTCAAAGCCTGTCTGCGATGAAAAGGACAATCTCGCATATAAAGCGGCTGAGGAGTTCATGTCTCTTTATTACAAAAAAACAGGTAAGATAGCTTCCTGCACAATAGACATAGAGAAGAATATTCCCGATAAAGCGGGACTCGGCGGCGGCAGTGCGGACTGTGCGGCAACACTTGACGGTCTTCAGAAGCTGCTTGGAACGATTACCGATAAAGAAAAAGAAGAGATTGCGGCTGAACTCGGCTCTGATGTTCCCTTTATGCTTGAAAAATACGACTGTGCTCTTGCAACCGGAAGAGGTACTACATTACAGAATGTTCCCATGATGCCGATGTGTCATTGCGTTATCGGTACTCCCGATGTCGGACTTTCCACAAGAGACATATACGATCTGTTTGATGAGAAAAAGCACGTTGTACCAAATGTTAAGACTAATTCCCTTATTGCCGCTCTTGAGCAGGAGGACT
>SVQR01000131.1 GCA_015065225.1 Oscillospiraceae bacterium | reverse complement strand
ACAGACCTTGGGCTCGGGAAGTGCCTTGTTGTTTGCACGCACCACAAGACAGTCATCTCCGCAGATGATGTCACAGTTGGAAACGGTTACGTTTCTTGAGGAGTTGATGTGAATACCGTCGTTGTTGGGATATTCAACCTCGCACTCAATTTTGAGCCTGTCGCAGAAGGCGAAGTCACAGTCGGTAATCCACATACACCAGCCTGCAGGCTGATTTATCACCGTGAAGTCCTCGAATTTTACATTCTTACAGCCTGCAAAGAATATAACTCTGGGTGGTGTAGGACCTGCAATTCTTGTGTATTTCCAGGCACTCATTGACTGAACCGGTTCAACGAAATTCTTGCCGTTGCAGTCGATTTTGCCCATACCCGTGATTGCTACGTTTTCGCTTTCCTCACAGTAAATGTAGCATGCATTCTGCGTTCTGGGAGCAAGTCCCTTCTTTATGTGCTTTACATCCTCTCTTTCGGGATAGTCTTCCATATTGGGAGAGCCGAGAAGTGTTGCATTTGCGGCAATATGAAGTTCCACATTTGAACGAAGCACTATCGTGCCGAACATATAAATTCCGTTCTCGACAAGTACACGTCCGCCGCCGTCCTTGTGGCAGGTGTCTATTGCTTCCTGGATCGCTTTTGTGTTTAATGTTTTTCCGTCGGCTATTGCACCGAAGTCTTTGATGTTGTATATCATACTTTATCCTCCAAAATTTCAGCTATGGTCTTGCCGCAAATCTTTACACCGTCAACAATCCCCTTGAAACGGATGTATTTTGCGTTGCCGGGCGTAATCGGATAAAATCCCATTGCAGAGAACAGATACCAGCAGGCTGTTGTTCCGTTATCCTCGTCACCGGGGTAGCCGTCATCTCCCGATGAAAACCCCTCTTTGCATATCCTATTCACCCAATATTCGGTTTTATCTTTCTTACCGAAATATGCATATATGAACGGTATATGGAAGCTCGGCTGATTGCTGATCGCACACTGTCCCCAATCACGGGATGCCATTTCCGTCATTTCGTGGATCTCGGTATGATATCCGCCAACATCGTATATGGGAGGTTGTGCGAAGAAATCGTCAAGTTTTTTCAGGAATTTTTCCGTTCCGCCATGGAGAGCTGCAAGTCCTTCAAGATCATGCTGCACCGCAAAGCTTGTCTGCCATGCGCTTGCCTCGGTGTAGTCTCTGCCCCAAGACTCCGGAGTAAAGTCATCACGCCAATTGCCGTCTGCATCACGGCTTCTCATAAAGCCTGTTTCTTTATCAAAGATATTCTTGTAATTCTTTGCTCTTGCACTATATTCCTTTACAATATCTTCCTTTCCGAGAATCTTTGCGATCCTCGCTATACACCAATCGCCGTAAGATGCATCAAGTGTGAGGTTTACGCTTTCTATATAACTGTTCGGGACATAACCGAGCTTTACGTATTCCTCACAGCCGTCTCTGCCGTACTGGGGATATTCCGACTTTACGTTTGCGTGCTTTATCATCGCCTCGAGTGCAAGCTCAAGAGACTCGCCGCAAAGTGCACCTCTTTGTGCCGCATCCGCAAGCACCGCGTCAATCATGGTTGATGGCATACATTTTTTCGGCTCTGTCGCTGTCCAGCAAGGAAGCCAGCCGTCGTTTTTGTAATCGGTGATAAAGCCTTCTATCATCTTTTTGTATTCATCTTCGGCTATCAGCGGAAGCATGGAGTATACAGTTCTGTAGGTATCCCAAAAGCCGTTGTCTGTATAGCGATAGCCTTTGCATACGGTGTCCTTACCGGGAGAATAGTGCACAGCTTCGCCGTTTTCGTCATATTCGTAGGCTCTGTGAGGATACAGGTATGCACGGTAGAGGCAGGAGTAAAATGTACGCAAGATGTCTTCATCGGAGGACGAGATGCTTATCCTGGACAGATGCTCTTCCCACAGCCTTTCGTTATCCTTGCAAAGGGAGTCAAAGTCGCTATATGTATGCTCTCTTTCGAGATTTACCAGTGCCTGATCTGCACTTATAAGAGATGTTGAGATTTTAAATTCAACGCACTTTTTTGCGAGCCTTACATGACAGGCGGCATTTCTTCCGTACCATGACTTTTCTCTGCCCTTTACGCTTTCATTGTCGCTGACAACTTCGGATACATCGCCGTCACGGAAAGCAAGAACAAAGTAAACCTTTGCGTTCTCTCTCTTTTTCTGATCCGAAACGCACTCTACATATCCTTTGACGGTATTTCCGCAAGTTTCAAAAAAGCACGGTGTACCTACCGGAAGAACGGATATGTAATTTTCACCGTTTTCATCATCAAAGCTTGTACGGATGCACGCACCGCTGTTTGTCGGAGCAAGTTCAAGAGTCGCTCTCGGTCTTAAAAGACGATATTTCATATAGTGCGGCTTCAACACCGTTTCCTCGGGACGAAAGCCCGACCAGCGCATATCCGCCTTCACAGCAGGTTCGCCCCTTTGTGCAAGGATGCATATCGCACCCTGTTCACTTATCCATGGACTTGGCTGTCTGGTAAGTCTTATTCCTTCAAGGCTCCTGTCGGACGGATGATAGAACCATGCACCTCTGTAGGAAGCTGTCTGCGGTGCAAAGGATGCAAAGCCGAAAGGGTGCTGTACAAGAGGAAGGGTGTTTCCGTTTGAATATCTGTGGGTTGAGTCTGTACCCTGCTTTATGTTTACATAATCCGTAAGCTTCATATAAAATTCCTCAAATTATGAAATTACCAAATGTAAGTACAAGCGGTGTATCCTTGATGGGAAGTCTTTCTATGCGGTAGACATTGTCGCCTTTATCCTGCACCATCTCATCCGGGAACTCGTAGATCTTGCCGTCCATGACGTCAACGAGCTTGAAATCTCTGCCGTATTCGCTGTAGAATTCAAGCGGGATCTCCGCACTGTAGCTTGTTGTCATGATATTTGTGGGATTCCAATATACAAACGCCTTGCCGCCGTCTCTTTCGAAACAGCCCGAGGTTATATCGGCTCTTCTCGGGTACATATCGTAGTGCCGTTCGCTGTATCTTAGCGTAGAGCCTACGTTTGTAACGATTATCGGAAGCTTTGTCACCCTTACGTCCTCGGCAAAAAGAGATACCACATTCTGATATACAAAGAACGAGGGCTTTCTGAAGTATTCACCCGTAGGCTTTACGCCGCCCTCAAACTCTGCGCCGAGGATGCCGAAGTAGCCGTAGTCGGTATAGGAAGCGAGGTCGCCCTTCTTGCCCCAGAGTGCCTCGACCATGTCGACGCAGGAGAAGTAGGAGGTAAAGTGGACGTCGCACATAAGGTCAGCAATCGTATGACGGGCAAGCTGCTTTGCCTGAATTTCCTCTGTCCACGCACCCTTTCTGAGAGCTCCGTTTCCGTCCCCTCTCGACTGAGAGCCGCTTTCGCCCTGGATAATTCCGATATTGGGGTTATAAACCCTTGCTATCGCCTCAAGTGCCTCCACCTTTTCAAATACGGCTCTTTCGTCGCTTGTATACTCGTGGAAGGAAATAAAGTCAATATAGGGTGCCATTTCACGAAGTGCGGTATTTATAAAGCATATCTCTCTGTGGCAGATAACGCCGCCGATGACCTTTGCATCAGGCTTTACTTCCTTTATGGCAATTGCGGTATTCTTTGAGAACTCACCGAATTCCTTGGCGTTAACACCCGTCTTCCAGCACCAATCGGGCTCGTTCCATATCTCGTAATATGTAACTCTGTCGCCGAACTTTTCAACGAACGCCTTGACGTAGTTTATCCACGCCTGCTTTTCCTCGTCGCTTGATGTTGGCGGAATGCCGGTTGCACCGAACACGTCCTTTGCCATTTCGTTATATACTTCATTACCGTAGCAAAGACATACCCAGGGCTGAACGCCTCTTTTTACGAAGTTGTCAATAATCTTTTCTATCCATTCAAAGTGGTAAACACCCTTTTCCGTCTCCGTTCTCTGCCAGCCGGACTGTATTCTCGCCCATTTCGCACCGGATTCGCATACTCTGTCGTATACCTTTTCAGGATCAAATGCATCTCTGTCAAGCTTTTCAAAGCCCAGACCAATTTTACTTCTTTTTATTTCAAGTGATGACTTCGGCTTTATTTTGCCGACTTCTTTAAGACCTAACATAGTATTTTTCTCCTTTAATATTCAATATATAAGTGGACAGTGGACAGGGAAGGTTGGAAGCTTCGCTTCCTTCAATTTTATTGAAATATACAGCTTTGCTGTAACATAAAATATTCAATTATAAGCGGACAGTGGACAGTGAACAGGGAAGGTTGGAAGTTTCGCTTCCTTCAATTCTATTGAAATATACAGCTTTGCAGTAACATAAAATATTCAATCAAATGAAGATTTGCGAAGCAAATCCTCCTCCCCTGTCCCCTGTCCCCTGTCCACTGTCCACTATTTTATTTATTAGAAATAAAATTCCGACTTGGGAGGTCTTATATCCGTAAGTGCGCCTGTATAATGACGAAGCGTATGAGGCTTGTAGGGATGTGCAAGGCAGGCTTCTTCGTCAATTTCTATGCCGAGACCGGGCTTGTCGGGAATTGTTATGTAACCGTCTTTGTATTCAAGATCTTCGTTTGTGACGTCTTTTCTCCATTCGACGTCGCTGTACATAATTTCAAGTATGCAGAAATTGGGACAGCAAGCCGCAAGCTGAAGTGTTGCCGCATTTGCCACAGGACCGGAAGGATTGTGGGGTGCAAAGGGAATGTATCTGCACTCCGCTTCCGCTGCGATCTTTTTAAGCTCCATGATACCGCCCGCATGGGATACATCGGGCTGGATGTAGTCTGCCGCACCGAGATCGAACATTCTCTTGTAGTCCCATCTTGTGTAAAGTCTTTCGCCCGCAGATATGGCAACGGGAGACTTGTCACGGACAGCCTTGAGTGCATCCAGGTTATCCGGCGGAACAGGTTCTTCAAAGAACATGGGTTTAAACTGTTCAAGCTCCTTCGCTATCTTTGTAGCCGTGGGGATATTGAATCTTCCGTGACCTTCGATAAGGAGATCAACACCGTCACCGACAGCCTCACGGACAGCCGCAACGCATCTGAGAGCCTTATCGAGATCCTGTCCCGAAATATCAAGATATGACTTTCCGAAGGGATCCCACTTCATAGCCGTAATACCCTTCTGAACAGCTATCCTTGCCTTTTCGCCAAATTCCTCCGGCTCTTTCGCACCCGCAAACCAACCGTTTACATATATTCTCACTTTGTCATTTACCTTGCCGCCGAGAAGCTGATATACGGGCACACCGAGAGATTTTCCGAGGATATCCCAGAGAGCAGTTTCAACAGCGGAAAGTGCGGACATGAGAACTGCACCGCCTCTCCAGTATGCGTCTCTGTATATACCGTGCCAATGCTTTTCGATATCAAGGGGATTTTGTCCCACAAGGTATTCCTTGATGTGTTCGACAGCACCGAGAAGTGCTTTTTCCTTATATTCGAGTGTTGCTTCGCCTACGCCGTCAATGCCTTCGTCTGTGTAGACCTTTACGAATACCCAGTTTGTTCTGAAGCAGTCGACTGTGAAGCATTTTATGTCTGTTACTTTCATTTCTGTATGTTCCTTTCATTTTTAGGATATAGGATTTAGGATTTAGGATTTAGGGAATGTAGAAAAATCTCCGATTTTTCTTTTTAATTAATTGTAAATTTGCGAAGCAAATTGTCATTCCCTGAATCCTATATCCTATCCCCTAAATCCTTTTTTATATTTCATCAAAAACTCTTACATAGTCAACGACAAATTCATCGCCTACAGCGAGCTTTGCCTGCTCGGAGGCACGTCTTTCCTTTGCTCTGTAGCCGTTTACCTCGGTGGAGATTATGATAAACTCTTCTCTGTGTGTCATGGGACCATCCGAATGTCCATCCTCTTTTCCGTCCATATAGAAGGTATAGCCTGTTTCGTCCCAGAGAAGTCCGAAGGTGTGCCATTCTTCAACATCAAGGTCACCGCCTCCGACGCTTACAGCCTTATAATCCTCACCGTAGCCGTTGTATATTACGTTATGCTTGACAATCTTACCCGGATGGAATGACTCCATAATATCTATTTCAACGCCTGCAATTTCGGTATCGTCACAGCATCCGATTGTCGGTGACTGTACCCAGAATGCACTCCACCAGCCTTCTTTTTTCTGAAGTTTACAGCGGCATTCGTAATATCCGTGACCGTGAACAAACTTATGCTTCTTGAATTTTCCTATAGGCCATACAAGACCTCCGCCCCAGCAATCGCCGTCGTCCTTATGCGGTGCGTCCATATAGTTATAGCCCGTCTGAAGCTGGCAAGAGCAGATCTCTCCGTCCTTTTCTATACACTTAAATACCACATTTGAATTGCCGTCAAGCTCGATTCCCTCGTCCTCGATCCATGTTCTGTGGCGTTTGCCCATCATGTGGGTACGGAAATCCCATTTTGTCTTATCAAGCTCCTTGCCGTCAAATTCGTCGTTCCAAACCATTTTCCATTCTTTTCCTTCCGGGAGGAAGGAGGATGCGTGGCCTTCTACTTTGTATTCTTTCATGATTTTTTCTCCTTGAATTTTTAGAATTTAGAGTTTAGGGGATAGGATTTTAGGGGATAGGATTTAGGATTTAGGGGATGATAATTTGCTTTGCAAATTTTCAATTATTTAATGAAAAATCGAAGATTTTTCTTCCTTCCCTATATCCTATGCCCTAAATCCTAAATCCTTTTTCACACTTCGTCAAAAACTCTTACATAGTCAACGGTAAAGCAGTCGGGAAGGATCGCCTTTTTAAGTGACTCGACCGGCTTTCCGCCCCACACCTTGGCGTCTCCTGCCGAACTTGCATCGGAGCTTTCGTTGGCAAAGGCTCTGTTATAGCCATGACATTCGGTGGAAACAAGTATGAACTGCTCAACCTTGGAAACGGCACATTCGGGAGCCATCTGACGTCCTACCTCCTTGCCGTCTGCATAGAAGATATAACCGTCCTCTGTCCAGTCAACGGCGTATGTGTGCCAGCCGTCATCCGTTTCAACGTAAGGGAAACTAAAATGTCCGTACCACTTTGATTCACCGGGAAGATATCCGTTCCATCCGCAGCCGCAGATTATCTTGCCCTCGGTTGCCTGACGGTAGTTTTCCATAATATCCACCTCAACACCGCACTGTGCGGGATCGGGATGTGTTCCGATGCCCGGTGCCTGAAGCCAGAATGCCGCATGCCAGCCGTCATTTTTGGGCAGCTTGCATCTTATTTCGTAATAGCCGAATTTATGCATGAATTTAGGCTTTTCCTTTTTGCCGAAGCTCCAGAAGGTTTTTACGCCGTCGGGTCTCGGTTTGTCAAAGGTAAGGCTTCCTGTCTGGAGATGTGCGGAGTAGTAGTCATCGCCCTTCTTTATAAGGTTTATCTTCATTGTACTGTCGCCGCAGACCTCTACGCCTTCATCGGTGAAGGTGGGAGAAAGCTTTCCCCAGAAGTATTTTCGGAAGCCCCATTTGGTCGTGTCAAGCTCCGTTCCGTCAAATTCGTCGTTCCAGACGAGCTGCCAGTTTTTGTTTTTGGGAAGATATGAGGAAACGTGTCCTTCTACTTTGTATTCTTTCATTATTTGTTTTCTCCTCAAAGCTTTATTTCCTTATAGAATTCGGGAATAATCTCAAATCCTTCAGGCTTCTTATCATCAAAAAGTCCCACATGAAGCGGAACAGCCTTCTTTGCACCGCAGTCCTTTGCAAAACGTCTTGCATCCGCCATATTGAAGTTATTGCCCACACCGTTGACAGGGAGGAATACCGCTTCGATATCTCTCGGAAGATCGGCAAAGATGTCCTTGTTGTAAAGAGAGTCGCCCGTTACATAATAATTCTTACCTTCATAGTTTATGATTACACCAATAGCGCAAAGATCGCTGTGGTCTGCCTTTACTGCCGTAAATGTTATGTTGCCCTCTGTCCACACCGTATTACGGTTGAAGTTGACATAATTGTTGTCCTTGCCGATAGTTCTCGCCTTATTCCATGCGTTGTAGGATGCAAGGACAAGAACGCATTCATCTCCGCAGAGGTAGTGTTCCAGAGTTTCGGGATCCGTGTGATCGAGATGGTCGTGGGTGAGGATTATGATATCCGGCTTCATTTTAAGGAAGCTCTCGTCAACGGGAACTCGTCTGTTGCTCTTGGGATTCAGTTTTCCGCATGAATTTGAAAGATACGGGTCTACCATTATCTTCTTGCCGTCAGCCTCAAAGAGAAGTCCCGCCTGTCCGAGCCATGTTATTTTCATAAAATTATCCTGCCTTTCCGAAATAATATTTTTACTTTACGCCCTAATTATAGCATTTACTCTTGACAAATAAAAGTAAGAATGTTATCATATTTTTTAGAAATATTACTTTTTTTCGGAGGTATATCCATGCCAAATCTCATACCGGAAATATACGGTCTCGGAATATACGATGCATCAATAACTCACAAAAACAGAAATATTACGCCCAAAAGACTCGTATCGCTATACGAGATAGAATACATTCTTGAAGATGGCGGGACATCTCACATAAACGGAAAAAGCTATCCCATAAAAAAAGGCTCGTTAATAATCGCAAAGCCGGGATATTCAAGGCGTACCGAGCTTCCGTTCAAGACACTGTATGCGCATCTTATAGTGGATGATCCGAACATATGCGAATTGCTTGACAAATGCCCCGACTATCTTACTACGGATA
>SVQR01000130.1 GCA_015065225.1 Oscillospiraceae bacterium | reverse complement strand
TTATTGTACATTCCGCCTTTTACAAGAACATTTTCATCGCACCAGTCAAGAAGTCCCTTGGCACATTCAATATAGCTAATATCACCGGTTGACTTGTACATATATACAAATGGATAAACTGCATCTGCTATCCTTCCGTGAACATATGAACACGATGGACAGAACAATCCGCCGTGGGCACTCTTTATTCCGGGCATATCTATTCTGTGAGCGAGCATCGCATCACACCATCTTTTCAGAAGAGAGAAAGCTCTTTTGAATGTTTTTTCGTATGACATAAAAACTCCTTTATTCCGGAAGATAACAAATACATTATATAATTTATTTGGAGTTTTACGAAGAATACAATGGAAACTTTTTGTAACAAACGAATAACGGCATAATGTTACTTTTTATGACAAAGTGGGGAATTATTACCGTAATAACGCGAAAATAATGAGAAATAATAGCAATATACGAGCGAAAAACCGAAATTAAGACAAAATGTTTACATAAATCTATTGACATTTGATGCGTTTTGTTATAAAATATAGCCGTTAATGCATAGACTAAGATTGGAGAAAAGACAATGGCAGAAGAAATAAAGAATGTAAACGAAGAGCTTGAAGGTGAGCTCGATTCCACAAAAGTGGTAGAAGAAGTTGAGATAGTAACTCTTACTGACGAAGAAGGCAAGGAGACAGAGTTCGAGCTTATCGGCAGACTTTCTCTCGGCGGAAAGGATTACATCGCTCTCATGGCTGAGGATAATGACGAAGAATACCTCATCCTCAGAAGCGAAAAGGACGAAAACGGCGAAGAGCTTTTTGTTACAATCGAAGACGATGATGAATTCGATGCCGTAGCGGATGCATTTGATGATGAATTTATGTCCGAGTTCGATTACGATTTCGGTAACGAGCCTCAGGCGTAAGCGGATAAGAGCATTATTTGATCGATCGGGATAAAAGTCCGAGTATTTCACAAAGTGAAATGTCGTAGCGAGCTAAATGAGGTTGCACTCAGATGTTGTAACTGCTGCTCAAGTTAAACTGCAGTCCGAGCATTTCACGAAGTGAAATGTCATAGCGAGCTAAATGAGGTTGTACTTAGATGTTGTAACTGCTCGCGTTATCCTGCTTGGTGCGTGATCTCTGCTTTTATGTGAACCCACATTTATAAAATGGAGCCCATATTCCTTTGCGGGTATGCAGACCTCCCGACTTTGCCGATTCCCGGACACGTTGCCGGAAAAGGACCGCAAAGACCCGGACGCTGGTAGCACAAAACATCGGAGAGGGCACCGCCTTGCTGACGCAGGGTTCCAACTTGCAGATTACACGGCCCGGTGGGGATATATGTATGATTAATTGTTCCGATTTGACCGGAATGAGTATGGCAACGGATATTTTCGTTGCCTTTTTTTATGGAGGTATTTATGGCAAAGTCGTGGCAGCAGCGTCAGGTGCGTCTTATCGGAGAAGACAAGACAGATATGCTTTCAAAGGTGAAAATAATGGTGTGCGGTCTTGGCGGAGTGGGCGGTAATTGCTGTGAAGCTCTATGCCGTGCCGGAATAGGGACTCTTGTTCTTGTTGATAAAGATACCGTAAATGAGACCAACATCAACCGTCAGGATTTTGCGACAATGAATACCGTAGGAATGAAAAAGACAGATGCCGCAAAGCTACGCCTTAATGAGATAAATCCTGAGCTTGAATGTGTACTTCTTGATACATTTCTGACGCCGGAGAATATCCCGATAATTCTTGAAGAGCATAAACCCGATTACGTCGTTGATGCAATAGATAATGTTACCGCAAAGGTCAGCCTTGCCATAGAGTGCCAAAGAATCGGAATACCGCTTCTTGCTTCCATGGGAACAGGTAATAAGCTCAATCCCGAAATGCTGAAGATAAGTGATATCTCAAAGACAAGTGTTTGTCCGCTTGCAAGAGTCATGCGGAAGAAAATGAAGGATATCGGTGTTAAAAAATATGAAGTCCTGTGGAGCGATGAAGTACCGCATACTCCGGAAGATGGTGAGAGGACTCCTGCATCAATATCCTTTGTTCCACCCTGCGCAGGTATCATGATCGCAGGCAGGGTAATAAGGAATATACTTAATATGTAAAACAACACTGCACCCGACAACAGTATCGAGTGCAGTGCTTTTTAACTTTTTCTTCCGCTTACCGCTTTTACTCCGTAAGAGGAAATTATGTCCGCCGCCCAATCGAGAAGCTCATCCGAGGGCGATTCTACCTTTGGAAGGGTGTTTTCCATACCCAGTGATTCATACTTTGAGCCTGCAAGCGAGTGATAGGGAAGTACTTTTACTCTTGTGATATGTTTACACTGTGAAAGAAATTCACCCATGCCCCTTACCGTTTCTTCATCGGTATTTACACCGGGAACAAACGGTATCCTTATTTCAATATCAATACCGGTCTTGTCAAGCTTCAATAGATTCTCAAGGATAAGCTCGTTAGGCTTTCCTACCGCTTCTTCATGCTTTTTTGAGTCGATGTGTTTCATATCATACAGAAACATCTTTGTATAGGGGATCACTTTTTCATACTCCGAATATTTTACATAACCGCAGGTGTCGAGAGCAGTATGTATACCATGCTCACACAGCTTTTTGAAAAGCTCCGCAACAAAATCTGCCTGCATCATAGGCTCACCGCCTGATATCGTCACACCACCGCCTGAGTTATCGTAAAAGCTCTTGTCCTCCATAAGGATATCAAAGGCTTCGTCTACGGTTATCTCATTGCCGTAAAGCTTTAAAGCATCACCGAGGCATACACTTTCACACTTCCCGCAGGCGATACATATATCTCTGTCAAATGTGTGTCCTTTTTCCGTGACGGCATGAGCTCCGACGGGACATACTTCCACACATTCCGCACATCCTATACACTTGTTTGAAAGGTAGGAAAGCTGTTTGCTAAATCCGATGCTTTCAGGATTATGACACCATTTGCACTTTAGAGGACAGCCCTTTACAAATAGTGTAGTTCTGATTCCGGGACCGTCATGTACGGCAAATTTTTTTATGTCTATGTAACTTGCTTTCATATCTGTTCTCCAATTGCTTTTTTTCTGTATTGTATAACATCTTTTACAAAAAGTAAATGTATTTTTCAGCCTATTTGTACTTTTCAAAATAAAAAATGCCCTAAAAGATATTTGTTTGTAACTTATTACCTTCGGTTACGGATATTTTTTTATCAAAATACTTTATTTGCTATTGTAATTTTTGTTTTGATATGATATAATGAAATGAATAATTATAAATCAGAGTTATATTTTAATGCAATTATTGTATATTACGGTGGAGATTAATGTATAAATATCTTGATAATATTCAATCTCCCGCAGATATCAAGGAATACGGATACGAACAAATGACCGAGATAGCTTCCGAAATACGGGACTACCTCATAACCGAAGTCCGGAAGACCGGAGGGCATCTTGCATCAAACCTCGGGGTTGTTGAACTTACCCTTGCCATATACAGGGTGTTCGATGCTCCGAAAGACAAGGTAATCTTCGATGTCGGACATCAATCATATGTTTCCAAGATTCTGACGGGCAGAAAGGATGCGTTCACATCTCTCAGATGCGAGGGCGGTATATCGGGCTTTCCGAAAATGTCCGAAAGTGAATATGATTCCTTCGGAACAGGTCACAGCAGTACGGCTCTTTCTGCGGCTATCGGTATTGCCAGAGCAAACAAGATAGCCGGGAACAATGACTATGTCGTTGCCGTCATAGGTGACGGTGCTTTTTCGGGGGGACTTGTATACGAGGCTCTCAACAATTGCGATCCTGAGCTTAACCTTATTGTTATACTCAACGAGAACGAGATGTCTATTTCCCCAAGTGTGGGAAATATGTCCAAGATGATATCAAGGATAAGAAGCAAGGAAAACTATTTCAGAGTCAAAAATGCGGTTCAGAGCTTTACGGAGCATATTCCGCTTGTCGGAAAACCGATTGTTTCGGCTATGAGAAAAACAAAGCGTGCACTAAAAAAGGCGCTTATCTCGACATCCTTTATTGAAAGCTTCGGATTCACATATTTCGGTCCCATTGACGGAAATGATTACGAAACCGTCGAAAGACTTATACGTCAGGCAAAGAAGCATGGCGGAAGCGGTTTTATACACGTTAAGACAAAAAAGGGCAAAGGATATGCTCCGGCAGAGGAAAATCCTTCCGGGTATCATATGGTCAAGGCGGAAAATGCCGAAAAGCCGGACTCCAGCTTTTCTTCGGAATTCGGCAAGATCATGTGCGATATCGGTGAAAGAAATGACCGTGTCTGTGCAATAAGTGCCGCTATGACGGACGGTACGGGACTTTCGGGTTTCTTTGAAAGATTTCCTGACAGATCCTTTGATGTCGGAATCGCCGAAGGACATGCGGTAACATTTGCTTCGGGGCTTGCTGTCGGCAATTGTATTCCCGTATTTGCGGTCTATTCCAGCTTTTTCCAAAGATCATTTGATAACTTTATTCACGATGCGGCACTGCAGGATCTTCATTGTGTCTTTGCGATAGACAGAGCGGGACTTTCTCCCGATGACGGAAGTACACATCACGGTATATTTGATGTTCCGATGTTCTCGCTTCTGCGTAACTGCACATTGTTTGCCCCTTTGACATACGATTCACTCTGTAAATCGGTTAATTATTCCGTTAATGCGGGAAAAGGCGTTTGGGCGATAAGATATCCCAAGGGCAGCGAGGACATTGACGGACTTGTTCCTGCCGAAGAGTTTGTATATACGGACAGTAATTATCATGCAAACGACGATATCATCATTCTGACCTACGGTCGTATCTTCAGAGAGGCACTTAAAGCAAAGGAGCTGCTTTCAAAAAAAGATGTCAAGTGTTCCGTTGCAGTGCTTGAAAAGATTCTTCCGTACAAAGATTCGTACGAATTGGTAAAGAAGTATTGTGTAAAAGCCAAAAAGCTCATAATAATTGAAGAAAGCATGGAAAGCGGATCATTCGGTCAGAACATTGTTTCTCTCATCAATGCGGACAATGGATTTGATATAAAGACCGCACATCTCTCGATAAAAGGAGAAATCCCCGGACATGCAAGGCTAAAGACTTTGTACCGCAACTGTGGAATATCTGCCGAAGACATAGCGGAGGAAGCAATGAGATGAGACTTGATACATTCCTTTATGAAAACGGGTACTTCGAGAGCCGAGGAAAGGCAAAAAAAGCAATTGCCGATTATCGGATAAATGTCAACGGCAAAACAGTCACAAAGCCTTCCGCAGATGTTACGGAAAATGATGATCTCACAGTCATTCCTTCAGAGCGTACGGAATATGTGGGACGGGGCGGAATAAAACTTGAACATGCACTTGATACCTTTCATATTGACGTTTCCGGCAAAAGAGCCATAGACATCGGAGCATCGACAGGGGGATTTACCGATTGCCTTCTGAAACGCGGTGCATCAAAGGTATATGCTGTAGATATAGGTCACGGTCAGCTTCATTACAGTCTTATTGAGGATGAGAGAGTGGTCAACCTTGAAGGTATAAATGCCCGTGAGATGACGTCGGAGCTTGTATGTGATGAGCTTGTTGATATTGCGGTTTCCGATCTCTCTTTTATATCACAAAGGCTTGTTATACCGAGAACATCGGAGGTTCTTGCACCGGGCGGTATATACATCATACTCATAAAGCCGCAGTTTGAGGCGGGAAGAGAGCATATAGGCAAGAACGGTATTGTAAAAAGTGAAAAAGTGCGTCTGAGAGTTGTTTCGGATATTCTTGAATTTGCAAAGGGATACGGATATGAGATAATCGGAAGTACTGTATCACCGATCGAGGGTGGCAGCGGAAATACCGAATATCTTGCCGTATTCAGAAGAAAAGAATAAATTTTATTGAAAGGAGCCGGATTCGGCAGATCTTATCATGAAATCATTAAGACACGGAAAGATCCTTGAAATAATCACAAAATACGATGTTGAGACACAGGAGGAGCTTACGGAATATCTCAAAAAGGAAGGCTTTGCAGTAACACAGGCTACAGTTTCGAGAGATATAAAGGCTTTAAGACTAATAAAGACAGCTGCGGGAACACACGGAAATGAGAATAAATACAAGTACGCTGTTAACAAGAACGGTGATGATTCTTCCGGCGTTCCGGAAGCAAAATTCAGGACTATCCTCGATCATTCTCTGGTGAGCTCCGATCATGCGGGAAACCTTGTTGTGCTGAAAACATATGCCGGCATGGCACAGGCATCCGCGGCAGCGATAGATTCCATGAATATAGATAATATTCTCGGAACCATCGCAGGGGATGATACCATCCTTATTGTTATGCGTACAGAAAACGAAGCGGCAGAGTTTGTGAGAAAGATAGAACGTCTCACAAAATAGTTTACTTCATCGGAGGAAATATGCTTTCATCGGTACATATAGAGAATATTGCCCTTATCACGTCGCTGGACATTGACCTTTCAAAAGGCTTTTCGGTGTTTACCGGTGAAACGGGTGCGGGTAAAAGTATAATAATAGACTCAATAGGCTTTGCTCTCGGAAACCGTGCGGACAGAGATCTCATAAGAAGCGGTGAAGAGTCTGCAACGGTTGAAGCGTTGTTTACCGACCTATCGGAAGAAACTCTGGCAAAATGTGCAGAGTGTGGGATAGAACCCGATGAGGAAGGCTGCATCTTTATAAGAAGGACCATCAATATCGACGGGAAGGGAAGTGTCAGAATAAACGGCAGACAGGTTCCGATATCACTTCTTCGTGAGATATCCGGCTTTCTTGTAAATATCCACGGTCAGCACCACAACGGCGAGCTTCTGAATCCCGAAAAGCATCTCGCAATACTTGATGCCTACGGTGAAGTTACGGCAGAAGCGGAAGAATATCGGAATATATATTCCGAATACACGGAGCTTAAGAAAAAGCTTGCTTCTCTTGAAATGGATGAAAAAGAGAAAAAAAGAAGGATAGATATTCTCAGATTCCAGGCTGATGAGATAAAAAAGGCAAAGCTGAAAAAAGGTGAGGAAGAGGATCTTGAGCTTGAAAAAAACAAGCTGAGAAATGCGGAAAAGATATCCAAGAATGTAAATGTCGCATACGATGCTCTCTACGGAGGTTCGGGAAGTGTTACGGAAAAGATAGACAGAGCAGTAAATGCTGTAAGAGCTGTGAGTGATATCATCCCGAATTCCGAAGAATATATGGAACAGCTGGACGACTTTAAATACCGCATAATGGATATTGCCGAACTTCTTTACGAGAATATCGACGGAATGGATGACGATCCGGATACCGCACTTGACAATATAGAATCAAGACTTGATGTGATAGGCAAGTTGAAGATGAAATACGGCTCGGATACAGAGCAGATACTCGGCTATCTCAAGAGCTGTGAAGATGAATTGTCCGAGATAGAATTGTCCGATGTCATATCCGGTGAGATAAAAGCAAAGATCACCGACATCGAACCGAGGCTTGAAAAAGCAGCCAAAGCACTTACGGATAAAAGGGTAAGCTCGGGCAGAAAAATGTCAGAGCTTATCATGGAGGAGCTGAAGTTCCTTGATATGAACGGCGTGCGTTTTGAGGTGAGTGTTACGGAAGATGATTATTCCGCAAGCGGTGCGGACAATGTTGAATTTCTTGTAAGTACCAATGCAGGTGAGCCTTTGAAGTCACTTTCAAAGACAGCATCAGGCGGTGAGCTTGCAAGAATAATGCTTGCGATAAAATGTGTCATTGCGGAAAAGGACAGTGTTGAGACAATGATATTCGATGAGGTAGACACGGGAGTTTCCGGCAAGACCTCGAGAAAACTCGGACTGAAGCTCAGGCAGATATCGCAGGACCGTGAAGTGCTTTGTGTTACCCATTCGGCACAGATAGCCTCTTTGGGGGATAGTCACTTCTATGTATCAAAAGCCGAAAAGGCAGGCAGGACTTCAACAAGCATAACAGCACTTGGCGGTGACGAGAGGGTAGACGAGGTCGCAAGGATAATTTCCGGCATAGGTGTCACCGATCCTGCCAGGGAAGCGGCAAAGGAGCTTATAAACAACAGAACACTTTGATATATAACGTGAGCAAGATGTCCCCCGCCTCTAAGAGCAGCTTTGCTGCAAGAAAAAATTCGCAAAGCGAATTTGTTTTTATCTTGCCACGTTGAATGACGGGGCAAGCCCCTTATTGAATTTGAATATAACGGAGGTACAGACATGAGCGAAAAAAGAAAAAAGATTTTCTGGGCATTAAGACTTATAAGCTCGGTGGGAGCATTTGTATTTGCACTTCTGCAGGTGATGGGCATCTGGAATAAGGCAAATTTCATCGCCATAGCGCTTCTTGTCGCATCACTTGTACTTCAGGCAGTACAGGAATGGAAACAGCACAAAGGTGTAGCTGTCTTCTCCATAATCGCGGCGATACTCGTGCTTGGCTGTACAGCATATATGATGACACTTTAAAGGATGGATATAACTGAAAGGAAACAATAAATGAGCGCACTTTTCGGACCGGGAGGAAACTCCCTGAGCTTTTATGACGAAGGCTTTAAAAAAACGGAACAGGCACCCGCATGGGTAAAGTCCAAAGGACTTGATGCCTATGAATACGAAGGCGGGCAGGGCATAAGAGGAAGTATAGAGACCTTTACAAAGATCGGTGATGAAGCAAAGAAGAACGGTATAAAGCTTTCCGTTCATGCTCCCTATTTTATATCCCTTTCCTCGGTTGAGGAAGAAAAACGCCTCGGAAGCGCAAGATACTTTATCGACAGCGCAAGATGTGCAAAGGCACTGGGTGCGGAAACGATAGTTA
>SVQR01000129.1 GCA_015065225.1 Oscillospiraceae bacterium | reverse complement strand
TATTATCGACAGAAGACTAGTTGCCGCAGAAAAGCTGCTTTATGACTCAGATATGACCGTTGAGAGTATCGGGGCTTATGTAGGATATAATTCAAAATCCGGATTCTACAGAGATTTTCGTAAAAAATATGGTGTGACTCCTATAGAATACAGAAGCAAGTACGTTAAGAACTCCTTGAGCTAAGGTGTTTTTTAACAAAAACCAAACCATTAAATTCATTGTTTGATGTTGAAACGCCGATTTTACTAAAAAATGTCAAAATACCTTGAAATTATTCAAAAAAGTGTTATAATAAAAACTTGTGAAAGTAATTATATAGTTTTAAGGAGGCGTGGAGGTCATTTTGACCCAAAACATGAATTTTTTTCAGCCAAAGATCTTATCAGCATTAAAGAAGTATAACTCTAAGCAATTTGTAAATGATCTGATAGCAGGTATTATTGTAGCAATAATCGCTCTTCCTCTCTCCATTGCACTTGCGATTGCATCGGGTGTTGAGCCCGAAATGGGACTGTATACTGCGATAGTTGCAGGATTTGTAATCGCTCTTCTCGGAGGAAGCAGAGTTAATATTTCAGGACCTACAGCCGCATTTGCGGTAATAGTTGCGGGTATTGTTGCCGAGAATGGTGTTGATGGCCTTGCAATCGCTACTGTTCTTGCTGGTATCATACTTATTTTAATGGGAATACTTCATCTCGGAAACCTAATTAAGTATATCCCAAATACGATCACGACCGGTTTTACTTCGGGTATTGCGGTTACGATTGCCATAGGACAGCTTAAGGATTTTCTTCAGCTTACATATCCTGCAGGGACACATAATGTAGAAACGATGGATAAAGCGGTAAATGTGGCTAAGAATATATCCGGCACAAGTTTTCTTTCTGTACTGATCGGTGTTGTCGGACTTGCGATTTTGATATTCTGGCCAAAGATAAGCAAAAAGATACCGGGATCTCTGATTGCAGTTATTGTAGGCGTTCTTGTCGTAAAGCTTTCGGGAATGGCTGTAAACACAATTGGTGATCTTTATCCCAATATTACAAACACACCGCCTATGTTTAAGCTTCCGGATTTTACATTGGATAAGGTAATAGGACTTATTCCGAGTGCATTTACAATTGCAATACTTGCAGCCATTGAGTCGCTTCTCTCTTGCGTTGTATCCGATGAGATGATCAATGACAAGCATAACTCCAATACTGAGCTTATCGCGCAGGGTACGGGCAATATTTGCTCTGCTCTTTTTGGCGGTATTCCTGCAACCGGTGCAATTGCGAGAACTGCCGCAAATGTCAAGAATGGAGGCAGATCTCCTATAGCCGGCATTATTCATGCTGTAGTTTTGTTTCTCATATTAATTCTGTTCATGCCCTACGCAAAATGGATACCCATGCCTATAATTGCGGCAATTCTCTTTATGGTGGCATATAACATGAGTGAATGGCGTCATTTTGTGAAGATATGCAAAACTGCACCGATAGATGATATAATCGTTCTTGTGCTGACTTTCGCTCTTACGGTAATATTCGATCTTGTTGTTGCTATTGCTGTCGGAATGATATTATATATCTTCTTCCTCTGTATCAGAAAACTCAAACTCAAATTGAAAAAACAGTAAAAAGATTCACGGTTTCCTGCTTAGTTATAGTGGGAAACCGTGTTTTTTGTCAGAATATAAGGTTGATTATTTAATCTTAGCCAAAGAAGCAATACCTTCCGAAAGCGCATCGACCAATGAATCTACATCGGATAAAGTATTAAACTCGGAAAAACTGACTCTGATTGTTGAATCAGCCAGAGCAGGAGAAATCCCGTAATTTGTCAAAACCCTGTTTTCCTTATGCTTTGATGCACAGGCTGATCCGGCAGATATGTATATGCCTTTTTCCGAGAGAAATCTGAGCATTACCTCGCTTTTTATTTTCGGAACAGAAATACTGAGAATATATGGTGTATGATTATCCGGAATATTCAGGATGATCTCCGGCAGTTTATCGGAAAGAACCTTTATTGCATGATCGAACAGTTTTTTTATCCATTCATGATTCTTTTCGTTATTTTCCGATAGCAATTTAGTAGAATTTGCAAAAGCACATATTAACGGCAATGCTTCTGTTCCGCTTCTGAGTCCTGACTCTTGTCCACCACCGTAAATAACAGGGGAAAGGCGTATTCCTTTTTTGCAAAGTAATGCTCCGACACCCTTCGGACCATGTATCTTGTGGGAGCTTATTGAGATCATATCGGCGTTACAAGCAGCAAGTTTCTTCTCTGTCTTCAAAAATGCCTGTACCGCATCTGTATGAACCATACATTTTGGAGCAAGCTCGTCTCTGATCCTGCAAAGTTTACGTATATCATACAATGCTCCCGTTTCATTGTTTATCATCATGTGTGTGATAAGTACGGTCTTGTCGGTCAGATTCTCACGTACAAAATCAAAGTCTATATTACCGTCTGTATTGGGAATGAGCAGTACTTCATATCCGAGAGATTCAAGTTCTTTCCTGCAATCAAAAACAGCGGGATGCTCGGAATTGCCCATAAGGATACGGTTTCCTTTTTTTGTCATAAGCTTTGCATATCCGAGAACTGCAAGATTGTCGGATTCCGTGCCGGAAGCAGTAAATGTCAGGGTATAGTTACGTTCATCTGCACCAAGTGCGAGCAGTAGTTCTTTTCGAGCGTTCTTTAAAAGCATTTCCGCCTTAAAGCCCAGACCGTGAACGGAAGACGGGTTACCGTAATTGTTTGTCATTATATCATATGCGATCTTTGCCGAGCTCTCGAGCACTTTTGTGGTTGCGGCATTGTCAAAATATATTTCCTGCAAGGTCTTATCCTCTTTTCTTTGAAACTTTGTACAGTATATCAAAAAAAACAGTGAATGTCAAGATGTGAAAAAACGCCCGGTGAAACCGAGCGTTTGGTTTGCTTGATCAGATAAGATCTGCGATTTTAACTTCGTTACCTGTATCACTTGAAACATAGATAGCTTCAAGCATAGCCTGCATCTGAATTGCAAGATCCATGGGGTACTTGTTTTCAGCACCGTCAAGAACAAAGTCGGCAAAAGCTTTGAGTTCAAACTCGTAGGAAGTGCCTTTTCTTGTCTGTATCTTTTCGTCTGTAAGGAAGCCGTCTCTTTCACCGTAAAGTGTTACATCACCGTCAATAACAACGCCCGCCTTTGTACCGTAAAGCTGAACCTTGGAAGAGCTGGGGCCGTTGATAGCATCGGATACTTCAAAGATCAGTATAGAACCGTTTTCAAACTTGATACATCCTGCACCTGCATCATCAATGTCAAATACAAGGTCATCAATGATTCTTCCGGGATATCTTTCCACACCCTTTGTCTGGAATTCACCGATACCGGTAAACACCTTAGCGGATACAGAAATAGGCTTGGGACAACCCATAAGGAACCATATGGAGTCGATTCTGTGAACACCGATATCAACTATACAGCCGTGACCTGCGTATCTCTTATCGGTAAACCATCCTTCGGGAGTACCTCTGCGTCTGATGTTGTGACCCTTTGCCATGTATATTTCACCGAGAGCACCGTTGTCTATAAGTTCCTTTACGGAAACATTCTGGGGAGCCCATCTGTTGGGGACTGCAAGTGTGAACTTTACGCCGGCCTTGTTTACAGCCTCCATCATCTTTTTTGCACTTTCAAGAGACTCAGCCATAGGCTTTTCGCAAAGGATATCTTTGCCTGCCTCTGCAGCAGCAATTACACAAGGAGCGTGAGCAGCATTCCATGTACAAACGTCAACTGCATCAAGCTCAACACTGGCAAGCATATCTTCAATTGATGTAAACCAGTGAGGAACCTTGTAAGTTTCCGCAAATGCCTTTGCTCTTTCTTCGCATATGTCGCATACAGCAACAAGATCATACTTTTCGTATGTTGTGAGATAGGGCATATGTGCGACTTTCGCAATATTACCGCATCCTACGAGACCGATTTTTAATTTTTTCATTTTAATTCTCCTTTGGAGTATACTTGAGTAACAGTATTTGTGACTCTTATGGTTTAATTATAAGGCAAGTCGGATAAGTATAGCAATACTTATTTTGATTTTCACTTTCACTATATTGACTTTATCACAAAAAAATCATGTATTATTTCAGCTCGCATAACTTTGACATACATTCATACTGTAAATTATCTATCGCTCCGTCATTGATGAATTGTGTATCAAACATCACTATGCCACCTTTGTCGTTTACGGCTTTGACATGGTCTCTGAGTTGTTCGGGTGTATATCTGACTTTCTTTTTGTCATCTTTGGTACCTACCCATATACCTGTGCTTCTGTCGCCGGTATCCCACCAGAAACCGTTGCAAAGGAATTCAAACCACTGTGCATTGCCAACATAAGGACTCTGCGGAATAGGAAGAAGCTCGCCGGTTTCACCGCTTGTGAAATCGTCAAGTATGCAAGGTGGTTTATGTCCTGTGTTGCAGAATCCTGCATTGAAGGTGACAAGTGCATCGGGGCTTCCTTTTCGTATTGCATCTTTATATTTGCTGAGTAATTGAATTCTTGTATCTTTTTGATATAAGCTCTCGGGACAGCCGTCTATCCACCAGGCAAAAACTCTGTCCCCATATCTTACAGCATATTCCTCAAGCACTTCGCACCATTTGTCGACAAAGCTCTCGGGAATATACTCGGGATCTTTTACAAGAGGAGTCCACTTACCGTCAATACAAACCGGTTGATTAGTGGTAAAACCGAATGCTTTACTTGCTCTGCCGCTTGTATCACGGCAGGGACCGTCACCGGTATAATATAGCATCAGGTCAATATCGTATTTTTGCAATGCATCGGAAAGATCAAGAATCAGATCTCTTTCTGCACAAGCTTCTCCGTTTTTATATCCTGTAATTCTGTTGTATGCTTCATTGGGGGCGATCATAGTGCGAGTAACTTGCATTATTGTAATTCCAAAGAATCCGCATCCGAGCTCGTGAAGTTGTTTTGCCCACAAATCAACATCAACTTTTGATACTCGTTCATTCCATGCCTTACCGTCATTCCCTCCGAGAAAATGACAGAATACTCCCCACTTCTTTGATCTGAATCGTTCAAGGTTAGATTGTACGCTCATAATGATTTTCCTTTCAAAAAACAAAGGCTGAATATTAAAATCAGCCCTTGTATCCGTGAAAGATCAAAACTGATCTTACATCAATATAAAATTAGTCGAGATTAATCTTAACTTCTCTCTTGGCAGCTGCAGAATCGTAGATACCCTGAAGCATACTCTGCATTTCAACAGCTTTGTCAACGGGATACTTGTTATCTTCTTCCGCTATCTCACCGAGAGCGTACTTTGCAAAGTAACGAAGCTCCTCTTCAAAGAAGTTGTTCTCTGTGAATTTAACTTCATCATCGGAAAGCCATCCGAACTTTTCACCGTAAACGATTGGCTTTGGTTCAACAACGCATCCTGCCTTTGTACCATAGAGCTGTGTCTCACCGTGTCCGGGACCATTAATAGCCCATGTTGCTTCAAAGAGCATCATAGCACCGTTCTCAAATCTGATAACACCTGCACCCGAATCTTCCGTATCAAAGTTGCCTTCGGGAGAAGGATGTCCCTGCCATCTTGAGCAGTCCTTTGTCTTGTAGTCGCCGAAGGGGGCAGCTGTCATAGCGGAAACAGCAACAGGCTTGGGACAACCCATAAGGAACCATGCGGCATCAATTCTGTGAACACCGATGTCGATAACGGGACCACCACCGGAGTGCTTCTTATCTGTAAACCAACCTGTAGGAGTTCCTCTTCTTCTGATGTTCTGCGTTCTTGCAAGATAGATATCACCGAGCTCACCGGATTCGATGACTTCTTTAAGTGCCATGTTTGGAGCTGACCATCTGTTGGGAACGGCAAGCATGAACTTAACTCCGTTTTCCTTAACTGCGGCTCTCATTCTCTTTGCTGCGTCAAGACTTACTGCCATAGGCTTTTCACAGCAGATAGCTTTACCTGCCTTTGAAGCGGCGATTGCACAAGTTTCGTGACCGTCGTTCCATGTACAGATATCTACTGCATCTATCTCACAATTTGCAAGCATTTCGTCAACGGACGCATAGTAGTTGGGGATGTTATACTTTTCCGCAGCTGCTTTTGCTCTCTCAACCGTAATATCGCAGATAGCAACTATTTCAACATTATCTATTTTCTGGTAGTTGGGAAGATGTGCGGATGTAGCTATATTTCCGGCACCGCAAATGCCGATTCTTAATTTTTTCATGACTGTACTCCTTTATTCAGATAAAGATTTTATGTCGGTGGCGATCAAAGTTTGATCTCAACTTCTTCGCCTGCAGCGGCGGAATCATAAATGCCCTGAAGGATGCTCTGCATCTGTACAGCCATTTCAACAGGGTATCTGTTCTCTTCTTCGGAGATCTCACCTGCAACGTAACGAGCAAAGTAACCAAGCTCACAAGTACCTGCATTGGGCTTTGCGGTTTGAATAACATCGTCGGAAAGGTGACCGAATCTCTCACCGTAAATCACGGGATTTTCCTTAACGATTGTACCTGCCTTTGAACCGTAAATCTGTATTTCGCTCTTGCCGGGACCATTGATAGCCCATGAGCATTCGAACAGGATCATAGCACCGTTTTCAAATCTGACGCAGCCTGCACCTGAATCTTCCGTGTCGAAGTTGCCTTCGGGGGAGGGATTGCCCTGCCATCTGTCAACACCCTTTGTTTTGAATTCGCCGATGGGAGCTGCTGTCATTGCTGAAACAGTTACAGGCTTGGGACAACCGAGGAGGTTCCATGCGGCGTCGATACAATGAACACCGATATCAATAACGGGACCGCCGCCCGAATGTTTCTTATCGGTAAACCAACCTGTAGGAGTACCTCTTCTTCTTATATACTGAGCTCTTGCAAGGTAAACGTCACCGAATTCACCGGCATCAACCATTTCACGGAGAACTTCATTCTGTCTTGTCCATCTGTTGGGAACAGCAAGCATGAACTTGACGCCTGCTTTCTTAATTTCATCGTACATTTCCTTTGCATCAGCAAGGCTTGCTGCCATAGGCTTCTCACAGCAGATGTGCTTGCCTGCTCTTGCAGCAGCGATAGCACAGGTCTTGTGACCGTCGTTCCATGTACAGATATCAACAGCATCAATGTCCGCACCCGCAAGCATTTCATCAACGGATGCAAAATACTTTGGAATATTGAATTTTTCTGCGGCTGCTTTTGCTCTTTCTACCGTGATATCACAGATAGCTACGATCTCAACAAGGTCTGTTAGCTTTTCATAAGCAGGAAGATGCATGCTGGTCGCGATGTTACCTGCACCGCAGATACCGATTTTGATTTTTTTCATTTTGGTTACCTCCTGTACTTCAAGTACAATTTATGTACCTTGATTATTCAGTACGAATAAGATTGCAATGATCTCTCATTGTTATTCCAATTATAACATATTGTCTTGGATATAGAAAAGGGAGTATTTTGCTTAAAAATAACACTATATTGCTTTTTGCATCGAATCAGCGTTTTTTCTTTGTTCCTTTAACAGCCTTAGGCTTGCTTTTTGCCCATCCTTTCTTTGAGCGATTGTCATTTGATGTTTTAGTTGTCCGCTTGTTCATTGAAGATGATTTTGAATTATTTTTTATTGATCTACGATCATATGAGTATATTGCGTTATGATTATTGTCACTCGAGATATGCTCTTCCGTTGACACAGGATGACCGGAAAGCAGTTGTTTTGCATCTTTACGGCCCGTTTGCTCTATTGCTTTAATTACAAGTGCTCTGTTTTCGGGACGGTTATATTGCAGAAGTGCTCTCTGTATCTTTTTTTCCTCATAACTTGTGGGAACATATACTTCTTCTCCTGTAAACGGATTAATACCGGTGTAATACATGGTAGTTGACGCTGTTGAAGGAGTAGGGTAGAAGTCTTGTACCTGTTCGGGGCGAATGTTGTTTTTCTTAAGATAAAGAGCAAGATCCAATGCTTCATTGATTGTACTTCCCGGATGCGATGACATGAGATATGGAACAAGGTACTGCTCAAGTCCTGCCTTTTTTGTTATATTGAAATATCTGTTGCAGAATGTATTGTAGATATCTACATTGGGTTTACCCATCTGTGTCAAAACTTTCGGAGCAATGTGTTCCGGGGCAACCTTCAGCTGACCGCTGACATGGTGCCTGACAAGTTCTTCAAGAAATGTCGGATCTTTATCGGCAACTACATAGTCAAATCTTACACCTGATCTGACAAAAACTTTTTTTATGCCGGGGATCTTTCTCATTTCGCGAAGAATATCAACGTATTCACTGTGATCAACAACAAGATTCTTGCAAGGAGTGGGAGAAAGGCATCTTCTGTTTTTGCATACGCCTCTTTTTCCATCTAAAACTTCTTTACATGGACTATACCTGAAATTTGCTGTTGGTCCGCCAACATCGTGAATATAACCCTTAAATCCCGGAAGTGTTGTAAGAAGTTTTGCTTCCGCAAGGACAGATTCCTTGCTTCTGGAAACAACATTCCTTCCCTGATGGTATGCAATGGCACAGAATGCACATCCTCCGAAGCAGCCTCTGTTATGTGTAATGGAAAACTCCACTTCATCTATAGCTGCAATTCCACCAAACTTATCATAATAAGGATGCCATGTTCTTGTATAAGGAAGAGAATATATTTTATCAAGTTC
Organism: Oscillospiraceae bacterium; assembly: GCA_015065225.1. GTDB lineage: Bacteria > Bacillota > Clostridia > Oscillospirales > CAG-382 > SIG622. The sequence goes on along the minus strand of SVQR01000129.1, from coordinate 142 downwards.
TTCTCTTGTAAGTATCGGAGCGGGAGGATTCTGGATCAGCTTGCAATTATCATATTTCTCCACAAGTATTTTACCATGACTGTCGGTATTCTGATACTGTAGCTTGAATGCTTCGGCATATGCTCTTTTATCTGTTTTTAAT
>SVQR01000128.1 GCA_015065225.1 Oscillospiraceae bacterium | reverse complement strand
TGGTTATCACTTTATCATGCAGCATACGATAAGATTTTCCGGTACGATCGCGACAACGGTACACGATGCGAAGCTGATTTCAACATAAAGGTTGATGATTTGTTGGAAAACAATCCTCATGGTTTGGGTGATTTTTTAATTCGACTGTTGACCTATTTTGAGGAAAACTCAAATATCGACCCGGAATCTTTAGCTGATTATATAAAAGCCCTGTAAACATGCCCGCTCCCCTATGGTAAAAAGTGTAACACTCTGTAACCCTAATCATTTATATCCAAAATATCCGACAAATAAATGGTATACTTTTCTTCGGACTTAGCTGCATATATGTATTATTTAGTCGGAGTCAGATGCGGAGGTGAATATATATGGAAGGAACGATCTGGAGATTCGGCGTTGTTGCGAATATAAAAGAATATCACATCGGCAAAGACGGAAAAGAGTACCGTGGAACAAAGCCTTTTATTCCCGGAACAAAAGTGTATATCGGTGGCAAAGGGATGGATAGCATTTCCGATACGATCGGTGTAATAGGTCGAAACAGATTCGGCAGAATTGCCCTGGAATGGATACCCGTCAATTGCCTTGAAAACATAAGGACACAACGAATATATAAACCGTATATATTGGATATGATCCGGTTTCAGGAATTTCAGGAAGGTTGGAAATGGTGGGGACGGACAGCGTCCGACCGAAAGGAAACGCAACAATTTGTTGAAAGGCTGAGAAACAGTTTTAACAGTTAGGCTTTTAAAAGCAGCTCGTATACCTCATACTCTTATTAATTTGCGATCACCCTCAAAGGATCGGAATTCCGTTTTGTAATATAGGTTTTACATATTAAAAATCCTGTATTGACAAATTGCTATCCCGGTGATATACTATTACCGAAATCGAAAGTCGTGTTCCCTCCGGGCGATTGGAGCCCCATAGGACGAAGCGGTTTTCGTTTTTTTCACAAGACAGTATCAGACCTTGATGTGGAGGTAGTCGACTCACCGATTATCGCGCGTCCGTCGGCTGTCTTTTTTTATTTATACATCCAAGAAAAATTCCACACCCAAAATTACTTTTTTCCATTGACATTTCCGGATAATGTGTTATAATCCATAGTGTAAGATAAAAATCCCTCAAAAGGAGAACAGATCTATGTACACTATAAACATTATAACACAAAACAACATCATCTCCTACGCTGCCGAGGAGCTTAAAAAGTATCTCCGTATGATGATGCCGGAGTGCGGCGATATTGATATCGTCACAAATGTGGAGGCAAAGGACGGATTCCGTCTCGGTCTTATGCAGGACTTCGGTCTTGACGTTTCCGATGCCGAGGATATCGAGCTTGACGATATTCTTTATTTCGACTGCGACGAAAAGGGCGGTATTATTGCCGGTGATAATCCACGTTCGGTGCTTCTTTCCGTTTATGAATACCTCAGACACAACGGTTGCCGCTGGCTGTTCCCCGGTGTTGACGGTGAATATATTCCCTTGCAGGATATAAAGGCTGTAAAGTATCGCTTCAAGCCGTCAAACAGATACAGAGGATGGTGCAGCGAGGGCGCACAGTTCCAGGAAAGCGTGCTTGAAGCAATTGAGTTTGCTCCAAAGCTCGGAATGAATGTTTACATGATACAGTTCATCAATCCCTTTACTTTCTATAACGTCTACTATTCTCACCGTGAGAACACGGAAAACCGTGATCCCGAGCCATTCTCAAAAGTTCAGGCACTCCAATGGAAAAGGCAGTGCGAGGCTGAGATGGCAAAGCGAGGCATCCAGTTCCATGATGTCGGTCACGGATTCAACTATCTGCCCTTCGGTATTGATCTTTCCGCACGCATGACGGAAGAAGATCCTACGGGAGGTCTGAGCGTCGAACAGCTCAGCTTCATTGCAGAAACCGGCGGAAAAAGGCAGTTCTTCATTCCGAGATGGGCAAATGTCGGTTCTCCCGCAAATACAAACTTCTGTATGTCTAATCCGACAGCACGAAAGAAGGTCGTTGACTATATCGTTGATTTCTCACGCAATCACGGCAACATAGACTATCTCCATGTATGGCTTGCCGACGGCTCGAACAATCATTGCGAATGCTCCGAATGTGTCAAGAAGACTCCTTCCGACTGGTACATCATCCTGATGAACGAGCTTGACAGGGCACTTACCGAGGCGGGACTTTCCACAAGAATAGTATTCATATCCTATGTTGATACCACATGGGCTCCTCTTGAAGAAAGAATCAAGAATACAAAGAGATTCACACTTCTCTTTGCTCCCATATTCAGAAGCTACGGAAAGTCGGTTGAGATAGACCGTGAAAGAACACAGCTTCTCCCCTACAACCGCAACAAGAACGAATTCCCCAAGAGCCTGGGTGCGAGCCTTGACTATCTTGAACAGTGGCAGAAGGTATGGCCCGGCTCAAATATCGCCTTTGAATATCATTTCTGGAGACATCAGTGCTATGACCTTTCCGGTCGTATGCAGGCAAGGATTATCAATGAGGACATAAAGGCATACAAGGCTAACAAGGTTGACGGTGTCATCGCCTGCGGATCGCAGAGATCATACTTCCCGTCGGGACTTGCTTTCTACACATACGCAAGAACGCTGTTTGATACATCCCTTACATACGAGCAGATAGAGGAGGATTATTTCTCCCACGCATACGGCAAGGACTGGAAATTGTTCCGTGATTATCTGTCAAGGCTGTATGATGCACTTCCCTTTGAATTCTTCTCAAGAGATATGGCAACCAATCGCCCCAACGCCCACTTTGATCCGGAAGCCGCAAAGAAGATAAAGACCATCCGCGATATCACAAAAGATGGCCGTGAGCTTATAAAGTCACATTACAATTCCGACTTCAGAGTACAGACCGTTGCCATAAAGCTTCTCATGTATCACGCAGACTTCTGCGATCTTATATCCGACTGGATGAGTACAAAAGCGGAAGGAAAATATGATGAGGCGGCAGAGCTTCGCAACAAGGCAAGGATAGAATTCGGCAAATTTGAAAAGGATATCGAGGACTACTTCGACCATCAGCTTTATTTCGGTGAATATTTCCACGCACAAAAGCTCATAAAAGAAACGCCGAAGGAAGACATCGTATCTATCTGAATACCGCAACATACTAACGGCTGTCGGAAACGGCAGCCGTTTTTTATGGCGTACCGTATTGACATTTCCCCCTTTTGGTCGTATAATAGTCCTTAATGAAAACTCATGCCGCAAGGATGGTGTAAACTTATGTTTCTTGAAAGGATAAACGGACCGGACGATATAAAAAAGCTTTCTTTGGCAGAGCTTGCCCTGCTCTCGGACGAGGTGAGGGACGCACTTGTATTCAAGCTCAGCTGCAGAGGCGGTCATGTGGGATCAAACCTTGGTGTTGTGGAGCTTACCGTTGCTCTTCACTATGTGTTCTCCTCCCCTTATGACAAGATAGTGTGGGATGTATCCCATCAATGCTATCCCCATAAGATCCTCACGGGTAGAAAGGAAGCCTACACAGACCCTGCTCATTTTGGTGATGTGACAGGCTACACAAATCCCAATGAGAGCGAGCATGACTTCTTCACGATAGGTCATACGGCCACATCCATCCCCCTCGCGCTGGGACTTGCAAAGGGAAGAGACCTTTGCGGAAGTTTGGAAAATATCATAGCTGTCATCGGAGACGGTGCGCTTTCCGGCGGCGAAGCCTATGAGGGACTGAACTGTGCAGGCGAATATAACGGCAATCTCATCATAATATTAAACGACAACGAGCAGAGCGTTGCGGAAAATCACGGCGGTCTTTACAAAGGTCTCGGAAAGCTTCGTGAAAGCGGCGGCTCGTGCGAACACAATATTTTCAAGTCGCTCGGACTTGACTACAGATACCTTGAGAACGGCAACGATACGGAAAGCCTTGTGAAGATGCTTGAGAGCGTGAAGGATACGGATCATCCCGTTGTCGTACATATACACACCGTTAAGGGCAAGGGGCTGGATTTTGCGGAAAAGGACAGAGAGAGCTGGCATTCCGGTGCGCCATTCAACATCTGTGACGGTACACCGAAAAACGGATATCCGAAATACGATACCACGGTGCATGACAGTCTTTCCGCATTGATGAGCGAAAATAACAATTCGGCAGTTCTTACGGCAGGTACACCCAGAGCTCTCGGCTTTGTCGGAGAGGACAGGGAGCATTTTGCTTCGGAAGGACGTTTTATAGATGTAGGTATCGCGGAGGAATGTGCTGTCGCTTATGCTTCGGGACTTGCCGGGTACGGTGCGGTATCGGTCTTCGGAGTGTATGCTCCGTTCCTTCAGAGAAGCTACGACCAGATCTCGCATGATCTGTGTCTTAATAACAATCCGGCAACCATACTTGTGCTTCTTGCAGGCGTTTACGGTATGAAGTCCAATACACATCTCGGTCTTTGCGATATACAGATGCTCACCCATATCCCCAATCTTGTATATCTCGATCCATGCTCAAGGCAGGAATATAATGAGATGTTCCGTTATGCTGTGACAAGCAGGGCACATCCGACAGCAGTAAGAGTACCCGCAAGATTCCGCGATGAGGAAACGGACAGCTTCGCGGATATCCTGAGAGCGCGCATCCATCTTCGCGGCAAGGGAGCAGCCGTCATATCAACGGGAAACCTTCTGCCCATCGCCCTTGAATGTGCCGGCATCTGCAAAAAGGAATACGGCAAAGACATAACCGTCATAACACCGCGTGTCCTTACAAGCACCGATGATGAGCTTCTTTCCGAGCTTGAAAGGGATCACTCACTTATCGTGACAATAGAAGACGGCGAGCTTTGCGGCGGATACGGCATGAGGGTAGCCTCCTTCTATGGTATGTCGGATATGAAGGTGAAGAATCTCGGCATATCAAAAAAGTTCCACACCGATTTCAATGCAGAGGAGCTTCTGTCGGAAAACGGCATATCGGCACGAAAGATCGCGGAGCTTATAAAGGATAATATCCAAGAACATATAATATAAAAAAGACCGGAAAAGGTCGGAAACGAGGTATTTTAAATGAACATACAGAGCCTTTCGGTATGTGTACCGGCAAAGAAATGTATAAACGATTGCAGATTCTGCTGCAGTAAGATGCACACCGCAGATTACACGGACTGCTTTTCCGATGTCAGCAGATACTCCTACTATTCGGAAGATATGCGCAAGAGACTTGAATACGCCACAAGCAACGGCTGCAACACCTGTATGCTTACGGGAAACAACGAGCCTCAGCAGAACAAGGAGTTCCTTCGCGTATTCAGCGAGATAAACAAGACTCTCAGAAAGCCCTTTTACAATATCGAGATGCAGACCTCCGGAGCTTACATAGACGAGGAGATGCTGGACTTCTTCCGCAATTCCGTCGGACTTACCACCATCGCTATATCCGTAGCATGCCTTGACAACGACAGCCTGAACCGTGACATGATACGCACAAAGGACGATGATCTCTGCCTTGAAAAGCTCTGCCGTGAGGTGAAAAAGAGAAACATCAACTTAAGGATATGCCTCAACATGAACGACAGAATACTCGCCGATACTCCCCTGACACCCGAGAGCATAACAGGCATATGCGGAAGGCTCGGCGCGGATCAGATAACCTTCCGTGCACTCTGGGCTCCCGATTCGGAAAGCGACCAGGGCAAGTGGATAAAGGAAAACGTGACGGAAAAGACCACAGATTTTATCACATCTCTCAAAAACGACATAAAAAAGAACGGAAAGTATCTTGACACCCTTGAATACGGCGCGGACAGATATGACTACAAGGGATTCTCAACCGTCATTGACGACGATTCCATGGCACAGGCGGAAAACAAGACCGCAATAAAATATCTGATACTTCGTCCCGACGGTCATCTTTATTCAAAGTGGGACAGCAAGGCGAGCCTTATCTTTTAAATTTGAAGCAGGATTTGGAATTTAGGATTTGGAATTTAGGATTTAGGATTTAGGGGATAGGATTTAGGGAAGGATGATTTCCGCACCGAGTGTAGTTGAAATTGCGGGCTTTGATAGCGGAAATCTTCATTTTATTTGATTTGCATTGCGTAAGTCTCGGCTATACAAAGCAAAGCAACAAATCAGCACTCTGCCTTTAAATCAATCGAAGATTGCGAAGCTGAAGTTTGTAAAGCAAACTTTAAAGAAACCAAAGGTTTCTTCAAATCAACATTCCCTAAATCCTAAATCCTATCCCCTAAATCCTAATCTCCCCTGCTCATCAGGAAAATAAAAAATCAAATAATGTGAAACAAAATGCGCATTTCTTACGTCTAATAGGATAAAGGCATGAGCTTGCGCATATCCCCGTTTACGGGATCGGAGGTAATTTATATGAAACTGTATACTCTGGGAACCAGCCATGGCGGTACGGAGACAGGTCGCTCCTGCTCGGGAAACCTTCTTCAATGCGGAGAGGACTTCTATCTCTTTGACTGCGGCGGAGACGTCGAACGCAAGATGAAGGATATGGGTCTTCCCATAGGCAGGATAAAGGCTGTGTTCATCTCCCATATGCACGGCGACCATGTGACAAATCTTCCCGCTGTGATAAAATGCTTCCATAGCGGTTACACCAAAATGGATACAACATTGCGGATATTTATGCCGGACAAGGACGGACTCGATGCTCTGAAAGGCTGGTGCAAGGTCATGTGCATGGATCCGGATTCACCGAAATGTGTCATGTCGGCATTTACGGAAGGTCTTATATACGAGGATGAAAATGTTAAAGTACATTCTGTAAGAACGGAGCATTTGCTCGGAGGCAAGCTGCCGAGCTTTGCGTTCAGACTTGAATTCTCCGACGGCAAGAGCTTCCTTTACACGGGAGATCTGAACTGCGATTTCCACGATTATCCGCAGGTGGTGTTCGAAAGAGACTTCGACATGATACTTTCCGAGCTTGTACACTTCAATATAGAGAAGAATCTCGACACCATAATAAAGAGCAGGACAAAAAAGCTGGTATTCACCCATCTTGCTCCGCGAAACATCCCGGTCATAGAGAGCGTACGGGACAGATTTCCCTTTGAGGTACTCATCGCCAACGACAAGGATTGCTTCGAGTTTTAAAAATCTTAATTTTGGCTTGACAAATACTTAAAATTTGTGTATAATTAAGAATAACTTTTACGGCATCAATAAAAAAAATATAAAGACAGGAGACAAAACAATGAAAAGATTGATTGCATTTACACTTGCGGCACTTACAGCCGTATCATTCACAACAGGCTGCGGTAAGAAAGAGAAAAAAGGCGGTTCATGGGCTGACGGTATCAGCGGACAGATCGCGGATCAGCAGGCAAAGAGCCTTTCCCCCGATGAATATCTCGATTATCTCGTTGTAGATAACGGCGATATCTCCGGTGCGATAAACAACGTATTCTCTTCCGTCAGATCCTCCACAGGCAGCGGAGCGGGAAGCAGCAAGCTCACACTCAGCGCGGGCGACGGTATGTATAACTTCCTCGGTGCGATTGATTCAAGTGTCGCACAGACATACAAGAACAACATGGGCTGGTTCAAGGATCTGAGCTTCGCCATCGATTCCAACGTGCAGAACAGTGACCTTATAAAGCTTGTTGCAGGTCTCGGACTTAACGGAACAAACATCGCAACTCTTGATTTCACAGCTTCCTTAAAGCAGGGCAAGTACTATCTTGCTATCCCCGAGCTTAGCTCCACAACTCTTCTTATGGAGACAGACGGCGTTGTTTCTCCCGATGTATTCACCTCTTCTCTTTCCATCTATCCCGACGGTGAGACAGCAGAAAGAATGTACAAGAAATACGCAAAGATCGCTCTTGACAACATAAACATCGACACCAAGACTCCCACGACTCTCAATGCGGGCGGTGTTTCCGCAAAGGCTGACCTTATAAGTGTAGTACTTGACGAGAAGCTCGCAACAGAGATCGGTGCCGACATGCTTGAGGCGGCTGTCTCCGATCCGGATATCAGGAATATCATCACAAACTTTACAAGCAATAATGTATTCTTCGCTACTTACTATGCACTTTCCGAAGAAAGCCCCGAAGAAACAAGCCCTTATCTGTATGCCGTGGACGATGTTGTATATCTCGATAATAAGGAGTTCCGAATCACAGAAGTCTCGGAAAGAGAAGTACAGCTTCTTGACCCTACACTCGTTTACCCTATCTTTCGTGCTGAGAATAAAGAGACATTTCATCATTTGTTGGAGCAGGACGACAGGAACGCAAAATACTTCCCCGATATGCCGTTCACGGCAATTACAGAGCCCAATCTCCAAGAAGTTGCAGCTTCTGAAGCTGTTAATGAAAGTGAGACTTCCAAACTATCAGAGCGGTATTCCATCCTCATTGACGGTGAGCACTTCTCTATCTGGGATGAAGTAGAGAACGATTTTTACTTGGATGAAGCGGGTTTGGCACATCACTTCAGAGACATGGGAATGGCAGAATCATTCCTTGAAGAACTTTACCGGCACATTGCCGAGCAAGAAGAAGCCATTGAAAAAACGCAGTATGAAACCGAAACTGTAGCGGTCTATCCCGCAGAGCAAAACAAGCTCCCCTTTGATGTGGTTATTCAAACGCTGCGGACTTCGGAACCTGAAAAGCCTGCTCCGATTCAAAAGCATAACTTCCGAATTTCAAATGATGAGCTCGGATACGGCGGACCTAAATCCAAGTTTCGTATGAATATGGACGCTATCAATACTTTACAACAGCTCGAATTTGAGAAGCGTTTGGCAACACCGGAGGAACAGGAAACGCTTTCAAAGTATGTTGGTTGGGGCAGCTTGCCGCAGGCATTTGACGAGAACAATCCCGCATGGGCGAATGAATTTCAAGAGCTGTATGCAGCACTCTCTCCCGAGGAATA
>SVQR01000127.1 GCA_015065225.1 Oscillospiraceae bacterium | reverse complement strand
TTGTAGAACATGGAAAGCGGAACACCGAGAACTGATGAGAAGTACATACCTCTTGTAAGTGCGCCTTCATCGGGAGAAACAATAACCAGCTTTGACTTGTCGATGTCATCCTCTGTGTTCAGGAGCTTCTTTATCATCTGATATGTAGGCATAAGGTTATCAAAACCGTTGAGCGGGATCGCATTTCTCACCCTGTCATCATGAGCATCAAATGTCATAATGGTGGAAACGCCCATGTTCACAAGATCGGCAAGGAATACTGCACAGTCAAGTGACTCTCTTGCCGTCTTTCTGTGCTGACGGCTCTCGTAAAGCATAGGCATAACAAGGGTTATTCTGGAAGCCTTACCGCTAATTGCCGCAATAACTCTCTTGACATCCTGGTAATGATCGTCCGGACTCATCGGAACGCTTCTGCCGTACATCATGTACTCTGTTTCCTTGCTGTGGTTGAAGCAGTCCGCAACAATAAATACGTCCTTACCTCTTACGGATTCGCCGAGAACTACCTTGCCCTCGCCCGAACCGAATCTTGAAAACACGCTTTCAATGATGTAGTGGGGTTCTTCTTTTCTCCATTCTCCAATGTAGCTTGCAATTCTTCTGCACATTTCTTCAGTGCCCTTTGTTCCTATGATCGCAAGTTCGCCAAAGGGGATCTCTTTTGATAAATCCGGCATATCGATGACCTCCAAAAATGTATTTTTTATGGTGTATCCTTACCAATTATACCAAAGAGGATAACGGTTGTCAAGATGCCAAATAACTATTTTTCAACGCTTTGCGGGAAAATTTTGTTTGTTTTGACAAATTTTTACAGTGTTTTTTGTCAAAAGGTGGGCAAGTAACAAGAAAAAATAGTCAAAAATCTCAAAAAAATTGTGTATATATAACTTTTTTTCATCACAAAAAGTCGAAAAAAACACCCTGCTGTGACCCAAAATTTGACAAATTCAAAAATATGTGCTATAATACGTCGATGCCTGCGGGCAGAAAGCGGTCGTAGATAATGTGATCTCACACCAAAACGGCCCATCAAGGGGACTCCCCCGATCAAAAGGAAAGGTGAAAAAAACCGCTAACGGATGCGGAAAAACGGAGGAAAATTATGTTAAAAAAATTATTATCGGTATTTGTGCTCAGCTTTGCCATAGCTGCAATCGCATTTTGTATGTCGGCAAGCGCGGCGGAAGTAAAATTTGACGGCTACAGCGTTCCGATAGACGTTGATGTCAACGGAAACTACCTCGATGACGGAGGCAAGGGCTTCCTGGATTCGGACGGGATAACCTACATACCCGTAAGATTTGCTTCAAATGCACTGGGGGCGACCGTAACCTGGGATCAGACAAAGTGTCAGGCAACAGTAAAGAAAGGCTCAAAAACACTTGTATTCGCTCCCTCGACCAACAGTTGCTACATCAACGGAACATGGAACAATGCCGAGCAGAAGCACATAGGCGGCGTACTTTATGTCAATGCAAACTTTCTTTTCCCTGCTCTCGGAGCAAAGGTGGGATGGGACAGCTACAGATATGAAGTCAAAGTAACGCTTTCCGGTTATACCGTTCCCTCTCAATATATCGAAACCTACTACAATCCCGACGATGTTTACTGGCTCTCAAAGATAACCACCTGTGAAGCGGGCGCGGAATCCTTCAAGGGTAAGGTAATGGTAGTAAATGTAATTCTCAACAGACGTGCAAGCTCGGAATTCCCGAATACCGTAAAGGAAGTCATCTACGACAAGAGATTCGGCATCCAGTTCCCGCCGGCACATAAAGGTACACTTGACAGAGCGAATCCAACAACTCATACGATCCTCGCCTGCAAAGCGGCTCTCAACGGTCTTGACCTTGCTCCCAACTGTCTCTACTTCAATCACGTTTCAGTAAAGAGCGGCTGGGTAGTAAATAACAGAACATATTACAAGACAGAAGGAAACAACAAATTCTACAAATGATATCCTTTTGATACAAAAAAATACGACGGTGCAGTTTTTATCGCTGTACCGCCGTTTTTGTTTCAATAAGGGGCTTTGCCCCGTCATTCAACGTGTCAAGAGGCAGCAAAACTGCCTGTCACTCAGTGGTGGATATAATCCCCCACCGAGTGAGGAAACGGAACCCGCCACCAATAGAGGCGGTGGACATCTTGCTCACGTTATATTATTCGATATTTACCGTTCAAACAGGAAGCTCCTGCCGAGCGGAAGCTCTTTCGGGAATGTGATGCTCTCACCTGTGTAAACATCCGTAAATGTACACTTTCCGTCAAAGGTAAAGTCAAATTCCGCATCCTCGCCGGTATGGAGAAATACAAAGCTGTTGTTGGAATATACAACGGCTTTTTTATTGCAATAAACATGAGCGCCGCTGTCACGACAGAACTCACGCAGTGTTTCCGCACTTATTCCATCGGAGCATATTACTTTTACGGGTATCCCCTTTTCACCGCAAGCCTTTATACAATGCTCGGAAAGCTCAGTTTTCACAGGCTGTACAATTATTACCGCCTTGTACTTCTCTGCAACTGCATCAAAGTCATCCGCAAGATACATATCGTACGGTACTCCCATATGACCGAGTATCACACGAAGTCTGAATATTGCATAAAATATCGGATCGGGATGTTTATCACGGCTCATTAAAGGCACGCCCTTTTCATCAAAGAATAGTGCGACCTCACACTTGCTTGAAAGATCATGCCCGACAGCACTCTCATAGATTTTTCGAACTTCCTGCATAAGTTTAAGATACACCTTATCTCTGTACCATCCGCCCCACATATCAAACCACCACATTCCCGTTCCGTGGCAAAGACCTTTCGCAAAATGCATTTTTATTATTTCGGCACTTATCTCTCTTTCCGGTCCCTTCCACACAGGAGACTGATACCTCGGAAGATCGTTCGGCGGTGCTGAAAGATGTGTCCTTGTGTCGTTTTCCGCAAGATAGAGCTTTCCCGCCTTCTTGAGCGAATCTATCGGAAGCATATATGCATGATCTATCCCCGGTTTTCTTACCATATAGTAAGAATTCGGCGAGCATATAAAATCAACATATTCGCTTTCAAGCACTTCTCTCAGAGCAAAATGTCCCCTGTCCGGCTCGCAGACCTCAAAGCTGTATCCGTAAAAAGCACCTACCGCAAGCCTTGAGTCCGTACACTCCTTAACGGTCTTTGAAAGCTCGATAATGCTGTGTGCCGTTCTCTCGGAAAATGCCCTTAAAAATTCGGCTTCCGTACCGTTTTCTCTGCCGAAATGCTCAAGACAATACTCCCTGAATTTTTCGTCGGCACGCTTACCTCTGCAGCCTTTCATATCAAAAGGAAACCATTCTTCCGTATTGCCTGCCGAGATCTGATATCCGATTATGTGATCGCGATAATCCGAGCCTTCGATATGCTCCACAAAGAGCGAAAGAAGTCTCTGTGTCTCACAAAGCCACTTGTCCGACCAGAAGGATGCCCTGTGATGCTCATCATATCCGAATTCACAGCAGTCATCGGGATTTCTTTCCTCCCATGCATAAGGAATGGAAACATTGACTCTCGGAAAGATATATGCAGTCGGGCACGCTTCAAGTATCTGTGCGATAAGACCGTCAAATACCGAATAATCCGGCTCTCCGCCATCATATATCCTGTCAAAAATCCCCTTCTGAAATGCGGGCAATCGTGAGCTTTCATTTATGGTCTGTTCGGTAAAATAAGTCGGAACGGAATAAAGGCAGTAGCCTATCTGTGAAAATTCCTTATACATATTCTTATCCGTAAAATAAGTAATGTATGCCATGGGATTTATCGGTCTGTCGTTTACAAAAAGTGTCGGTACGCCACCGTGGCTTTTTACATATGATGTTACCATATCATTCTCCCAGAGCCTTCCTGATATTCCATTCGTTATCGTCAAGCCTCTTTTCGGCTTCTTCAACCGAGCAGTTACCCAGATCTGCAACAATATTCACCATTCTCTTTCTGAGCTTTATGTTGGTAGGTCTGAGATTTATCATAACATTCTCATATATCTTGCCTGTTTTCACCATAGCGCAGGTTGTGAGCATATTAAGCACCATTTTGTGTGCCGAGCCTGCCTTCATTCTTGTAGAGCCCATGATAGCCTCCGCACCGGTATCGGTAACGATTGTGATATCACTTTCTTTGGAGATCGGAGTATCGTAGTTTGAAGTAAGAGCAACCGTCACAGTTCCCCTCTCCTTTGCCTCACGAAGTGCACCCACAACATAAGCTGCACCGCCCGCAACAGAGATACCTACAAGTACATCATTCTTTCCGAGATTATTGTCAGCAATATCCTTTCTTCCGTTTTCTTCTTTGTCCTCGGCATTTTCCGAAGCCTCAAACACACAGTTTCTGCCGCCGGCAATGATACCCACTACCTGCGACTTGTCCGTTCCGAAAGTAGGAGGACATTCCGCCGCATCAAGTATACCGAGCCTGCCGCTTGTACCCGCACCGATAAAGAAAAGTCTGCCATTCTTTTCAAATGCGGCTGTAATCGCATCTATCGCCTTTGCTATATCCGCACTTGCCTCTTCAACAGCCTTTGCAGCATTGTAATTTTCTGCGGCAATGGCAGATACCATTTCCGCTGTTGTCATTTTATCTATGTGCGTTGTGTTCGGATTTCTCTGTTCTGTCTTAAGCATTGTTATTTCTCCTTTATTTGGTTATCATGTTGTATTCTGATTTAAGTTCTGCGATAAAGCCGCCGTCTGCACGTTTTTTGGAAAACAGTTCAAGGCAAACTCTTGATGCGCCCAGCACTTGTGGGATATCCGGGTATATAAACCTTATTTTTCTGCGTAGCTTATCATATATCCTGTCGCCGTAAAGCTCCTTGTCCTTTGCTATGCTTCCGGAAAGTATCACTCCGTCAAAGCAGTTATACTTTTCTGCGGTAAAATCTATCAGCTTTGCCACACGTTCACTGTTTCTGTCAAGTATTGAGATTGCTGTTTCGTCATTTTCCCTTGCCGCACGGAATACACACTGCGCAAGAGAAGCTATATAGTCTCTGCCTTTGGAATACAGAAGATTGATACTGTCCTTTGCATTCATGCCGAGAGCTTCCTCGATATATCTTGTCACAAGGTTTTCTTCTATAAGTCCGTCAACCTTTGCAAGAGCGGCACGAACGGCATCACAGCCGATATCAAAGCCACTTCCCGCACTGTCAAACAAATATCCCCAGCCACCGCACTGATGAAGTCCCGTATCATTTTTTGCATATACCACAGAGCCGGTCCCGCAGATAACAGCGATGCAATTGTTGCTGACTTCACTGCAGGAGCCGAAGACATTCATAATATCGCTTGAGACCTCAAACTTTATATTGGGGTAATTCTTACGCAGAGCTTTAAGCACGGATTTTCGGTTTTCCGCATTACCGCAGCCCGCAATCCCCGCATACATACCTACGATATTTGCGGTATGCTTCAACATTTCATCTATTCCCTGTGACAGAACTTTTATCGTACCGTCAACGGATACGGAATTCGGATTGCTTGCGGAAAGTACAGTCCTTGCAACAGCTTTCCCGCTTTCCGTAAAAAGAATAAACTCCGTCTTTGTGCCGCCGCCGTCCACAGCCAGATAACAAGGCTCATTCTTTTCCGAGATACTGTCCCCCACAAGAACATCAATTGATATACCGAGTATATCCGCAAGACGGCAAAGGTTTTCGATATCCGGGGCACAGATGCATTTTTCCCATTTTGATATATTCTGTGGACTGAGATACAGCTTTTCGGCAAGCTCCTTCTGAGTAAGTCCCCTTCTTTTTCTGTGGAACTTTATGTTGTATGCGAATTTTTCCGGTGAGAACATTCCGATTCCTGACCTTTCCTATATTTCCATCGTATTATATCACACATAGGTTGATATGTCAAGCATTCAATTGTGTATATATACACAAAATTCAACCACAGGTTGTTTTTAAAATAGATATTTCTATTGACACAGAAAGTATTTTGTACTATAATTCAAGTAAAATATAATCCCACGAAAGGTATATTACTTATGGACAATATCAATGTAAACCCTCTTGATAACCTTGTTCAAGACGGCGGCTTTGTAGGAATATTCAGAACCATCGGCTGCATAGGCGACAGTCTTTCCTCCGGTGAATTCCAGTCTACAAAGGAAGATGGGAAGCAAGGCTTCCACGATATGTACGAATACTCCTGGGGACAGTATATGGCTCGCGAGGCGGGATGTAAGGTATACAACTTTTCAAGAGGCGGTATGTCGGCAAGATGGTTTAACGACAGTTTTGAAAAGGACTGCGGCATATGGTCACTTGAAAAGAAGTGTCAGTGCTACATTATTGCTCTCGGTGTAAACGATGTTCTCAACGCTAATCAGCCGATCGGTGAGATCGGCGACTGCGAAAAGCAAGACTACAGAAAAGACGGAAGCTTTACATATGCGGGAGAATACGAGACTATCATAAATAAGATAAAGGCATTTCAACCAAAAGCAAGGATCTTCCTTGTGACAATTCCGGATAACGGTCCGGATTCAAATCCCGACAGAAGAGAAAAGAGTGCAAGGATCGCAGAGCTTCTGGGTGAATTTTGCGGAAAGTACGAATTCACATACCTTATTGATCTGTTCAAACACGCTCCGAAGTTTGACAACGACTACCGTAACAAATACTTCCTTGCGGGACATATGAATCCTATGGGCTATATGATGATAGCAAAGTACGTCATGACTTATATGGACTATATCATCCGCAACAACATGGAAGACTTTAAGCAAGTACCTTTTATCGGTACACCCTGGCACAGTGATAAGGCAAAGTGGTAAAGTTGTAAATGTATTTGGAGGTGCTGTTATGCGCAAATTTGAACACAGATGTGTAAAGGTATTTATTCCGGCAAGAGAAAATATTCCTTTCTTTTACGAACTTATCGATCTTATGCTTCATTATGGTTACAACAAGTTGATGATTGAAGTCGGCGGCGCGATGGAATACGAAAGGCATCCCGAAATCAATGAAGGCTGGATAGAATACTGCAAGAAATTCACAGACTATCAGGGACAGAGCGTTGACGTACAGCACTCCAAGCAATGGTCGAAAAACTCCATACATATGGAAAATGGCGGCGGTAACTTCCTTACAAAGAAAGAAGTACACGATCTTGTAGAGTACTGCAAGAAATGCGGAATAGATGTAATTCCGGAAGTACCATGCCTTTCACATTGCGATTATATGCTGACAAGGCATCCCGAACTTGCGGAAAGAGCCGAGGATGATCTTCCCGATACATATTGTCCGTCAAATTCCGGAAGCTATGAGCTTTTGTGGGATATCCTCGATGAAGTTATCGAAGTATTTGAACCGAACACTGTACAGATAGGTCATGACGAATTCTGCTCTTTCTGTGTCTGTGACAAGTGTAAAGGCAAAGATCCCGCAAGACTTTATGCGGATGATATCATAAAGATATACAACTATCTCAAAGACCGCGGAATAAAGACCGAGATGTGGGGAGACAAGCTTCTCAACGCCATCACCGATGACGGAAGACATTTCGGCGGAAGCTTCAGAGTCATAGAACACGCAGACAAATTCCTTGAACGCATTCCCGAAACATATGCTTCCATCGACATGATTCCCAATGATATTATCATAGATCACTGGTACTGGAGTATGAGCGTTGACTGGGACAACGATTTCTTAAGCAGAGGATTCCCGATGATCTTCAGCAATTTCAGCGGTTATAAATGCTATGACTTTTACCAAAGATGTGACAACCTGCTCGGAGTAAGTATATCAAACTGGAGTCTTCTCAACTGCGACCATATGCAGAGAAACTGCGTGCTTTACAATATAGCATATACCTCAAAGTTACTTTGCGGAATTGATAAGCCTTTCAAAGAAACGGCACTTGAGGTCTCAAAGGAGCTTTACGAGTACAGAATACGCAATATAAAAAAATATGTCGAAGTGACACACAGAGCAGATATCCGCCTTGAACACCAGGCATTTGTTGACGGATACATGATAGACAAGGAAGGCGATTATCTCGGCAAGTATACCGTAACCTTCTCGGACAAAAGCACCCTTGAAGTACCGCTTTATTACAATCTCAACGTCGGAACATCCTCTGCGAAATTCTACGATGCACCCATAAAAGCGGAATACGGTGTAAGAATGTATGATGAACAGAACTTTGAGGCCACTTATTCATGTATGTTCATTGATACGCAAGACGGTATTTATTATAAATATGCATTTGAGATACCCGAAAATGCATCTGTCACGGACATAAAGCTTATTCAGGACTCAAAGCACGGAAATGTCGTAAGCTTCAAAGGCTACGAAGTAAAAGAGAGATAAAGAAAGGAAACACAACTATGTGCAATATTGATTTTGAAAACGAAAAGCCTCTCGAAAATCTTGTAACAGACGGAGGCTTCACAGGCATATTCAGAACTATCGGATGTATAGGCGACAGCCTTTCCTCCGGCGAATTCGAAGGAACAAAGGAAGACGGAACAAACAGCTATCACGATATGTACGAATACTCCTGGGGACAGTACATTGCAAGACGAGCAGGCTGTACGGTATACAACTTTTCAAGAGGCGGAATGTCTGCAAAATGGTTTAACAACAGCTTTGAAAAGGAATGCGGCATATGGTCACTCGAAAAGAAGTGCCAGGCATATATCATCGCCCTGGGTGTAAACGATCTTTACGGTCAGAAGCAGAACGTAGGCGAGATAGGTGATATGGATAAAGAAGATTATAATGACACGGACAACCTCACCTTTGCAGGTGAATACGAAAATATCATCCGTAAGATAAAGGCATTCCAGCCCAAGGCAAGGATATTCCTTATGACCATCCCGAGATACAATGAACAGGCAGATAAAGCAGCAAAGCTCATTTACGATTTTGCGGAAAAGTATGAATTCACATATGTCCTCGACTTCCAGAAGTATGCTCCAAAATATGACAGCGACTTCTGTGCAAAATACTTCCTGGGCGGACACATGAATCCCATGGGATATATGCTCACCGCAAAATTTGTCATGTCCTACATCGACTATAT
>SVQR01000126.1 GCA_015065225.1 Oscillospiraceae bacterium | reverse complement strand
CGTCCTCCAGCTTCCATATCTCACCGCCCGGACCTCTGCCGTATGAGGGCGGATCCATGATGAGAGCATCGTACTTTCTGCCTCGTCTTATCTCACGTTCAAGGAACTTCTTGCAGTCGTCCACGATATATCTTATCGGAGCTTCCGAAAGTCCCGAAAGCTGAGCATTCTCCTTTGCCCATGCAACTATGCCCTTTGAGGCATCAACGTGGCATACCGAAGCTCCCGCTTTTGCACAGGCAAGTGTAGCACCGCCGGTATACGCAAAGAGGTTTATCGCATTTATGGGTCTGCCTGCATTTCTTATTTTTTTATCCATCCATTCCCAGTTGACCGCCTGTTCGGGAAATACCCCCGTGTGCTTAAAGCCCGTAGGTCTTATTCTGAAGGTAAGCTCCCCTTTGCCAAGGATCCAGCCTTCGTCAAGCGCACCTTTGGGAAGATCCTTTATATCCCATGCACCGCCGCCCTTTGAGGAACGGATATATCTTGCGTTATATTTATTCCAGAGCTTACTTTTCTTAACATCCTTCCAGATGACCTGAGGATCGGGACGTACAAGTATAACATCCCCCCATCTTTCAAGTCTCTCTCCGTCGGAGGTATCGATAAGCTCATATTCTTTCCATTGATTTGAATTCCACATAATAAGTTCCTTGTTAAATGCGAAATCGGTGTGCGGAATGAATTGGGATCATTGGACTCCGTTACCGATTCCGTATAATTATTGTTTTTTGGATTTTTTACAAAAGCTCACGCAGTTTATCCAGAAATGCTTCTTCACCGAATGTATTTATCTTGAAGAACAACGCCTGACTTCCGCCTGCTGTTATTGCCGAAAGGTGAACCGTATCTCCCTTGCCGAAAAGCGTGACACTCAGACTCACACGGTTTCCGCCCATATAGCTGTACCTTTCAAAAACTCTTACGCTGCAGCGTATATCATCAATGTAAAAATCGCTGCTGTCCTCAAGGCTTGCCGAAACACTTCCGTTGATTATTCCGTCTTCTATTTTGTACAGTATCTCATTAAAATCTCCATGCAAAGTCGTCTCAAGCTTCGCCATATGTAACCTCCGTTCATCAATCGGAGCAACGGCAGATCATACATTTTCATGCACTGCGAACTCCGAATTCCACATTCCGCATATCCCTGCGGTATCGCCTCTCAGACGTCCGCAAGCTCGATGTATTCCGCACCGTGTTCCGTTATGAACTGCTTTCTTGACATGATGTCATCGCCAAGCAGTGTTTCAAACATACGAAGCGTTGCAGCCTCATCCTCAGGCATGATCTTAATAAGTCTTCTTGTTTCCGGTGCCATTGTTGTAAATGACATCATCTCAGGATCGTTCTCACCGAGACCTTTTGATCTTTCAATGATATACTTCTGATCGCCGAGCTTTGAAAGTATAGCTGTCTTTTCCGCTTCGTTGTATGCAAAATAGCTCTTGTCCTTGACCTTGATCTCGTAAAGAGGCGATTCGGCGATATATACCTTACCGAGATTTATAAGCGTCGGAAGAAGTCTGTAGAACATGGTAAGTATCAGCGTTCTGATCTGGTATCCGTCTTCGTCGGCGTCGGTACAGATGACTATCTTATTCCATCTGAGAGAATTAAGATCAAACTGTGAAAGATTCTTATTGCCTTTAGTCTTTATCTCAACACCGCAGCCGATAACACGAAGAAGATCTACTATAACCTTGCTCGCAAATATCTTGTCATAGGTACTCTTCATACAGTTGAGCGTCTTACCTCTGACAGGCATTATCGCCTGAAATTCGGGATTTCTCGCGTGCTTTACCGATGTCATAGCGGAGTCACCTTCCACTATGTAGAGTTCTTTTTTGTCCGCATCCTTGCTTCTGCAGTTTACGAACTTTTCAACTCTGTCCGCAATACCCAGATTTCCGCTTGTGAGCTTTTTCTTGATATCTATCCTTGCTTTTTCCACATTTTCGCGGCTTCTCTTGTTGATGAGTATCTGGTTTCCTATCTTTTCCGCTTCCTTGGGATTTTCCGCAAAGTAGACCTCAAGAGAGTGAGCAAAGAAGTCGGTCATAGCCTCGGTAATAAAGGTATTGGTAATGGCTTTCTTTGTCTGATTCTCGTAGGATGTTCTTGTTGAATGGGAGTTGACGACAAACACAAGGGATTCCTCAATGTCCTGGAAGGATATCTTGGATTCGTTCTTGGAATATTTGTTTACACCCTTGAGATACTTGTCTATCGCTTTTACGAATGCACTTCTTGTAGCCTTATCGGGAGAGCCTCCGTGTTCAAGCCACGAGGAGTTATGGTAGTACTCAATGACATTTACCTGATTGGAGAAGCAGAATACAGCCTCGATCTTCAGCTTATAATCATCTTTATCGTCTCTGTCACGTCCCACTCTTTCGCAGGTGATATAGTGAGGCTTTGTCAAAGCATAGGAAACATCTTCGGCGTTGGCATCCTCTGCCGCTTCCTCTGCCTCCTGCGCCTTCTTCATTGCTGTCTCCTCATCTTCCTCATCCACCGAGCCGTCACCTGTTATCTCTGCGGGCTTTACGTTTTCCGAGGAGCTTATCAGCTCTTCGACGTAGTCCTCGATACCTCTTTCATAGAAGTATGAATACTCGGCAAATGATTCGTCAGCCTGCTCGTATTTAAGGGCAAGAGTAAGATTGGGATTTACTATCGCCTGCTTCTTGAGTATCTCTGCGATATATGTTTCGGAGATCCTGATATCGGTAAACACCTCAAGGTCGGGCTTCCATGTTATGACAGTACCTGTCCTTCTCTTTGCCTCTGTCTTTATAAGCTCCGTAACCGGAAAGCCCTTTTCAAACTTTATTTCGTATTTACCCTTTTTTGTATAGCTTGTGACATCCATGAATTCGGACGAGAACTGTGTGGCACAGGCACCAAGACCGTTCAGACCAAGCGAATACTCATATGCTTCGCCGTCATCGTTGTTATATTTACCGCCCGCATACATGGTACAGAAGACAAGCTCCCAGTTATACTTCTGCTCGCCCTCGTTCCAATCCAGCGGTATACCTCTACCGAAGTCCTCGACCGTTATGGTCATATCACGCATGACAGTAATGTTTATTCTGTTTCCGTAACCTTCTCTTGCTTCGTCAATGGAGTTTGACAGAATCTCAAAGAATGAATGCTGACATCCTTCAAGACCGTCAGAGCCGAATATTACTCCCGGACGTTTTCTTACCTGATCCGGTCCCTTCAGTGCTGTTATACTTTGATCGCCGTATTCCTTTTTCTTTTTAATTTCCGCCATTCTTTAAATATAACCTGACCTTTCATATACTTTTCTGTGTGCATTTCCTCAAAGTAATAATTTAACATCTTATTATACTATATACTATCATACATTTCAAGACAAATATATTAATATTTTGATAGATTTTTTAAAAAAGGAAGCTATACCGTGGTAAATCCGTGATTTTTTCTGAGCTGTGACGGCGTAATGCCGTAATGAGCCTTGAATATCCTGTTAAAATGCGAAAAGCTCTCATAGCCGATATTCTGTGATATGCTCTCAAAATGCTCGCCGGTGAATACTATCCTTCGGTATGCTTCTTCAAGACGGAGCTTGAATATGTATTCGTGAAGTGTACATCCGAATTCACGCTTTACAAGTCTTGCAAGATGGGTATGACTGTAACCCGAAAGCCTCAGGAACGCAGGCAGTCCCTCACAGAGATTTTCGCTTTTTTTCATTTTCTCGGCAATAATGCAAAGCTGACCGTTACCTCTGCCCGGAGCTTCGTTTTTTTGTTCACCGTAGTTTGCAAGCATCACCGACAGGAGCTTTTTGCATTGTATCTCTCCGCTCTCGCCCGAGCCTTTTTCCGATGCTGCCGTGCACACATTGAAATCATCTCCGATATTGAATATCTTCACCTCTCTTTCGGGCGAAAAATCACATAATTCCGATACATCGTATATTTCCGCAAAAAGCTCAAATCCGCCTTTTTCCACGGAAAGGCAGATGACATTTGTTCCCGGACTCTGGGATACTATCCTGTGGGAGTCACCGGGACTCAATATAACATAATCGCCTGTCTTATTTTCGTATTCCCTTCCGTTTATCTCATGAAGCGTACTTCCCGTTATTACAAGCACTACCTCGTAAAAATCATGGGTGTGCCGTATATCCGAAAGTTTTCTTCCGCCTGTCACCTGAAGCTTGCAAAACCTGCCCGCACCGGATATATTCGCATAGGTGTAATTCAATGTATCCATATCAAACACTCCTTTTTTCGGATAATTGCATTATATTATATCTTCGGGATCGTGTCAAGCATAAAATGGTTAATAATCACATAAAAGTGGTTTGTAATCATATTGAAATAATACATCATCGGAATTATAATGGAAGCAACCGAATAATCTTCTTGAAAGGACAGAAAAAATGATAGAATTCAAGCACAAGCTTCCCTCGATGAACATTGACGGAAAGCACAACGGTACATACAACAACATAGAGCTCGGGTTTCCGTCTGTACTGACGACCGACGATCCGAAGCTCGGATTGTTCCTGCGTACACTTCGAAACAACATAAGCTGCGAACGTTCCCACATATTCATCGACGGCAAGGCTATGATGGTAAACAAGAACTGGATACGCGATCACCTTCATGTAATGAAGGCATTCAAGCATTTTGAACATGACATAGATTCCTTCTGGAATTTCATAGTGGATACTCAGAGAGAAGACGGGCAGTTCTACGAGCTTGTAAAGCAGATGGATGACAGGCACTGGAGCTTTGTAAACGAGGATTGTCGTGTATTTTACCCCGATGACAATCTATCTCTTGTAAGGCTTGAGCTTGAAGCGGATGTCGAATATCTCGTTGTCGAAGGTGCAAGACACATATACAACGTAAACGGTGACAAAGAATGGCTGAAAAAAGTGCTTCCGAGGCTTGAAAAGAGCATCGAATACATGACGAGCGATCCGAAAAGATGGAACAAGGAGCTCGGACTTGTCATCCGACCATTCACCATCGACACATGGGATTTCGCTTATTACGAGGATAAGCAGCGGGTGGGAGGCGACAGAAGAATCAATCCCGATACCCCTATGTCGGTTATGCATGGTGACAATTCCGGGGTTTACGATGCTATGAACACTCTTGCATATTTCAACGAAATTCTCGGAAACTGCGAAAAGGCAGAGTATTGGAAATTTAAGGCTGAAAAGCTTCGCGAGAATATGTTCAAATATCTCTGGAACGGCAACTTCTTTATGCATCAGTACCATCTGGGTCACAAGGGTCTCGATAATATTGAAAGCGAACGACTTTCTCTGTCAAATACATACGATATGAACAGAGGTGTATGCAACACAGAGCAGTGCCGCAGTATTATAAACGAGTACATCACCAGACGTGAAAACAGCAAAAATTTTGCCGAATGGTTCTCAATAGATCCGCCGTACGAAAGCTTTGGCAGACATACCGCAGGAAACTATGTAAACGGTGCAATTTCGCCCTTTACCGCAGGTGAACTTGCAAAGGCGGCGTTCAATAACGGCTTTGAGGATTACGGCTGGGACATTATACAGCGATTTATGGGAATGGTAGAGCGTGACGGTAACGTGTTCTTCCTCTACTGGCCCGACGGCACACCTCAGCCGGAGGGCGGACCTTCCTCATGGGGATCGGCGGCACTTCTTTCCGCTGTGGATGAAGGTCTTGCGGGAATAACCGACATGGGCGTAAGATATGACAAGATGGGATTTTCGCCTAAATTCCCCGTTACCTGTTATACGGAGCTTCGATATATCACGGGATACGAAAAGACAAATACCGTGGTCGATGTCCGTCTTATCATCACAGATGCAGGCATGAGATATGATATTTACGCACCTTCAAAAGAGATAGATGCTCACATCATGCTTCCGAAAGGAAAAAGCTGTTCAAGGCTTATAATAAACGGAGTGGATCATCCTTTTGAAACAAGCTGTATTTCCGAATATTCATATGTTGACAAAAAGATATATGCCAACGGGAAGTATACATCTGTAGAAATAATATTTTGATAAAGTATCATCAAATCCCCCCTTGACAGAATCTAAAAGTTGTGATATACTAATTGAAGTAGGCATCGAATGTGCGAGGGCAACGTTGTTTTCAACGCCCCGACCATAATCGATGTCTATTTTTCTTGCCTTTTGACCTTTAAGGCTTCCGACAACATCAAATTTCACAAGAATAGGATTCTGGTTCTTTCTGATATTTACAACGGAACGATCAACAAAAGTTTCAATATCTGCCCCATTTTGCATATTAATCGTTACCAATAAAACATCTGATACAAAAAAGGCTGTACCGAAATTCAAGGTACAGCCTCTGTTTTATTTAAGTGTTCTGAGATATGCTTTTTGCTCATCCGTGATGCGGAAGCTTTCTATCGCTTTTTGGATAGCTTTTCTGTGTGTCCAAACATCAAGTACCTTATTCTCTATGTATGGCAAAATACTGTCATATTGCTTAGCGAGAGCCTCGGCAAAGTACCATGCACGCATCATGTTGATGTAGTATTCTTCGCTCTTTACATCCGCAACGAGCTTCGGGTATTCCGGGGAGAAATCTTCGTCAAGGAAATGCACGAGAAGCATACCGATTGCGTATCTTACGGTGTATGTGTGATCCGAAGCCAGCCATTGATGTATCCTTTCAAGAAGTCTGTCTTTATGCTTGGCGAATATCTTCGGGCGGAGCATATCGCAGGTCGCCCAATTGTCTGTGTACGGAAGGAATCTTTCAAGCTCCGCAAGCAACAGGTCGATATCACTTATCCCCTGTATGAGAAAGGCGTGGAGATTGTTCTCCTCGTAATATTTGTGAGGAAGTACGGACAGAAATGCCGCCGCTTCTTCTTTTTTTGAGAGATCTTTTGCATATTTGCGAAGCATCGGCACTCTTACGCCTATTACAAGTTCGCGGTCGATGTCAGGCATGAGCTTTGCGTGAAAGTCGCCGTATTTTGTGTCCTGCATTTTGAAAAGGTCCTGTCTTATGTTTTGGATCGTCTCATTGATATTCATTATTGCATCACTCCGTTCCGTCTCAATTATATATCAAGTTACCATTATTTTCAATATGTTCGTCAAAGAAATACATATTTTTCTTGAAATCCGGAAATTTATGTGATATACTGTTACAGGATTGGAGGCATGACAATGAGAATACTCTCGGAATTATTGACGGTATTTCAATTCTGCTGCTGCGCAGGTTGGATACTTGAGGTACTGTATCGCAGTATCTGCAGCAAACGATTTGTAAATCCGGGATTTCTTGTCGGTCCGTGGCTTCCGATATACGGCTTTGGCGGTATAATTGTTTATCTTTTGTGTAAACTCCCGATATCGAATCTTGCTACTGTCGGGGATACGGTTGTTTTCTTTCTTGTCTCATGCCTGATAATGACATTGCTTGAAGGGATCGCAGGTCTGATCCTGCTGTACGGCTTTCATACAAGGCTCTGGAATTATGATGAACTGCCGCTCAATATCAAGGGAATCGTTTGTATGCAGTTTTCGTTGATCTGGGGAATAATGTGTATATTGTTCAGACTTCTTATATATCCCCTGCTTTGCGATCTCGCTTCCGGATGGTGCCTTACAAATCCGGCCGTATTTTTCAGCGGCACATGGACAGGTATTTTTGCGGTAGACCTCTGGTATTCCCTTGAGCTTTCACAAAAGATCAGACACTACGCAAAAATGCAAAAGACCGTTATACATATCGAAAAGCTTAAAGCCGAGATATATGATCGTGCAAAAAAATTGCATACTCTGCCAAAGATGCCCTTTTTCAGAGGACACGGTATGCTCCGCAAACACATTGATAAGATAATTTCGGATTTTAACGACAAACGAGGTAAATAAAAAGTGAAAACAGTGATCCTTGACGCAAAAGCCCTAAACCCCGGCGATCTTTCCTGGGATGATTTCAGAACTCTCGGTGAGCTTGATGTTTACCAACGAACAGACCCTCAAGATGTTGTAAAGCGTGCAAAGTGTGCGGAAATTGTTATAACCAACAAGGTGGTTATCGGCAAGAATGAAATGGAACAGTTACCGGAATGTAAGTATATAGGAATTCTTGCAACGGGATATAATGTTGTTGATATAGAGGAAGCCTCAAAAAGAGGCATCACAGTCACAAATGTCCCCGCATATTCAACGGATTCTGTGGCACAGCTTGTCTTCGCTCTGCTTCTGGAGAATGAGCACAGAGTGGCACGTCACAACGAGCTTTCTCACGGAGCATGGGAAAAGCACGATATGTTCTGTCTTTACGAGTCCCCGCTGTTTGAGCTTTCGGGAAAAACCTTCGGTATATTCGGATACGGCTCTATCGGTACGGCTGTTGCGAAGATAGCAAATGCCTTCGGAATGAGGGTGCTGTGCTATTCCAGAACAAAAAAGGCTGACGATACGGTAACATGGGTGGATAAGGAGACCTTGTTCCGTGAAAGCGATTATCTTTCACTGCACTGCCCTCTTACTCCTTTGACGGACAAGCTGATCAACAATGATACGATCGCACTTATGAAAAAGTCTGCGGTCATAATAAATACAACAAGAGGCGGTACAGTCGATGAGCAGGCTGTCGCTTCGGCACTTTCCGAAGGACGTATTCGCGCTTTTCTTGCGGATGTACTCTCAACCGAGCCTCCGAAGCCCACAAATCCGCTTCTTAAAGCACCGAACTGTCTCATAACACCTCACATAGCATGGGCGACCATCGAGGCAAGGTCAAGACTTATGAAGGAAGCCTTCCTGAACGCACAGGCTTATACAGAAGGCAAAAAAAGAAACGTAATAGAAATATAAAACCGATTTCAAGGAGATAAAATGGCAAACAAACCTACAAAAGACGGTGTATTTATCGCCGCACAAAACAAAAAAGCATCTCACGATTATTTCATACTTGAAACATTTGAGGCAGGTATCGAGCTTTTCGGTACGGAGGTAAAGAGTGTCAGAGCAAGTGCTGTTAATATGAAGGACTCATACTGCTTCATCGAAAAAGGCGAGATATTTATGTCGGGCGTACACATAAGCCCATATGAAAAAGGCAATATATTCAACAAAGAACCGATGCGTAT
>SVQR01000125.1 GCA_015065225.1 Oscillospiraceae bacterium | reverse complement strand
AAGGATGTTCAGGCATTCTACGACGGTGATCCGGCGGCAAAGAGCAAGGAAGAGATAATCTTCTCCTATCCGGGACTTGTGGCGATATATGTTTACAGGATATCCCATGTTCTCTACTGCGCAAATGTTCCCTTCATCCCCCGTATCATGAGTGAATATGCACATTCAAGAACAGGCATCGACATAAACTCCGGTGCGGTCATAGGTGAATATTTCTTCATTGACCACGGAACAGGCATAGTAATCGGCGAAACGACAATAATAGGAAGCGGAGTAAAGATATATCAGGGTGTAACTCTGGGCGGTCTTTCAACAAGAGGCGGTCAGGCACTCAAGGGTAAGAAGAGACATCCAACAATAAAGGACAATGTCACTATCTACTCCGGAGCTTCCATTCTCGGAGGAGAGACGGTTATCGGTGAAGAAGCGGTGATTGGCGGTAACTGCTTTATTACGGAATCCGTTCCCGCAAAGACGACCGTTATTCTTAAAAATCCCGAACTTGTATTCAAGGACAGAAAGTAATATGGTGATCTGATATGATGATTTCAACAAAAGGTCGTTATGCTCTTCGGGTAATGATCGACCTTGCAAAACATGACAGAAACGAATTTGTTTCACTGAAAGGCATATCCGAGCGTCAACAGATATCCATGAAGTATCTTGAAGCGATAGTTGCGGTGCTGAATAAGGCAGGCTTCCTTCAATCGCTCAGAGGTAAAGACGGCGGATATAAGCTCGCAAAAGAGCCTTGTGAATATACCATCGGCTCGGTGCTGAAGCTCACGGAGGGCTCGCTTGCTCCCGTTGCCTGCCTTGAAGGAGGCTGTGATACCGTTTGCCAGAGTGCCGACGGATGTATTACTCTTCCTCTGTGGCAAAAGCTCGACGGTATCATTGACGGGTATCTTGAAAGTGTGACCTTGCAGGATCTTCTTGACGGTAAGGTCTGATACAATATAACAATAAAGGTAAAAGCATAAATAAAGAAAGGAAGTGCGGTCATGACAGTATACGCAGACAACGCCGCAACAACAAAGACGAGCAAAACGGCAATAAATGCAATGCTCCCCTATTTTGACAATATATACGGCAACCCCTCCAGCCTTCACACCATAGGTCAGGAAGCAAAGGAAGCTCTGACAGATGCAAGAGAACGCATAGCAAAGTGTCTGGGTGCCGAAGCAAACGAGATAATCTTCACATCCGGCGGAAGCGAGGCTGACAATCAGGCGATAGTATCCGCAGCGATAAACGGTGCGAAAAAGGATAAGAAGCATATTATCTCCACAAAATTTGAACATCATGCGGTTCTTCATACTTTGAAAAAACTTGAAAAACAGGGATATGAAGTAACATATCTCGATGTTCACGAAAACGGAATCATTACGGCAGATGAGGTTAAGGCGGCAATAAAGCCTGAGACCTGCCTTGTAACTGTGATGTATGCAAACAATGAAATTGGTACGATACAGCCGATATCCGAGATCGGAGCTATATGCCGTGATGCCGGCGTTCCATTCCATACGGATGCTGTGCAGGCTGTAGGACATCTTCATATAAATGTAAAGGAACAGAATATAGATATGCTTTCTCTTTCGGCACATAAGTTCCACGGACCGAAGGGTATCGGAGCTCTTTATGTAAAGAAAGGTATCATCCTCTCCAACATAATAGAGGGCGGAGCACAGGAAAGAGGCAAGCGTGCGGGTACGGAAAATATTCCGGCTATCATGGGCATGGCGGCGGCACTTGAGGAAGCTGTCGAAAACCTTGATAAAAATGCGGAATATGTAAAGAATCTCCGCGACAAGCTGATGAACGGACTTTCAAAGATCCCCCACGCAAAGATAAACGGCGACAAAGAAAAGAGACTTCCCGGCAACCTCAATATGTGCTTTGAGGGCATAGAGGGTGAATCGCTTCTTCTCCTGCTGGATGCACACGGTATTTGTGCTTCTTCCGGCTCTGCATGTACATCAGGATCTCTCGATCCCAGCCATGTACTTCTCTCTCTCGGACTTCCCCATGAAGTCGCACACGGATCGCTGAGACTTTCCCTTTGCGAGGAAAATACAGAAGAAGAAGTTGATCATATCCTTGAGAAAGTACCGGAAGTGGTAACTTATCTGAGAAACATGAGCCCAGTGTGGGAAGACCTTGAAACAGGTAAAAAGCCTCACATCATATAAACAATTGACAATTAAGGTTGGTTGCTTAGCAATCTTTATTATACTTGAATAGTTTGTGCGAAGCGCATTAACCGCCAACCATATAAATACACTCCCCTGCGAGCCGACCATGGGTCGGGAGGCTTGCACGGAACAAAACAGCAAATTCGAAGAACAAAAAAAGCACAGCACCATCGACTGCGCAAACAGCTCCAAAAGTATACTCCCCGGAGCCGGAGCGTAGCGAGGGCGGAGATATTAAAGTTTTTGCGGAGCTTTTTTCAAAAAGCTCCCCGTCGGAGACCCCCCGTAAAAAGAAAGGAATTAAAACTATGTTATACAGTGAAAAGGTAATGGATCATTTTAAGAATCCGAGAAATGTCGGAAAGATCGAAGATGCCGATGGTGTCGGTGAAGTAGGCAATGCGAAGTGCGGAGATATCATGAAGATATATCTCAAGATTGAAGACGGCATCATAGTTGACTGCAAGTTCAACACATTCGGATGCGGATCGGCTATCGCAACAAGCTCTATGGCGACGGAGATGATCAAGGGCAAGAAGGTAGAAGAAGCACTTGAGCTTTCCAACAAGGCTGTTGTCGAGGCACTTGACGGACTTCCGCCTGCGAAGATACACTGTTCCGTACTTGCCGAAGAAGCTGTAAAGGCGGCTATCAAGGATTACTATGACAAAAACGGCATCGAGTACGACAAGACCATGTTCTGCGACGGTGACTGCTGTCATTGTCATGCGCATGATAATGAGGAATAATTTTTGCGATGGAACAGCTGAAGCTTGAGATAGTCCCATTTGACGAAAGTCACAGAGACAGAGTTATTGAGATCACTCTCTTTGCCTGGCAAGGCATTTATGACGAGTATAAGAGACGTCTCGGGGATAAGATGTTCAATGACCTGTACGGCGACTGGAAGAAAACGAAGACCGACCGTGTAATGACAGGCATGACATCAGGCAAGGGCTTTACCGTACTTGTCGACGGAATTGTTGCGGGATTTATATACTATGTCCCCGACTACAAGAAAAAGCTTGGTACTGTTGAGGAAAATGCAGTAGCAAAGGAGTATCTCGGCAACGGTATCGGCAAAAGGCTTTATGACTTTGTTCTTTCCGAAATGAGGAAGGAAGGGCTCATCTATGCACAGGTCGGCACGGGACTTGACGATGCTCATGCGGCGGCGAGAGCCTCGTATAAAAAGGCGGGCTTTGACAGGGAGTTGCCGAGCGTCAGGTATTTTATGGAATTATAGATATGAATTAAGAGGTGTATCACGGCGATACACCTCTTTTTTCTCTGTATAAAATTAAAAGCTTATTCGGCTGAGCTCTTTACAAAAGAGATCAACAGCTGATTCAGATCATACATGGTGATTCTGTTGTCACCGTTAAAATCGGCATTCAGAATATTGTATCTCGGATCTTCTCCCCCGATAACATGATCCATGACTGCTCTTATATCATAATAATCTGACCTGTCATCACCGTTTACATCAAAGCCTGTATTGCCGGGAGCTCTCTTCCATCTTGCATAGGCTTTGTCCGCAGCAATTTCGGCAAGCTCCATACCGTCCTCAAGATCACAGGCGTATGCGGGATTTGATGCGTAAAAATACCAGCCGTCAAATATAAAACCTTCCTTTGTCGGCTCTTCCGGAAGATTAACGGCATCCTTCACAGACAGATCGTTCATCTCCTTGTAAACCGTATCTTCATCAAGCATAAATGTAAAATCAAGAACATTGTCATTATAGACAAGCACAAAATATCCCAGCTTATCTGTCAAGAAAGTGATCCCGTAATTATTGCTGCTTGTTATTGTCAAAGGCGACAGCTCACCGTCTTGATAATGATACATCCTGTAACCTGCACCGATGATGCCGTCGTTTCCGCCTCCGCTTGCAGGACGTGATATATATATTTTCAATGACGGTACATCCGAAATATGTATAAAGCTATTTGTATTGCTGTCATATCCGTCAATGCGGAAATACTTCACCTTTGCATCTTCCGGGATATACTTTGCCGCAGCACTTTCCATTTCCTCTCCGGCTTCTTTCAGCGTACCGATCGCAAAGGTATTACCGGCGGTATCAAAATCATATATAAACGCCCTGAAAAATGAGGAATATTCATCATTGGAAGGTCCGCGAAGACTTACTCTGTCAGCGGCAAAAGCAAACATACTAAGGTTTATTGCAATAACAAGAAATAATGCACATGACAATATTTTCTTCATTGTAAATTCTCCATTTGTGAAATGTATATATAGTATAAAACATAAACATATAATATATATTTATGCTTTGTAAACTTTCTGTTCGCTCATTTTATACACCAAAGAATTTAATAATAAGATATGCAAAAAATTCCGTTTCACCCTTGACAAATCAAAAACAATATGCTATAATACCTTCAGCACACAATGTGCCGAAACCAAAAAAGGAGGTCTCACCCATGCCGGAAACAGAAAAGAATCTCATCTCGGACTCCATTTCCGACCGTATTGTTCAGATAACGGAAGACCTCGCCACCCGTGACGGTGCACATACGGTAACCGTCAGAAAGATACTTGAAAAGCTCGGTACTACAAACAGAGTGTTCTACAACCGCTTCCGCAATGTGGATGAGGTATTGCAGATAGTCTACAAAAACGCTGTTATGAAAATGCACGACAGCGTACTCTCCGAGTTTGACATAAACAAGGACTTTTTTGAATATGTTACTGATGTAGCCACAAGTGTGCTTGTAAAGACTTATGAGATAAAGATGCAGTTCAGTCAATATATGTTCGAGCATGATTCGCTGACAGATTTCAACCGCGACTGGTGGACAAAAAAGATACACGAGCTGCTTGATTACGGCATTGCTCACGGACTTATCAAAAAGGTCAATTATGACACGATAAGCTACGCCGCATGGTGCTTCTGCCGCGGATTTAATGCCGATGCACTCAGCCGCAAGATACCGATAGAAGATGCCGTAAAGTACTTCAAGGCAGGCTTTGGGTGCTTTCTTGACGGACTGAAGGTAAAGTAAATGCAGAATTAGTTGATTTTGCGGAGATACTCAAAAAAGTGTTTCCGCAAAGAAAAAATCAGCACACACTGTGCTAGAATGATATCCGAACGGAAATACATCTGTTATTTCCGTAATAAAAATACAGCACACACTGTGCTGATATGTTGCGAGACAACCAATATATATTCCTCATATAGCACATTATCACGGCAAGACATCCCGAAGCGTATGTTTCGGCTATTTTAAATATCATTCGGCACACAGTGTGCCGAGTATCACCAAAAAAACAATAAATCTCAAAGGAGAAACGAAATGGGAATAAATATCCTCGGAACAGGCTCATACCTTCCGGAAAAAATCCTTACAAACGACGAGCTGTCAACGATGGTGGAGACCAACGATGAATGGATAACACAGCGAGTAGGCATAAAGGAAAGACGTGTATCCGTGACCGAGACAGCCGCAGACATGGCGGTAAACGCCGCAAAGGAGGCACTCGCAAAAGCAGGTCTTTCCGGAAATGACATAGATCTTATAGTCTGTGCCACCATATCCTCCGAGACTCTCTGCCCTACTGTGGCGGGAATGGTCGGAGCGGCGATTGGAGCGCAGTGTCCCGCATTTGATGTAAGCTCTGCCTGCAGCGGATTCCTCTTTGCACTTGATACGGCGGCGGCATTTATAGACAGAGGCGGCATAAGGAATGCACTTGTCATAGGTGCGGAAAGACTGTCAAAGCTCGTCGATTGGAGTGACCGCAGTACCTGTGTTATCTTCGGTGACGGTGCGGGTGCGGCAGTTGTTACAAAAGGCGACAATTATCTTGCTCATCTTCTTTTCACAAACGGCGGCAACGAAGTTATAGAGATACCCTCATTCGGCGGATCATCGCCCTTCTACAAAAATGAACCAAAGCATCCCTACATCTTTATGGACGGTCAGGAGACCTTCAAGTTTGCTGTAAAAAAGATAGTCGATGATATAAAGGCTGTTCTCGACATGGCGGGGCTTACGATAGACGACATCGCCTACATTGTCCCCCACCAGGCAAACGTAAGGATCATCGACTATGCCGCAAAACGCCTCAAGATATCTCCAGACAAGATATTCGTAAATATAGAAAAAGTCGGCAACACAAGTGCCGCAAGCGTGCCGATTGCGCTTGCACAGCTCGCTTCTTCCGGCAAGCTCAATAAAGGCGATAAAATAATCCTCTGCGCCTTCGGCGGCGGACTCTCCAGCGCGGCGTGCATTATTGAATGGTAAGCAACAGAGTACAAAGCTCTTGCTATATAAATTATTTTTTGGAGGAACACAAAAATGACATTCGACAAACTCAAAACACTCATCGCAGACCACCTCGATATCGACGAATCCGAAATCACCCTCGAAACAACCTTCGAAGACCTCGGCATCGACTCCCTCGACACAGTTGAACTCATGATGGAAGTAGAAGACGAATTCGGCATCGAAGTAAAAGCCCAGGAAGTCGGTAAATCCGTAAAGGAACTCGTTGCTTATATCGACGCTAAGCTGGCTTAAATGCAGACGGAGACGAGACGCAAGGGGCTTCTCGCCCCCTGCACCCCTCGGTCGCTTTCTTGAAAGAAAGCGACGCAAAGAACTTTGGATTGCTTCACTCGCTACGCTCCTTGCGCAGGGGTTTTTGGATTGAAGTATTATTAGAAGTTGGAGTTTTTTTGTTTACGCAATAATTTGAGACCTTTGTCTGTTGTAACGTGCCCAACCCACGGGCACGTTACAAGGGAGGGGTTGATTGTGTTGCGACATCTTGATTTGATGGGTGGCTTTCGAATTGTGATGTGGCAATGTGATTTTGGATTTATTTTTTTGAAAGGAGATTTTGGATTTATGATATATACGAAGATTTGTGATTTGCTTGGGATAAAGTATCCGATTCTTCAGGGCGGTATGGCACATATTTCGGATGCTGTTCTTGCGGCGGCTGTCTCTGATGCAGGTGGTCTCGGAATCATCTCTGCGGCTGGCGGTGATGTTGAAAAGACAGAAAAAGAGATAGACAAATGCTTCTCGCTGACAAGCAAGCCTTTCGGTGTCAATATCATGCTCATGGGTGAGAATATTGATGAGATAGCAGAGCTTGTTGCAAAAAAGAAGGTAGCCGCAGTAACAACAGGTGCGGGCAATCCCGAAAAGTATATCCCCATGTGGAAGGAAGCGGGAGTCAAGGTCATACCTGTAGTTGCAAGCTCGGCTCTTGCAAAGCTTGTGGCACGTTCGGGAGCCGATGCTGTTATTGCCGAGGGTACGGAATCCGGCGGTCATGTCGGTGAGATGACTACTATGGCACTTGTTCCGCAGGTAGTGGATACTGTTGACATTCCCGTGATCGCCGCAGGCGGTATCGGAGACGGCAGAGGAATCATCGCTTCTCTTGCTCTCGGAGCATACGGTGTTCAGGTCGGAACAAGATTCCTTCTTGCAGGCGAATGTAACATCTCAAGAACATACAAGGAAAAGCTCCTAAAGGCGGGAGATACGGCAACAATTGTTACCGGAAGACGTCTGGGACATCCTGTAAGAAGCATCAAGACTGCACTCTGGCGTGAATATTCACGACTTGAATACACAGGTGATGTCACCGACGAGCAGCTTGAGGAAATGGGCAAAGGAACACTTCGTGCGGCAGTTGTAGACGGTGATGCAAAGAAAGGCTGTTTCCTTGCGGGGCAGATATCCGGACTTTGCAACAAAGAGCAATCGGCACAGGAAATAATAGAAGAAATGTTCACACAGGCAGAAGAAATAATGAATGGAGTAAAAGAATGGGTAAGATAGCATTTGTATTCTCCGGTCAGGGTGCACAGTACCCCGGCATGGGAAAGTCACTTTACGAAAACTCAAAGGCGGCAAAGAATCTTTATGACAAAGCGGAATCCATCCGCCCCGGCACTATGGCACAATCCTTTGAAGGTACGGAAGAAGAACTGAAGATAACCGCAAACACACAGCCCTGTCTTTATCTTGCGGATCTTGCGGCAGCACTTGCACTCAGCGAAAAGGGTATTACTCCCGATGCTGTTGCGGGATTTTCCCTCGGTGAGATAGCGGCTCTTGCATATGGAAACGCATACACACATGAGGATGGCTTCAGAATTGTAACAGCACGCGGTGCGGCAATGAGCAAGGCTTGCGAAACAAGCGAAAAAACAGCGATGTGTGCGGTACTAAAGTTATCAAACGAAAAAGTCACAGAGCTGTGCTCAAAGCATGAAAGGCTGTATCCGGTAAACTTCAACTGTCCCGGTCAGGTATCGGTATCCGGACTTGAAGAAAGCGTAAACGCCCTCATGGAAGAAGTAAAATCCGAAGGCGGAAGAGCAGTACCGCTTGCTGTGGCAGGAGCATTTCACTCTCCCTTTATGGCTTCTGCCGCAAAGGAATTTGCAAAGGAGCTTACAAAATATGATCTCACTTCTCCTTCTGTCCCTGTATATTCAAATCTTACGGCACAGCCTTACGGTGACAATATTGCCGAAAGTCTTGAAGAACAGATAAAGAATCCTGTTCTCTGGCAGAAGACTATCGAGACACTTATAGAAGAAGGCTTCACGGAATTTATCGAAGTCGGTGTCGGCAAGACTCTTTGCGGACTTATAAAGAAAACAAGCAAGGATGTAAGCACATATTCCGTTGAAAATGCAGAAACACTTGAAGAAACAGTAAACGCACTTCGCGAGAAAGGAGCAATATGATGCTTTCACTCAAGGATAAAACAGCCATAATAACAGGCGGTTCAAGAGGCATCGGTGCAGAGATAGCATATAAATTCGCCCTTCTCGGTGCAAATATTGCTATTCTTGATCTTTGCACTCCCGAAGCTGCACAGCCTGTCATTGACAGAATACTCGGAACAGGAGTAAAAGCATGCTTTTATACCTGTAACGTGACATCATCAACAGCCTGCAAGGAC
>SVQR01000124.1 GCA_015065225.1 Oscillospiraceae bacterium | reverse complement strand
ATTCAACGTGGCAAGAGGCAGCAAAGCTGCCTGTCACTCGGTGGGGGATTGGATCCCCCACCGAGTGAGGAAATGGAACCCGCCGCCTATAGAGGCGGGGGACATCTTGCTCACGTTATAAAGTAAAGGAGATGATGTCATGTCTGAAGATTTATTCGGGAAGCTCAAAGCTAAAACGAAAGGTTTTATAGATAATTCACCGTTGGAATTCATAAAACGCCCGCTTTTTACTATCTGCGGAAACAGAGAGCTTATAGCACAGGGGAACATCTCTGTTGATAAGTACGGAGATACCGAAATGAAGGTGAAGGTCGGAAAGCTGTACGTTACGGTCTGCGGAAGAGAACTTACAATGTGTTTTTACAACAGACATACCGTAAAACTGGCGGGATATATTACAGATATTAATTTTTCCGAATGATCTGTAACGAATAACCGTATGAAAGGAGAATTATCGTGAACAGGCTTTTCAGAAATCTTCTCGGTACAAAGAAATACTCTGTCAATTGCTCGTCACCGTCAAGAATATGCGGAAGACTTATGGGGCAATTTCCCGAAGCTGTCTTTAATGTAAGTGTGACAGGTGAGTACTCTTTTGTGTTTTCATGTCTTTGTTCCGTATCGAAAAAGGCAGAGACTTTTCTTGACGGCTTTGATTGTGAAATGAAACTTCTCGGAGTATACGGTACACCGTTGTATCTGAATTTTGTTAGACAAAGACCGGGATTGCTTATAGGATTGATCCTGACTATCCTTTTTGCCGTTTACCGCAATAATACCATATGGGATATTGAGGTCAGCGGTAACAAAAAGATAGGGGATTCCGAGATAATAAACACATTGTCTGAACTGGATTTCGCTGTCGGAAAAACTTACAGTAAGGAGAAAATATCCTCTGTATGCAATAAATTTATTATACTTGATGACAGGTTTACAAGAATTGCAATAAATATGAGCGGAAATGTTGCTTTTGCCGAAGTGACGGAAAGGACTAAGAAAAAAACTGTCGAACCGCCGGTGTCCGAGAGCGGAATATTGTCGGCGTACGATTGTATTATTGAACGCCCCGAAGTATTTTGCGGAACATCTCTTGTGGAAAAGGGGCAGGCGGTTGAAAAAGGAACATTGCTGATTTCTCCTGTCGAAAAGGGTGCAGACGGCAACGAATATATATCGGGTGCAAAAGGTAAGATATATGCAAAAACCGTGGAAAGATTTGCAGTGTATATTCCTTACGAGACAAGAAAAGTCATATATGAAAAAGACTCCTGTAAAAAGCATATCCTGTCATTTCTCGGTACAAATGCAAGGATACCGACTTTTTTCAATAACACTCCGGAAAGATACTTGTGCAATGTAACTGCTAAAAAGCTGAGATTGTCGGAAAACATAATTCTGCCGTTCAAATTGAAAAGTATAGAAAAAATACCGTATAATACAGAAAACAGATTGATATCGCGTGACGAAGCGGAAGATGTGGCATATCAAAAAATGTACAGGAAGCTTTCGCGCGATCTCGGCGAGTGTGAGGTGCTTTCAACCGCATTTGAAATTGAGGAAAATGAAAAATATATAACTCTTTACTGTACAGCAGAGTGTATCCGTGATGTAGCAATGGGAAACGAACAATAAAAAAGCTGTTCCCATAGGAACAGCCTGTGATGTATAAAGTCAAAACTTAATTATACCTGTACCGGTAAGGAATATCTCAACACCGATTGCGACAAGAATGATACCGCCGAATATACCCGCCTTACCGGACAGCTTGCTTCCTGCCGATTTTCCGATATATATTCCACCCATACATATGATGAAGGTGATAACAGCAATGACGAGAGCTGCAACAAGTGCACTTATAACGTCATATCCCGCAATAGTGAATCCGACAGAAAGAGCATCTATGGAAGTAGCAATCCCCTGGACTACAAGTGCACCGAACCCAAGTCCCGGCTTGGAGCATTGATCATCTTCTTCACTGCCGAAGCCTTCATATATCATCTTTCCTCCTATAAATCCCAGGAGGATCAGAGCAATCCAGGGTATAATCTTCTCAAAGGCCTGGAAATACTGTACTATCGTATGTACACATATCCAACCGAGCATAGGCATAAGAGCCTGAAAAAATGCGAACATTCCCGCAACGCCAAGCATCTTTCTCTTCTTCATACACGGTTCATTCAGACCGTTTGCCACGGACACCGAGAACGCATCCATTGCAAGACCTACGCCAAGAAGAGCATTTTGCACAAAAAATCCAAATCCGAAAGTCATTGTTGTCTCCTTATAAAAATCCATGTATATTCCGAAAGCAATACACGGATGGCTTCAGCAAATACTCTGACTCCACGTATAGCTGTTTTATAATATGCATGAGTCACGCATTTAAATCAATACAATTGCTGCGTGAGCAACGCTTGCTATCCCACTCAAACCCTCGTATTTTATCACAGAACGATATTTGTGTCAATATCAGTCAAAAAAAAGTTACATTTGAAATTGTGATGAGAAAAAGAGAGTATTTTACCGGGGAAATCCCTATAATAAATCAAAAAAGTACTTGCTTTTTTAATATATATATAGTAAAATATATTTGTAAAAATGGGTTAATATAACAATCTGATACAACAAATTTTTTTAAGGAAACGGTATATGTCAGAAAAGATCATAAGAATCACAAATCCCGAATCAATAAGAAATATCCTCGGAAGCTTTGACTGCAATGCGGAAATAATAGAAAAAGAGCTTGATGTCAGAGTTTCTGCGCTTGAGGACGGAATAAAAATCAGCGGTGAGGATCATGAAAGCGTCAGAAAAGGAAGCGTTGCGGTAGAGTACCTTTCAAGAATGGCGGAATTCAATCCGAATCTCGGCGAACAGAATATAAGATACGTTCTCGGTATGGTCACGGACGGAGAAGAAAACCAACTTTCGGAGCTCTCCGGTGACTGTATTTGTATAACCAATAAAGGTAAGCCCATAAAGGCAAAGACAGTCGGTCAGAAAAAGTATGTAGATGCCATAAAGACAAATACCGTTATCTTCGGTGTAGGTCCTGCGGGAACAGGTAAGACTTTTCTTGCCGTGGCAATGGCCGTCAACGCACTCAGAGAAAAACAGGTATCGAGGATAATTCTTACAAGACCTGCTGTTGAAGCCGGAGAAAAGCTCGGATTCCTTCCCGGTGACCTTCAAAATAAGATAGATCCTTATCTCAGACCACTTTACGATGCTCTTTTTGAGATGCTCGGTGCCGAGACATTTGAAAAGTACAAAGAAAAGGGCGTAATTGAGATCGCACCGCTTGCGTATATGCGAGGAAGAACCCTTGACGACTCGTTTATAATCCTTGATGAAGCTCAGAATACAACTCCCGAACAGATGAAGATGTTCCTGACAAGATTCGGTTTCGGATCAAAAGCCGTTGTTACGGGAGATATAACTCAGATAGACCTTCCCGACGGAAAGCGTTCGGGACTTGTGGATGCGGTGAAGATTCTGAGAAATATCGAAGGCATCAGAACACACAGGTTTACCGATAAGGATGTTGTTCGTCATGCACTTGTACAGAAGATCATTCAGGCATATGAAAAAAACTCGCAGATAAATATGAACGGCAATAGCAATAATAACAATAACAACAGATAAGGCAGAGAATATGAAAAATAAGATATATACTAAAAACGAACAGAAGATTATGACAGTAACTCCGGCAATGAGAGCCCTCATCAAAAGAGCGATAAACAATGCTCTTGAATATGAAGAGGTGGAATTTGATTGCGAAGTATCCGTCACATTTACCGACAACAACGGTATACACACTCTTAACCGTGACTACAGAGGCAAGGATGCACCTACAGATGTTCTTTCATTTCCTCTGCTTGAAAACGGTGAGATCAATGAGGATGACATTATTGAGGGAGAGCCTGTTGCACTTGGCGATATCGTTCTTTCAGTCGAAAAGGCAAACAGTCAGGCTCAGGAGTACGGACACTCCTTTGAAAGAGAGATATGCTTCCTTACCGTACATTCCGTTCTTCACCTTCTCGGATATGATCACGAGACTATCGAGGGCGATGAAGAATACATGAACGAATCCTGCGAAGAGATTCTTGCACAAATGGGACTTGCAAGAGAGGGTTATGAGGAAGAAAAGAAGAGAAAGCAGGAAGAAAAACTCAATGCACTTCTCGAAAAGAGTGCAAATGAAGTAAAAAAGACGGCATTCATAGCTCTCATCGGTCGCCCTAATGTAGGAAAGAGTACACTTATGAATACCATCATCGGTGAAAAGGTCGCTATAGTTTCAAACAAGCCT
Organism: Oscillospiraceae bacterium; assembly: GCA_015065225.1. GTDB lineage: Bacteria > Bacillota > Clostridia > Oscillospirales > CAG-382 > SIG622. The sequence continues at coordinate 4,880 of SVQR01000124.1, read as the reverse complement.
CAGACTACCAGAAACAGGATAACGGGCATATACACCGAAGGCGATTCACAGTATGTATTCCTTGATACTCCCGGTATGCATAAACCAAAGACAAAGCTCGGCGAGTACATGATGAAATCCGCCGATGAGACACTTTCCGGAACAGATGTTATAATCTACATGACGGAATCCGGACAGCTTCCCGAAAAGGCGGATATCGAGATAATCGAAAAGATAAAGAATGCAAACATACCGTCACTTCTTGTTATCAATAAGACAGATGCCGGAAAGCGCGACAAGCTGCTTCTTACAATAGATAAATTCTCAAAGCTTCATGATTTTGTTTCGGTCATTCCGATCTCCGCACTTTTCAATGACGGTGTAGATATTGTCATGAAGGAACTTCAGCCTTTCTTAAAGGAAGAAAGATGGTACTTCCCCGACGATATAATTACAGATATGCCCGAAAGGGAGATCTGCTCCGAAATAATCCGTGAAAAGCTTCTGCGTACAATGGAGGATGAGATTCCTCACGGAACTGCTGTTGTTATTGAGGATTTCAAGGAAGGCTCAAAGCTGATTGAGATAAGAGCCGAGATATACTGCGAAAAGAATGCCCATAAAAAGATAATCATCGGAAAGAACGGTGAGACTCTTAAAAAGATTGCTACATATGCAAGAGAAGATATGGAAGCATTCTTCGGACAGAAGGTATATCTCAATCTCTGGGTAAAGGTCAAGGAGAACTGGCGTGACAGCGAGCTGAGCCTTAACCGCCTCGGATTCAAAAAAGAAAACTGATAAAGGATAAGACAAAATGGCATACGATCTTACACTTGAGGGCGTAGTTGTAAAAGAGCTTCCAATGAGCGATAACGACAAGCTGCTTACAATTATAACAAGCAAAAAGGGAAAGAAGACGGTACTTGCAAAGGGTATAAAGGCGATAAACAGCAAACGCAGTGCAGGCGCACATCTTTTTTGCTATTCGGATTTCTGCTTTGTAAAGCGTGATGAAAGATTATGGCTTGATGCTATCGAAGTCAAGGATACATTTACGGGACTTGCGGATGATTTAGAGGCTGTTGCTCTTGCATCATATTTCTGTGAGGTGGCAAATGAGGTCTGCGTTGAGGAAAGCGATGAATCCGGAATGCTGCGCCTTCTTCTGAACAGTCTTTATGCTCTTGCAAATCTCAAGACAAAACCCAAGTGGATGATAAAGGGAGCATTTGAGCTTCAGGCTATGTGCATACAGGGATTTCTTCCGAATTTTGACACATGTGCTTTATGTGGTGCTGAAATAAAGACGTCGCAGAAGAATCTCTTATTTGAGCTTATGCATGGCGGTTTTGTATGCGACAAATGCTCATCTGCTGAAACCTTCGAGCTATCCAAGGACGGACATGCCATAGGTGCTGATACATATGAAGCAGTAAAATATATCTGTAAAGCTTCTCAGAACAGGATGCTTGCTTTCAGGCTTGCAGACAGTGCGAGAAAAGAATTCTCGCAAATATGTGAGCAGTATCTCACAGTACAGACAGAAAAACGCTTTAAGACACTGGATTATTATGTTAAAAACTTCGATTTTCAATAAAATGGTTAAAATCGTACCCCTTTTTATAAAATCAAAGGGTTGTTTTAAATTATAAATTTTGCTATTATTATATTATTGCGTAATAAACGCCAAATGAAAGGAAATATGAATACAAATTTAGACGAAAACAGGATTTTCACTTCGGATTCGGTGAACAGCATATCCTTTGAGGGCTTCAGACGCTCTACCGTGACACTTGAATTCGATAAGATACTCGCTATGCTTGCCGATTGTGCTCCCTTTGAGGGTTGTATGGAGGTTATAAAGTCAATTACCCCTTCAGTATCCCGTGATTTCATCATAACAATGCAAAGGCAGACTACTGAGGCAAGAAACCTTGTCAATACAAAGGGTGCTCCTTCGTTTTACGGTATAAAGGACATATCCTCCGCTTTGTTCAGAGCCGATAAGGGTGCATCGCTGAATACAACAGAATTGCTTGCCGTTGCCGAAGTGCTTCGTGCCACATCTTCCATTTCGGCATACTTCGGTGAAAATCTCACGGCGGATTCAAGCCTCTTTGACTTTTCATCAAGGCTTGTACCTAATAAATATCTTCAGGAATCCATATGCAACGCCATAATAGGCGAGGATCTTATAGCAGATACCGCAACACCCGAACTTTATGATATCCGCAGAAAAATGAGAAATGCGGGAAATAAGGCAAAGGATTGCTTGCAGAGGTATGTTTCCGGAGAATACTCAAAGTATCTTCAGGAGAATATCATCACCATGCGTAACGGCAGATATGTTATCCCGGTACGCTCAGAATACAGAAATGAGATAAAAGGTCTTGTACACGATACCTCCGCATCCGGAGCAACTCTTTTTATTGAGCCTATGGCGGTAGTTGAAGCAAACAACGAGCTTCGCGTACTTGAAACAAAGGAACAGGCGGAAATAGAAAAGATACTGTTCCACCTGACAACGGAAGTATCAAGATTCTCCGAAATACTCAAGGCAGACTACGATATACTGTGCGATCTTGGTGTTGTCTTTGCAAAAGCGGAGCTGTCATTCAGAATGAACGCTATATCACCTATTGTTACATCAAGAAGAAACGTAAATCTGAAAAAAGCACGTCATCCTCTTCTTGATAAAGATAAGGTTGTGCCTATAGATGTTTCTATAGGTAACGGATATACCATGCTTGTTGTAACAGGTCCGAATACCGGCGGTAAAACAGTCACACTCAAGACACTCGGTCTTTTTTCTCTTATGGCACAGTCGGGACTTCATATTCCATGTGATGAGGGCTCGGTTATTCCCGTTTACACAAGCATTCTTGCAGATATCGGGGATGAACAGAGCATAGAGCAGTCTCTTTCAACATTCTCGGCTCATATGGTAAATATAGTAGATATCCTCGGAAAAGTAACAGAAGACTCTCTTGTTCTTTTTGACGAGCTTGGTGCGGGTACTGATCCGGTTGAAGGTGCGGCACTTGCAGAGGCGATACTCGAAAGAATAAGGAAGGTAGGCTGTCTGTGTGCGGCAACAACACATTATGCCGAGCTTAAGGCATATGCGCTTGAAACAGATGGCGTATCCAATGCATCCTGCGAGTTTAATCTCGAAACACTCAGACCCACATATAAGCTAACGATCGGTCTTCCGGGACGTTCAAATGCCTTTGCCATCGCACAGAGACTTGGTATTGATGAATCTATTATCGCAGATGCAAACGACTATGTTCCCGGTGCATCAAGACGTTTTGAGGAAGTAGTAAATGAGCTTGAAAATGCAAGAAGCGGTCTTGAAGCAGAAAGAGAGCAGGCGAAGAAGCTCAAGGAAGAACTGAGAGAAGCAAAGGATAAGGCAAAAAAGGACAGGGAAGAACTTAATCAAAGAATCTCCGAGCTTGAAGCAAAGGCAGAACGTGAAGCAAGAAAGCTGATAGACTCCGCAAAAGCCGCATCCGATTATATTTTTGAAGAGCTTGACGAGATCAAGCGTAAAAAAGAAGCCGAAGACTTCGCAAAGGCGATCGCTGCAAGTAAGGCAAATGTCGCCGCAAAGGTAAAGCAGGCAAGCGATAAGCTCGGCATCAACCTTGAACGTGCGGAAACTATCTATAAACCTTCCCGTGAATTCAAGGCGGGCGATGAGATAATGGTATATGACCTGAAACAGAAAGGCACTATACTCAAGATAGACAAGGATCAGTACCATGTTCAGGTGGGATTTGCAAAGCTCAAGACCAATAAAGATAACCTAAGACTTCTTATAGATATAGAAGAACCTTCCGATAATAAAAAGAAGAAAAACAACTTCCGCAAGGTCAACCGCAACGGAATGTCCACACCGCAGGTTTCACGGGATGTAAGATCCGAAATAGATGTCCGCGGAATGATAGGAGACGATGCGTGGCTGGAGGTTGATAAGTATATCGATACCGCCATATTGGCAAACCTCGGTTCTGTTACCGTGGTACATGGAAAGGGAACGGGAGCATTGCGTGCGGCGATAACTCAGAGACTCAGAAAAGACAAGCGTGTCGCATCCTTCAGACAGGGCGATTACGGTGAGGGTGACAGCGGAGTAACGGTAATAACATTGAAGTAAGGAAAGTGTCATGAAAATAAAAAAACTCGGTAATACAGATCTTTACTGCTCGGAGATAATCCTCGGCAGCGATTATTACGGTGAAACGACTTCCTTTGAGGATGCGAGCCGTTTTATGGACTTTTACCTTGATGTTGGCGGAAATACGATAGATACGGCAAGACTTTATACTGCAGGCAAAAGCGAAGAAGTCATAGGCGAATATCTGTCACAGAGAAAGATACGAGACAAGGTCATAATATCATCAAAATGCTCTCATCCGCCGCTTGGAAAGATGGACGTCAGCCGTCTTTCAAAAGACGAGATAGAGAGTGATATTGAGAAGAGTCTTAAGGCTCTTAAAACCGACTATATTGATTTTCTGTGGCTTCATAGGGATGATAAAAGACTTCCCGTCGGACCTATAATCGAAGCTCTCAACGAGCAGGTAAAAAAAGGAAATATCCGCTATTTCGGAACATCAAACTGGTGCGGTGAAAGAATAGCGCAAGCAAATAAATATGCTGAGCAGCACGGACTTATGGGAATAGCTTCAAGCCAGATACAGTGGTCCTGTGCCGTACCTGCTAAAAACTATGATCCCACTCTTGTCATGATGGATAAAACTGAATTCGATTTTTATTCGGAAACAAAGATGCCTGTATTTGCCTTCTCTGCACAGGCAAAGGGATTCTTTGAAAAATACGATAAAGGTGAGCTTTCAGCCAAAGCAAAAGAAAGATTCCTTTGTGATAAG
>SVQR01000004.1 GCA_015065225.1 Oscillospiraceae bacterium | reverse complement strand
TGGGGATGTGACATCTGTCAAAAGCTCTGCCCTCACAATCAAAACGCTTCCGATACTCCGATAGAATTCTTCCTGAGATCCCGCATTCCCATTCTCACCAAAGAGCTTCTCGCCTCAATGTCCGACGAGGAATTCTCCCAAAGAGCATATTCCTGGCGCGGCAAAAAGGTCATAGAACGCAACCTTGACCTGTAAAAGATAATACAACAACCTCTCCCGAACGAGCTGTCTCGCAAAGGAGAGGTTTTTTATTTCCTTCTCCATCCGATTCGACGATATTCTCGCACAACACACAGTATAATATAAAGAACACGATACCGAACGAAAGTATTAAATCATCTCACATATGAAAGGATACACGAAATGCTGACAAATCTCTCATACGGATCCGACCTCTTCCATATCCCGCCATACCTCATAAAGCCAAATCCGTCTCTCTCAAGAACAAACTTCCCCGACAGCTCGCTTCTGTGCCTTGCAGACAGCATAAAACGCCACGGCATCCTCCAGCCTCTTGCAGTAAGGCTCTCAACAAAAGGCAGATACGAGCTAATAGCAGGGGAGAGAAGACTCCGTGCCGCAATACTTCTCGAAATGCCGACAGTCCCCTGCATCCTCACCGACGGAAAAGACCTGTACGAATACCTTTCCGTCATAGAAAATATCCAACGGGAAAAGCTCACAATGTTCGACGAAGCAAGAGCAATAAACCGCCTGCACGAAAAAAACGGCAGAGACATCCCGTCTACCGCAAAGCTCCTCTCAATATCCGAATCGGACCTCGGAAGAAAATTAAAGCTCTGTAACCTATCCCGAGCCGAAATGCAGGCAATAACAACTCTCGGTATCCCGGAAAAAACAGCAGTCCTGTTCACGGATATCCCATCCCGCCTGCGCTACTACACAATAAAGCTCTGCGCCGAGGAAAACTATACAGCAACGGAAACAGCCTCCCTCTGCAGTGCAATATCAAAGGCTTCCGACCTGTACCCCGATGACCTTGAAGCATTCGCAAAAAAGCACATAAAAAACCTCCGTACGGAAAAAGAACCGTCAATGCCGCAATCATCCGCACCTTCAAAAAAGACGGTCATCCTCAGAGACCTTCGTACCTTCGAAAATTCCCTCAGAAAGCTCTGCACAACTCTGGAAAACGCAGGCTGCCGCACGGATATCCGCACAGATCCTCAAAACGGCAAGACCACCTACACGGTAACAATACATACAATATGAAAAGAAAAGGCTGACGGGACAAACTCCTATCAGCCAAAATTTGTTATTTCATAAGACCGTCATAATTAGCCTTGATCTCCTCAAGCGTCAGAAGCTCTCTCTCCTTGGGATGTGATACTTCATACATAAATACACCCTTGTAACAGAGCTCCTCAAGCTTTTCCATTATAGCATCCCAGTCGTTGATACCATCACCGGGAATCCTGTGACGTTCATCGATAAAATCATAGTCGGAAACATGAAGAGTCCTTATCCTGCCGTGCATATTGTGATAAATGAGATCATCAAGGAAATCCTCATTTGTCTGCATGGTAAGATGATTTGTATCAAAGCAAAGATCCATCTCCGGAATCTCGTTGAGATATGTGATGATATCAAAAGAACTGTTTCCGAGACAAGTCCTGGGAAGATCCTCAACGCAAAGCTTCGCCCCCGCTTCATCGCATATCTTCGCAAGATATCTCATGTTCTCAATGCTCTTTTCTATCTTCTGCTGTCTTGTCTCATCATCATTGGGCTCGCTTGAAGGATGTATGACGATAGTCTTGATACCTATCTTAAGTGCCGCCCTTATACCCTTCTCCATAACAGCCATACCTTCAGGTCCCTTCACGGGATCAAGATTTGCAACATTAAGAAATCCGCTGAACGGCACATGAAAGCTCCAAAGCTCAACACCGTTCTTCTTCGCCGCCTCTGCAACTGTCTCCGGATGCTCATAAAAATCATATTCCTTCAGCTTGTCATCCTGCATGGATATCTCCGCGTACTTTATTCCCGCCTTCACATATCTTGCAAAGCCTTCCTCATTATGTCCTTCATAGTGACCGAGTATGCATGAAGATGCACCGCAGGGCCAGTCCTTTCTGTTTGTCATTGTCTTTTCTCCTTTGCTTTTATTGCTATACGCTCGTTTTCCATTTTTACGATCAGCTCTTGCCGTTAAGGATCATCGGAGTTTTTGATCGGTCGGGAAAGACTTCTCAATTATTTCCGATAAAATTATTATCCAGCACCTTTCCGCAATCGACACATATCGTTCTGAGATATCCGGGGGCGGAAGTCTGGTCTATATATGTTGAGAGATGCGGACACTCATTTTCACCGAACTCCTCGAAATTACCCAGAAAAGCACCGCAATCCGCACATTCCTGCCTGTTGGTACGCTTCCAGCTGTTGTTACCTGTCTGGATCTTTTCACCGTAGATTGTACGCTTATTCTTGTGCGAGCAATTGTCAGTACCCTTTACCGTCTTGGTGCTTATCGTAGTGTTACATTTACTGCAGACAGTCTTGTCTGTCCTTGTCCAGTTAACGCCGTCACTGTACACCTTCTTGCCCTGAACGACCTTCGTGGAAGAATGTGAACACTCATCCTTGCCGCTGACTGTCTTTGTATCGATAACTTCACCGCAGACCTTACACTTTGTCTCATCTGTCCTGGTCCAGTTAAGTCCGCTGTAATTCTTTTTGCCTTTTATCACTTCCGTGTCGTTATGCTTGCATTCATCCCTGCCGGTAACGGTTTCTGTAGCGATGATCTCTTCACATACAACACATTTCTTCTCGTCAACTCTTGTCCAGTCAAGTCCGTTGCTTTGTTTCTCACCCTCAACAACGACCGTCTCGGTATGAGTACATATATCCGTACCCGTCACTGTCTTTGTGTCAACAACAGTATCACAGGTAACGCATCTTATCTCATCCGTTCTTTCCCAATCGAGCTTATCATATTTTTTCTCGCCTTCAATGACCTCTGTTTCGGTATGCTCACACACATCCTTGATGTTGATGACATTGACGCCAACAAGCTCACCGCAATCCACGCAAATGCTCTTGATCTCTATCAGATCACCGTCTCTCTTTCCTTCCTCGATGGTCGTCTCCGAATGAGAACAATTACTTACCAAAATATCGGATACCTGCCCCGACTCGTCATCGTTCTTGCGTGAGAATACCCACAAAAGCAAAAGCACGACCAATACCGCAAGCAGGAAAGCGATGGGTACAGCCCATACCATCCGGGACTTGTTACCGTTTTTCGCTTTTTTGGGAGCACCGCGCTTGTCGCCTGTCAAGTCTGCTCCGACAGATACTTCTCCGGAAGAAGCACCACCGTCCGATATACCGTCAATATGTATTCCGTCAACAGTCATACCGGCAACATTTCCGACATTTTCGGTCATGCCGCTTGCAACCGCACCGTTAACTCCGACAGCCTCATGTTGGATATCCGCACGACCATCATCGGGTAAAGAAACAGGGATCGGAGAAAAAGCCGCACCGCTGTTGTCATCGGCAAGACCTTCAAGTGCCGCCTTCATTTCCGCCGCACTTGCAAATCTGTCAGCGGGATCAAAAGCACAAGCCTTCAGGACGATATCGCAAAGCGCCTTGTTTTTCGTTCCGTCGGGATATGGAAGAGCAGTGCCGTTCATCCTTACAAGCAGTGCTCTGTCTTTGTCATCGCCTTTCAGCTCCATCGGATATGCAGGCATAAAAGGTGCTCTGCCGTGATTCAGAAGCTCATAAAGAAACAATCCCAGCGAATAAACATCCACCGTAGCTCCGAAAGCCTTGCCGCTGTATATTTCCGGAGGCGTATAAACAGCCGCACCGGGCTTTGCTATCCCCGAATACATCTCGTCAAGGATCTTGAGGATGCCGGAATCACCAAGCATGAAATTGCCCGCCTCATCCACGAAAATATTATCCGGCCTTATGTAACCGTGTACGACACCGAGTCCGTGAAAAGATTCAACAGCATTACAGATATGTATGCCCAGCCTTATGATATCATTCTCACTCAGCCCGTTTTTGTTGCGATATTCCGCAAAGGTCATCACCGGCTGCATCCTTATGAAAATATCCCATCCGATGGCATTGCGATGCCTTGTCTCCGTATGCTCCCGATACATGACGATATTCGGGTTTTCACCGAGCCTTGCCATGATCTCGCATTCGTTTCCGATCTTTTTTACGATCTCATCAAAGTATTCCCTTGATCTCTCCGCGACATCCGCACCGCTCTGCTGTATCCTGAATTCAATATCCGCTTCCGGTATACAAACAGTCTTCATCGCCGCGCGGCATAAAGTACCGTCCTGAGCTTTTCTGCTTATTTCAAATATTTCTCCGGCCTTGTCTTCACCGATAAGCCTGTCGATCTTCCAGTGTCTGAATACAGGCTCATATCTGCGGTAATAATCGATTCCGTTGATCATAATGCTTTCCTTCCTGCATATGAATTTTGTATCGGATATATTGCCTACCGAGTAATTATACCACTATCCCACCGATTTGTAAACCCATTTTTTAAAATTTACATAATCATGTTTATGAAATAACATCAATATGCTAAAATACGGTATGTGATCAAAAAACAAGGACAAAAAAATGAAGATAACCCACGCAATATTCGACATGGACGGCACCCTCACCGATTCAAACGGCGTATGGGCGGAAGCCGTGTACAACTACATAGATAACCATTGCAAATACAAAAGAGAGGACATCCCCGAAATCTTTTTCTCGGAAGTGATCCTGGGCGGCACATACGAAGCTCTCGCATACCTTCGGGATACCATGGGCGATGACACCGACTTTGATACCATTATCAATATCATCATGTCCCACGTCACCGAAAGCTATAAAAAGAAACAGCAGCCGAAAAAAGGCGCGGAGGAATTCCTGAAAAAGCTGAAAGCACAAGGCGCGGATATCTGCGTTGTAACAGCAACTCCCTCCGACCTTGCCACTCACGCCCTCAATCTCTGCGGGCTTTCGGAATATATCGACTTCCTCATCTCATCCGAGGATCGCAAAACAGGCAAGGAAAGTCCCTATATCTTTCTCGAAGCCGCCGCAAGAATGAACTGTGATATAAAAGAATGTACACTTTTTGAGGATGCCATATACAGCCTTCGCACAGGCAAAGCTCTCGGCATGACACTTGTCGGCATAGAAGACTACTATTGCAAACCCCACACTCGCACAGAAATAAAAAAAATATGCAACATCTACACCGACGATTATTCGTCAATCCCACTTGACTCCTAAATTTCTCCGCAGACAACCTCCAAAAAGCAGATTTCGCAGAAATCCTCCTCAATTATTCACTATTCATCATTCATTATTCATTATTAACAGGGAGACCACCACCATGAAGACCTACACCGTAAAAGACTGCGCCAAAGAACTTATAACCAAAGAAAAACTCATCATCCTTGTCCATTCAAACCCGGACGGTGACTGCGTAGGTTCGGGACTTGCCCTTGCACAGATCCTTTTGAGTCTCGGAAAGACCGTCAAAGTCGTATGCCCCCACGCACTCCCCGAAAGGCTCGTATTCATCGCAAAGGATATCCCGGAAGAAACACTTTCATTCGGCATACCCGTCGAGGATGATTACACTCCCGACTTTATCCTCAGCACAGACGTCGCCTCTCCCGAGCTTCTCGGCAGAATAAGAGAACTGTACGAAGGAAAGATAAACCTTTGCATAGATCACCACATGATAAATACAATGAACACCGACTACATATGGCGTGACGCTACCTGTGCCGCCTGCGGTGAAATGATACTCGAACTCTGCGACGAGCTGTCCGCAATCGCAAACAAACCACTTCTTACCGCAAGCATCGCCGATAAGCTCTACGCCGCAATATCCTCCGACTCCGGCTCATTCAAGTACGGAAATACAACCGCAAAAACCCTCCTGTGTGCATCAAGACTCAAATCCGTCGGAGCAGATACGGAAGTGATATCCCGCCTTCTCTTTGATACAAAGAGCCTCGCCCAATATAAGCTCACGGGACTCTGTATTCCCAAAACGGAATTTCTCTGCGACGGCAAGCTCGCCTTCTGCCTTCTGCTTGACGAAGAACTTGCCCTCTGCGGAGCAACAAAAGAAGACTGCGACGGCATAACCCAGATATTCCGTGAAGTCAAAGGCGTAGAACTGAGCATCTTCGCAAAACAGCACATAGACTCCGTAACCGGAGAAAACTGCGTAAAAATGTCTCTCCGTTCCAACCTCGATACCAACTGCGCAAAGATATGCGAAACCTTCGGCGGCGGCGGTCACATAAAAGCCGCAGGCTGCACCATCCGAGGCAAGACCAACGCTGAAGCCCGAGCCCTCATAATAGAAGCCGCAACCAAAGCCCTCACCGAAGAATAAACCAACCGAATAAAACAAAAACAGGGTGTACCGTAAAAGGTGCACCCTATCTTTATTATTGAATAGCTATATACGTTATTATTTTGTAATAGTAACCTGCCTGCTGTATTCATTCCACTCAACATTTGCCCCGAGAGCTTCACAAATGAATCTGACAGGCGTATAAGTTCTGGAGTTGCTTATAAAAGCAGGTGAATCAAGGTATCTTGCAGAGCCGTTAACATACGCAGTTGAAGAATCTATAAAGATCTCAATGGTTGTTCCGTCAGCCCCCTTAATAGTTACTTTTCTTTCATAATCATTCCAATATACCGAAGCACCAAGAGATTCGGCAACAAACCTTGCGGGAAGCATAGTTCTGTTGTTTACAATAATCGGAGCTACATCATTGTACACCGTAGAGCCGTTGACATTAGCAGCAGTATTATCTATTCCGAGAACAATCTTCTTTTCTGCTTTTTTTACACCCTGACAGGTTTTAGATACATAACCTATGTTTCCTTCCGTATCCCAAACCTTTACTTCAATGGAATTTGTTCCGTCTATAGCGAAGAATTCATAATCATAGCTGTCTGAGGTTCCGCTGAGATAATCCCAGTCAATTTTTACTCCATCGGAATATACTTCAAATTTCGAAAGTCCTGAATTGTCACGGAAAGTAAATGTCAGTTCAACAAGATCACCAACAGTATACGATGATTTCATTCCGCTTATAGTAACTGTAGGCTTTTCTTCATCAATTATTATTGTTTCATAATAATACTCATCCGAATCTTCATTGCCCTCCGAGTCTTCAACAACTACTTCAAACCAATGCTCGCCTGCTTCGGATCTGGCATTTGTCCAATAAGTGGCACCGTCACTTGTTCCCGATAAGCCGAAACTGTATACATAATCTCCATCGTGATAAAGAGTCCATTTTTTGAGAGAGTCATTATCCTCAAAATCCATTTTTACGGTTATGCTTTCACCGGGTTCAAATTCATCTTTGTCGGGTGAAAGCCAAATATCAGCTTCGGGATCTTCGTCGTCCGGTTCTTTTTCCCAAACTGCGTACAGTGTCATATTACGTTCAAGAAGAATATCATCTCCTTCACTGTATTCATAGTCATCTGCATATGCTGATGTTGACCAACCTAAAAATTCATAACCGTCTCTTTCAGGTTCTTCATATGTAATTTCAATCTCTTCGCCTTCCAATACGCTCTCTGAGGATGGCGCATCGTAGCCGCCGTTTGCATTATATGTTAGTGTATATTCTGATAGCTTGTACCAACGCGCGTAAAGTGTAATATCATATGATGTGTATCTCTCGGTATCGGGATAATATGCCTGATCAAGCACATCGAACGGAGTTGACGGATACTTTGTCCAGTTTGAAAATTCATACCCATATCTTTCAGGTATATCATCGGGAATTGTAAAATAACCATCTTCGTCCGTAGTAACATAATCAGGACCGCCACTGCCTCCGTTTGCATCAAAGGTGACCGTATATACCGGTACTTCCTCTTTTTCCCAAACAGCATAAAGGTTTAGGTCGCCGCCGAGATTGAGTGTTTCTCCGCTGAAATAATAAGCTTTTTTAGAACTTGCCGAAGCAGCCCAGCCTAAGAAAACATAGCCATTTCTTGTGGGTTTTGATGATGAAAGAGTAACGGATTCACCATCCTTGAAGGTTTGTTTTGCGGGAGGAGTGGAACCGCCGTTTGCATTATATGTCACCGCATATACCGGTACTTCTTCGATTTCCCAAATTGCGTAAAGAGTGATTGAGTTTCCGTATGACTCATAGTAAATAAACTCATCGCCGGGATTATACTTTGCAGAACCACTTGCTGAGTCAGCCCAACCTACAAAAGTGGCATCATCACGAGACGGGTACTTGTCGTATATATCTATTCTTGCTGCATATTTTCCGTTTATCAGTTCAGCAGTTTCATTGTTAAAGCCGTGGACTGGTTTTTTGTTTCCACTGGAGAATGCGCCACCGTTTGCATCGTAATATATATAAAAACTGAGTGTCTTTTCTTCTTCTTCTATTATCGTTTCATAATAATACTCGTCCGAATCTTCATTACCTGCCGAGTCCTCAACAACTACCTCAAACCAATGCTCTCCTTCCGCAGACTTTGCATTAGTCCAATAAGTAGCACCGTCGCTTGCTCCTGATAAGCCGAAACTGTATACGTATTTTCCGTCGTGGTAAAGAGTCCACTTCTTGAGAGATTCATTATCTTCAAAATCCATTTTTACGGTTATACTTTCACCTGGGGTGAACTCATCCTTGTCAGGTGAAAGCCAAATATCAGCTTCAGGGTCTTCATCATCACCGCCGCCGGAACAATCATAGTCTACCCAGTCATATCCTTCGTTTCCCGCTTCGTCATATACGTAGACTTCTATATCAGCTCCACCTTCTATGGCTGTAAGAGTAAGCGATATATCATCTTCGTCACCGTAAAGCCAATCGGATTCCACCAAATCACCATCGTGATAGATTTCATATTCTCGAAGCTCAACATCATCATAGAATTCGATTTCAACTTCTATTTCGTCGCCCTCTTCGTATTCATCATCGTCAATGTATATATATGCTTCCGGGTCTTCTTCGTCCTCTTCATCGTCATCCCAATCATCGTCATCGTCTTCGTAATAATCATCATCGGCATAATCTATCTCAAAGTAATACCACCCCATACACGAATAATCTCCGTCATCGTTCATCGCCTGAAGTGAAACCTTTATAAATTCTCCCTGCCAATCCATCAGATCATCGGAATCAATACAAAAATCGGTATATTCCCAATAAGTATCCTTGTCAATAATTTCTCCGTCCTCTTCGTTATCGGGATCATCCGGATCCGGAGCATCATATAATCCCTTTACATAGATTATATAATAATCCGCATTGTGAACAGCATCCCATTCAAGCCAAAAATCTTCAGTCGGATCTATATATTCATCGTACGACGAAACATATACATCCATAGGATCAAAGTCCTTTCTTGTCATATATGGCATATCAGGATCTGTTAATTCCGGTGTATCAAGTATTTCGGATGCAAATGCGGTAATACTTACCGTCTGCAAAAGCATAAATAGGCAAATAAGTGCCGAAAAAATTTTTTTCATTTCATAACTCCCTTCAAATCTATACAGTTTTCTCCATCACCATACGGTGAATTGTCCGACAATAAAAATTTCACCCCCGAAACTAAATTTTTAGCCAAATAAAAAGTGCGCAGCAACCAACGTCACCACGCACAAAAACACAAGGCTCTGAAGATTGCTGCTACACTAATCGTCGGGGGCATACCGTATAATCCAATAATTCTAATAGAAAGCCAAGTATGCTTTTAAGAGCCTGCATTTTATCATAAAATGCGGACTTTCCCTCAAAATTATGCGGTATTATACGGTTAACGCAAAAATACCCCCACGATATTCAATTAGTGTAGCATAAAAATTTTACCACAACCTCCAAAAAAAGTCAATACCCAACACAAATTTTCTTAAAAAAACTCGCCAAAACACCTCTAAACCCGCCCAAAACCCTCCAAAACAGAACAAAACAATACCAAAAACACCTTCAAAAAAACCAAACCCACCAAAAAATCCCCCGAAATTTTCCAATCTCCAAAGAAAAATCCCCCAAAAAATCAAATTTTTCACTCCAAAATTACCGCCTCTCCAAACACCTCTCAAACATTGATCCATCCACCGCAAAAAATTACAAACCTCCTCCCCAAAAAGTCAATTCGCATATTAACCAATATTCAAGAACGGCTGTTCTGAATTCTTCGTTGCATTTTCACGAAATAGAACGCGAGTTCGAAAAATCTCTTGACAAACCCCAAAAAGTGTGGTATAATCCATCACACAAGAACACGAGTTCGACACTGACACCTCGGTTTGCACCAAAACCGAATTTTTTTAAACCCCCTCAAAGAACACACGTTCATTACGAATGTTCGACTTTTTTCGAAAAGAAAGGATGATCCTATTGACAAAAAACAAACTTGAAATTACAGAAGATGAGCTTCTGTCCGATGACGGTATCTTCGCTGTGAAATACAATGACATTTATGATAACGCCGAAAAATGCAGCTACTGCGGATGTGCCATAATGCCCGGTGAAACGGCTCTTCGCCTGTACGCCAACGGCGACGTGATCCATAAACAGTGCTGGCAGGAATATGCCGATGAATATACCGACTCCTTCGGCAAAGAATTCGTCTGCGATGACGGAATAAGAGAAGATTTTTAATGAGGGAGGAACGCATCTTGATAAACAGAAGAAGAACTATAGAACAATATCAAAAACTTGCAAAAAAGTACTTTGCGGAATGTGATGAAGCAAATGGGGCATGCAACGAAAAAGCACCGCTTGCAAAGCCGTATACTCTCTCCGGACTCCTTTGTACTCTCGGAATAGACAGAGACGGCTTCAAAAGCCTTGAATCCACACGAAACGGCAGAATGTTCGTTCGCAACGTGCTTACAAAAATAGAAGCGTTCATCGAAGAAAATGCACTGTCCGGAAGGATATCTGCAGCAGCGGCATCAAATTCACTCAAGTACAGCTTCGGCTGGAACGATAAAGATAATAAAACCGCCGAGAACGGAAGCATCAGCATAAGCCTTTCCGATGAAGCAAAAAAACTCGGTGAGTAATAAAGAAAGCGGGAGGAAACATCATGGACTCAAAAAATGTAATACTCCCGGGAATCCCCCAGGAAAAGCAGATACAGTTCTTTGACAGCCGTGCAAAATATACGGCATACGGTGGGGCAAGAGGCGGCGGCAAAAGCTGGGCGCTGCGAAGAAAGCTGGTGCTTATGTGCCTGCGCTATGAAGGAATTTCCGTTCTGCTGCTTCGACGCACATATCCTGAGCTTCGCGAAAACCATATCCGCCCGCTTCTTTCCGAATTGCGGGAAATTGCCGAATACACCGATACACGAAAATGCTTTGAATTTCCCAACGGCTCCCGTATAAAGCTCGGCTACTGCGACTGCGAGGAGGACGTAAATCAGTATCAGGGACAGGAATACGATGTCATCGGACTTGATGAAGCTACTCACTTTTCCGAATATCAGTTTCAGACACTCAAAGCCTGCCTTCGAGGCACCAACGATTTCCCAAAAAGAATGTACCTTACCTGTAACCCCGGCGGTGTAGGCCACGGCTGGGTAAAGCGGCTGTTTATAGATAAGAGCCTGCGCAAAGGCGAAAAGGAGGAGGACTACATATTTATTCCTGCCTCGGTGTACGACAACGGCATATTGCTTGATAAAGATCCGGACTACCTCGAACGGCTGGAAAGCCTTCCGGGGGATCTCAGAAGAGCCTGGCTGAACGGTGACTGGAATGTCTTTGCAGGACAGTTCTTCCCGGAATTCAGCAACGAGATCCATGTCATACAACCCTTTGATATCCCGGATACCTGGAAAAGATACTGTGCGATAGACTACGGTCTTGATATGCTGGCGGCGGTGTTTGTGGCAATGTCCCCGGATGGCTTCGCATATGTCTATGATGAGATACATATCCCCGAACTGATAGTCAGCGAAGCTGCGGCAAAAATACGTGAGAAATCGGACGGTGTAAGTATAGTGATAGCTCCTTCCGACCTGTGGTCACGGCAAAAGGACAGCGGTAAGAGCATAGCCGAACTTTTTTCCGATTACGGAGTGTATTTAACAAAGCTCGCCACCGAAAGAATAGAAGGCTGGCTGTGCCTCAAAGAATGGCTTTGTCCCATAGATGATGAAAACGGCGGAAAAACAGCAAAGCTCACCATATTTAATACCTGCCGGGATCTTATACGCTGTATGCCGCTTCTTCTTTGCAACGATGAAAATCCCGGTGATGCTTCCACAAGACCTCACGCAATAACCCATGCACCGGATGCCCTGAGATATTTTGCAGTATCACGTCCTATGCCGGCAAGAGAAAAAAAGCCGCCGTCACACCTGAAACTTGCCGAAAGCCTCAGAGCAGTAAAGGTGCGAAGATTTATATGATCCATAAATATACCCTCCATATAAATATATCCTCCAACAACAACGAAACACTTCTCACTAATATATCAGAAAGGAAACAAAACAATGAAAAGATCATTTTCCAACCTGTTTTCAAAAAGGAAAAACACATCTCCCGCAGTATACGATTATTCCACCCCCTACACCCGTGAGGAGACAGCCGCAAGACTTCTTGCAAGATCCGCACAGGCACGTCGTACAATAAACGAATACTGGAAAAGAATGAAGCTGTACTATGACGGCAAGCATCCGACAGGAGCATTCTCCGAACCCTTTGCGGCGGAAAACTCTCTCCCCTTTGACTGTGCACAAAGCAGCGACGGATATATCCATGTTGAAAGCCAGATAGATCCGATGCTTCCGGAATTTGAATTCTCACCAAGAGGTCGTGATGACGCGGAAAAGGCAAAGCAGAGAGAAAAGCTTGTCCGCTACATCTGCGACAGAAACGATATGGAATACAAAAATTCAAGAAACGAAAGACGCCTCGGTATTCTGGGTACTGCCGTATGGAAGGTCTGCTGGGACAGTTCGATAAATGAGAACGGAAACAATGGCGATATACTTATAGACAACCCACATCCTTCGGGTATATATCCCGATCCCGATGCTTCCTCAGTCGATGACTGCGAATATATCGGATATGTATATACGATGCACCGTGAAAAAGCGAGAAGAATATTTGCAAAGGACCTTCTCTCAAAGGGAATAGATTTCGATGAGCTTATATCTTCCCGAAAAGGCAGAGCGGATGAATATTCCGAAGAAACGGATGAGATACCCTATCCCGACAAGGACAGTGATACCGTAAGGATAACCGAATGGTGGTTCAGACAGCCCTCTGACGGCAAAGCGGATATTGAATATACAGACGGTGAAGAAAGAAAAAAGATTACCTGTAAGTATAAATCCGGAGATATTGCTCTTTGCATCCTCATAGGTGACACGGAGGTGCGTTACATACCGAAATACTGGAACGATACCGATTGCAGGATGTTTCCCTTTGTAATATATGACAGGATACCGGGAGAAAACGGAATCTGGGGAAAAAGCGAGCTTGAAGCGATAATTCCATTTATAGATGCCGCAGACCGCGAGATAGCATATGCACAGCTCAATTCGGCATTTTCATCCAATGACATAATAGTAGCCGAAGAAAATGCGATATGCGATGACTGCGATCTTGATAATTCTCCCGGTGCGATATGGAAGCTGAGACCGGGTATGATGGGTAAGGTACAGAGACTCGGAAACAATGCATTCTCGGAAAGCTACCTTCATGCAAACTACGATAAGTGGAGAGTTCTCATGCAGGAGACCACGGGTAACTTTGCCATAAACCAGGGCAACGAGCCTGAAAAGGTCACCACCGCTACAGGTATCGCACTTCTAAACGAGAGAGCGAAGAACAGAAGTGCCCTCAAGAAAATAGACAAGAGTGCGGGCTTTAAAAGACTTTATGAGCTTTGTGACAGAACTGCACTTGAGTATTACGATGACGGAAGAACGATATTCTGCGGTGCCGCCGACGGTGATGAGATCATATACAGAGCATCGGAATACAAAACATCAAACGGTGACAGCACCTATATACCCGGAGTTGACATAAAGATACATATCGGTGACGGACTTGCCCATTCCAAGGCATTTACGGTATCTGCGGTAAATTCACTTATCTCGACGCCTATCACAGAGGAGAACTACAGAATAGTCAAGAGCTATCTTGAACTTATAGAGCTTCCCATGAGACAGGAGATATGCGAGATGCTTGACGAAAGATTCGGCGGAACACAGAATGAGAGTTTTACATATCTTTCCGAGCTTATAAACGGCAATGTTGAGAAAACGGAAAAAGACGAGAATACTGAAAAGGCATACGAAAAAGGTGAAATGACGAAGATATCTGCCATGAACTGAAAATTCTGTGACAATACATAAAGTCGGAGGAGAATATATGGGAAAAACAAAGAGATATTTCACACAGCGAGAGCTGGAAAAGCATATAAATGCAAGACTTATGAGGGAACGTAAAAAAACAGCAGAGCTCGAAGCTTTGAAAACTGTGGCGGATACGCTCCTTGATAATGAAGATATCAACGCAAGCTCATATGCGGAGGCGGCAGTAATACTTGCTGAAATGATAGCCGATATGACCGCCGTAAAAATGGGCGACAAAAAAACGGAGATCGCAGAGAATAACGGCAAAGCAAAGAATGTCGGAGAAACCGTTCCCGATGACGATAGGGAAGATGCAAGCCTGTCGGAAAATGAAGATGCCGGATATGATGATCCCGTAAATGAGGATGACTTTAACGCAAACTCCCGTGCGGTGGCGGAGAACCTTACGGAAATTAAAGCCGAAGGCAACGCCGAAAACGGGAAGGAGAAAAACGGGGAGCTGTACGGTAACGCAGAAAGCGAAAAAACAATCATGCCTGCGGACAGCAACGGCAAAAAGGATATAAGCGGGATGGATTCTTTTGCGGATGAGACCGATGCCTTTGAAGCGGTTGCGGAAAAATTAAAAAATGCACTTATAAAGAATCATCCCGATGACGAAAGTGCGACGTCACAACTCCCTGTAAAAAACGACATTGCGGATAAAAACGGCAGATATACCGTAAGCGAAGATATCCGCAACGGTGACGGAAAGTCTTCGGATATACCGCATGAAATGTATGAGAATACAGACAAAGCGGATGTGGGGAAGACTGTCGAAAAAAACGGCGATGCGCATATGGACACGGAAAGACTTATCGGACTTTTCCGCGAGCTTATCGGAGTGCTTGAGGGCGGCGGAACAAAGGCAAGCAAAGAGGATAACGGCTTCCTCGCAAGACGTGATATATGCTCGACCGGATTTTCAAAGGCAAGCTCGGAGAATGATCTCAGACTTGCATCGGAGCTTACTTCGACACAAAGAGAAATAGCAAGGCGTGCGGGTTTATCCTACCGGGAGTATGCCGAGCTTCTTCGCGAGATCCCGGAAAACACAAGAAAAAGAAAAAAGATAAGGTGACAGCACCTTAACCAAGACAAAAACTGACAGCGGTACGGATATTCCGACATGATGACGCGGCTGTTACGATTTCTGCTCGGAAAACGCAAGAAGTCTGAACACCTTGACGGGAAGAAAAAATAATATGTTCGGTTGAGGGCCGGAAAATGGTGGCTTTGTAAATTCCCGACAATATATTTGAACAGAAAGAGGACAACAGCTTTATCATAAGGAATAATCCTGCCCTGATCAGACAATCGGTTTGTCTTTGGATTGAAAAAGAAGATGAGGCAAAAGACCTCGCAGAAAGGAAGAAACAATATGACACATTTTAACTTTTACAGCGGTCTTTGCGGCTGCAACAAGCCTTTTTGTGCAAACATAAAGCTCTCGGAAAATGTTGACGTTGCAAAGGGCGAGATACTTTATTACGATCCTGCGACTTTTACTGTAACTCCCGTGAAGGGAACACTTGAGCAGGTGGCGGGAATATGTGCGGAAAGCTACATGGCTAAGGAAGACGATCTTTGCCCGAAGTACGGCAAGGGGGTTGTATCCGTGATACTTTCAAAGGATGCTCTTTATACGGTAGCGCCCCTTGTGGTGGAGGCCAGTGCCGATGACGATAAAGGCTGTGTCGAGACGACAATGACATATTCGAATTACCTCGGTACTTGCGGACTTGACGGTGCAAAGCTCGTTCTTTGCGAAAAGGCGGAAGGCTCTATGAATACAGGCTCTGTGGGATGTGAATATAACATCACGAACGTTGACAGTGACAGCGGAATGACGGTATATCATATCGAACACAGCGGCAGGATCACCAAAGGTGACAAGTTTATCCTTGTTCTTCCGTACGGCTTTGATTCGCTCGGTCTTGATGCTGAAAAGAATCTCTGCCTTGCCGATAACGGCAGCTTCACAGTCATGTGTTCAACTGCCGTCGGATATGTACTTAAGCTCGGCGCCTGAGACGATATTTTATAATTGAAAGGAATTGATAATATGAACGATATTTACACATGGCCCAATGACCTTTATCCTCTTGTTAAAACAAGATTTGATTTAAGATATGCAAAGAGACTTGATCTTATCTCCGAGATCTGCGATGTCGTGGAACAGGATGAGATAGACTACAGACTTGAAGGTGTTGGAGGCTACGGTGAGCTTCCCGAATATGACGGTTCAAATGTTATGAGTGCCGATCAGAAGAGAAGCTTTATTACCACCATCACTCCCCGTGAGCATGCACTTGCGGTAAGTCTTTCCTACAAGAAGGCAAAGGTGGATCTTTCCGGTGAGGCTGCGAAGATAGGCACAAGGCTTGCGGACTCGGCTTATATGACCGTACTCAATGAGTTCTACCGTCTTTTCGGCGATGCTTATACAAAGGTCGGTGCGGACGGCTGCCCCTGGGCAAGTGAGAATCATCCCATAAATACTCTGCCCAACTGCGGAACATATTCTAACCTTATGCATGACAATCTCAGTGTCGCATCCATTGTGAGAGCTCAGACTATGGCTTCAAAATTTGTTACTCCCGACGGTCTTCCTTTTGCGGGCAACTTTGATCTTCTTCTTGTAAGTCCCGAACTTGAAGCAAAGGCCAAGGAGATATGCGGTCCCAATTCAAAGATCACTCCCGAAAAGAATCCCGATGCGGATGCTCCCATGAATGCCGCAAATCCTGTTTACGGCATGAAGTATCTTGTTGTGGGTGCGGGCGATATGGGATTCTCCGGAAAGCAGTGGGCACTTGCGGATTCCATGCTTCTTCGTGAGGTTCTCAAGCTGGTTTACATTTCAAAGCCCACCGTGCTTGTGGCAAATCAGGATAATCCTCTTATTACCGACTACATCGGATATGTGGATTTCGGCTTTGGTTTTGCTGACGGTCGTCCCATCATATTCTCCAATCCCGCGTAAAAAGTGGAGGTGGATATATGGAATATCTCAGAATAACCGAGAACGGTAACTTTTCCGTTTCCGGCAACATATATAATCCGGGTGAATTTGATACGAAGGGGCTTAAGGCCAGAATAAAGGTCACGGACGGCACTTTTTATCTTTACTGCGGAAGCAATGGCAAATATACTCTTGAAAAGGGCGATACCCTTGAATTTGTGGGAAAGATATACTTTTACGGTGTCGCGGAGGTACAGTACATACTTTTTGATCAGGTATGAGACAAGTGCTTTGACGGCTCATAACCCGCAGGCGGTACGGGAGAGAGATCGGATAATGATCCCTCCCGCATCGTGCGAGCCTTTATCTGCGGATGAAAATGGAGGTAAGATATGTATTCTAAAACATACACTCTCGGGGAATTCCGCGACAGGATACTGCAGCTTCTGGAACGCTACAGCTCCAACGGAACTGTCATTGTAAGCGGAGAGCGGGCAGATATAGAGAACCGTCTTGTTACAAGTCTCAATATACATCTCACAAGGCTGATGTATGAATTCCCCGATAATACAAGAAAGGCCTCGGTAGTACCTTTTATGCCGGAATGTGCTGCTGTTATCGGAGGCGTACGTCTTTCGGCACAGGAAGAAAAAAGCTATGATGTCATCGGGAATGATATTGCTTACTATATGGAAGCAAGCGGCAGAGGAAGGCTTGAGATATCCTTCGGCGGCGAAAAGATGACACGCGACATATTTACGGATGGCGGAGGATATACCGTGATCCGCGGGACGGTCGGAAACGGCTTGGCGGATAAATGTACTTTTACTCTTTGCGGTGAATCCTTTCTTGATGTTAAGAATTTTGCGGTCTACAGAGGTGTTCCGACGGGCATGGTGGACGAAGAGCTTATCTGCGGACCGGGATATTGTTCGGCGTATCTGCCGTCGGACTGTGCGCAGGTGCTTTCGGTCAACTTCGGTAATGATACAAGATCATACAAGTCGGACTTCAGTGTTCTTGAGAAGGAAAGAATGATACTTGTTGAATCAAAGGCGGCGCGTGGGACAGTTCTTGAGTATGTTCCGTATGCTCCGCAGTTTTCCGAGAGCGAAGGAGATGCATCGGCTGTTGATATCTCACCCGTCATGGCTGATGCGTTGGGATATATGTGTGCGGCAGATCTTTGTCCGGTAAATCAGCCGGAGCTTTATTCAAGGCTTACTTACAAGTACAGGGAGATACTTGGCAATATCTATTCCAGACACAGGAAAAACGGTATGATAAACAGATTCTACGGTGTTTTCGGAAAAAGATACCGTGTAAAGCGCGGAGGTGAACTGTACAATGGCACATAACGACATTGGCGCACCGGAGAATTTTCGCGGAAAGAGCCTTTTTATGAACTGCGGAAAGTTTGACAAAGGCGTAGTGCTTTGTGAGCATGACAGGGAGCTCACCGATGGGCAGAGTCCGTATATGCTTAATATGGTATTTGAAAGAAATATGCTCAGGACAAGGTTCGGGCAGGAGAGGATCGGCGGTGATGTCGTTCCGGCGGGAGTGCTTCATTCTTCTTTTACGGAGCTGTTTTATGGAAGATTTGTTTATCATGTCGGAGGAGGAATTTATACATTTGACGGCAGGGACACTGTAAAGATAGGTCCGGATGTTCCCGATTGCGACAGCTTTATGCTTGTGATGGACTCCAAGCTGTATATATTTTTCCGGTGCGTGTCGATATTTGTTGTTGACAGCAGTTTCTCGGTAACGGAGCATATTATTGAGGAAGTGAAGGTCGTGAAGGATGCAAGGTATGATCTTAAAGACTATACCGAGCTTGAAGTACCGGACAATATGATAATGTACAGGATTTGTATTGATTACAAAGAGCCTGCGCTCGGAACGACGTGGTTTGAGCTTCCCTGTGAATGTGATACGGACAAGCCTATATATTTCAAGTCGCTACTCAGCGGAAATGAGATTGAGACTTCTTATACGGTGGACGGGACAAGGATAACGCTGGACAGGGAGATACTTTCTCCGATAGGTATCAGCTTTGTGCCTGCTAAGGGATCAAAGTATGGGGATTATCACAAGATATTCGGATGTACCGCTGTTTGTACCTACGGCGGAAACAGCTCCGGCGGAACGAGAGCATTTTTTACGGGGAACAAGGAATATCCCGGATATTATTTTTACAGTGAGCTGCTTTCTCCTCTTCATATTAAGAGGCTCTCCTATGATATTCTCGGTGACGGGAATGAGAATATAGGATGCTTTGCAAAACAGAAGGGGGATCTTATTGCTTTCGGCGAAAGGGGAGTCTACAGGTTGACTTACACCTTTGACCAGGATGAGGGAGCTGATTTTCTCGTTACCGAGATAAGTGCGGGAATCGGTTGTGATATTCCCGGAAGTGTGAAGCTTATCGACAACAGGCTGGTGTTTGCAAATTCACGCATGGGGATATACATCATTACAGCATCGGAGTATACCGATGAGCTGAGTATAAGGAGAATATCCGGAAATATTGACGGAAACTCCGGGACAGGATTTCTTTATGAGGACAGTGACAGTGTGAAAAACAGTGTTTCGTCGGATCACGGAAGGAGATATATGCTTGCTTGTCCGTCGGGAAATGCTTATGTGTGGGACTACGGTAATTCGCCTTATATTGCGGGTGATGATCCGTTGACATCGGAAAGAAGGCTTTGCTGGTATCTTTTTGACGGGATATACGAAAACTGTTTCTTTGAAGTGAACGACAAGCTTTTCGGGATAATGGAAAAATCCGGAAAAGTGGATACTGTAAGGCTATCGGATGATATCATGACAGATTTCGGGGCGGATATCAGTTGTACTTACGGCAGCAGGAGCTTTGATGTCGGTGACGGATTTGCGAAAAAGGTCGCGTCCGAGCTGTACATCAATGCTTCGGCGAGTGATGAGACTTCTCTTGCGGTGTTCCTTTTTGCGGACGGTGTACCGATACTTATGGAAAACTATACGTTCATGGAGCGCGAGGAGGCTGGCGAGGCTTTGCGCAGGCTGTTCTTTAAAGTGCCGGGGAATGAGGCTTACAGGTTTACTTTTATGCTTATGTGTGTGAAGGGAAAGGTGGGGCTTTATGATGCGGCGATGAGGTTCTGTGCGGGCGGTATATACTACAAATAATGAAAGGAAGATGATCTATGGCATCCAAATGGAAATATGCGGATCTTGATGCAAATCACAGGATAGGACTTCTGAGAAAAGGCTACAAAGAGCTTTTTGACGAGGAAATTGCAAGAACAAAGGAGATAACAAAAGCAAGGCGTGAGCTCGGACTTGATACGACAGAGCAGGAAAAATGGATGGATACGGTAGGATATAACTACAATCTTTCCATGGCGGGAGAGGGAGACAAGGTCAGCAAGGACGGTTATGCCCGACTTTATCTCGGTGAAAAAAAGGCGGATACGGAAAAGTCTCCTGTCAAGAGCTTCAGGGAGGATGCTCCGAAGGTGACGGGATATATCTCTGCTGCAAAAAGAAAGATAACAAAGGCACAGGAGCTTGCGAGGGAAAGTCTTACAAAGCAATATGAGGCAAAAAAAGTAAAAGCCCGCGATGAGCTTTATGACAAATATCCTTATCTTAAAGAGCAGATACTCAATGAGGGGGCGTCACCTGAGGGCGGCAAGATGAAAAGGGCGTACGATTCCGTTGAAAAAGAACTTTCGGAGATCTATGCTGAGCTTGATGCGGAGCTTGAACAGGTACTTCTGGGACTTGATGAGAAGTATAACGGCTTTAAGGATCAGATTTCGGAGTACAGAAGGAACGGAACTGCCAAAGAGTCTCTCGGTGTTATTGCGGATGTGCTTATAAAGAATGCTGCCATACAGGACGGTTATGACTATTCGGCGATACCCGGTGTCGGAGGAAATTTCAATGTCACAGCCCTGTTGGGGAAAGTCGATGACGGGGAGGATACCGCAGAGCTTTCAAAGGAGGCTTCCGATATAATACGTCGTTATCCGAAAAAGAAGCTCGGACATGACAACGGATATGATGAAGATGAGGATACCGTGAAAATCAGGGAGGAAAAGACTTCGGGAACGGTCATCGGTGATATTGCGGATATGCTCGGCGAAAGGCTGAAGGATATTCCCGCGGACAGCAGGATCATACTCGGAACGATAGGCGAAATGCTTGTGAGAAACGGTATGGCTCCGGATACGGCGGCAAGACTTGCTTCGCAACTGTTGATTCTTCTTCTTAACAGGAAGGCGGGAGAGAAAAAGGCTTCTGCTGTATAAGAGGATATCCTTATAAGTTGAGGACGGTTTGATATCATGTCTTAAAAATGAAGGTGAATTTTTCCGAATTGTTAACTTGCGGATGCTCATCCTGCGGCGGAAAAATATTTTACTTCATGAATTGTGTCGATTGTGAATAAAATAAAAAAACGGAATAGGAATTTGTTTATTTTCTTTGCTTGCGCCAAAATGGCGTAGATTACGGACAAAACGGAGATTTTTAGTTATAGCGGCAAAAAAATAATTCATATTCTTTCGATTTTTTTGTAAAAAAAGTATTGACAAAATCGCTTTGATGTGGTATAACTGTATTGTAAATGAAAAATAAACAAAATTTTAAGGAGGCGCGAGATGTTGAAAAATAAGAAAGTTGTTGTATTTTCATTTGTATTTTCCGTACTTGTGACACTTGCGCTTTTTTATGCTGATACTGTTACGGCTGCTGTGGGAATGATGTTTTGATCCCTTTGGCGGTGCGGAAATAAAATAGATCGCTCCCTCTTGAGGTTGGTCTCTTGAGGGAGCTTTTTTAGTGAAGCGTGAAGAGGGAATAACGAATAGGTGAAAGTTATGACGAGGTGATCAGGGATAGGATGATCAGATGCTGAAGTATGAGGATGACGGAGACGATGATGCAATAGACAAGAAGCTTTTTTGCGTATGGTTTCATGGCGGTACTCCGTTTCGGGAAAATATTTGTGCTTATTTATAGTATCATATATAGCCTACGATGTCAAGAGAAATAGGCTATAATTAGCCCAAAGTTTACAAATAATATGATTTTGGGGTGATATTATGGACACATATACCGCGGTAAAAAACAGGATACTTCAGTTGTTGGAAGAAAAGGGAATGTCAATACACAAGCTGGCGATGGAGTCAGCGGTTGCACCGTCAACGATCAAGAACGTGTTATACGGTAAAAGTAAGAATCCGGGGATAGTCACGCTGAAGATGCTTTGCGATGGGATGGATATTTCACTTATCGAGTTTTTTGATTGCAAGGTGTTCCGTGAGCTTGAACAGGAGATAAGATAGAGAAGAAGGCGTTTCCTTGTTGCGGGAAACATTTTTTGTTTAAAGCTTCTGCGGTATTTATTTTTGTTTCGCGATTGATACTTGTCTCCGACATGGGCAAGGAGATCGCTTTGTGATCTTTGATTTAATTGAATCGCCTGCGGTGAAGATGACTCTGTATTTTTTATAAAAAATACAGAAAAGAAAAAGACGTCTCCTTTACAGAGGAAACGTCTTTAGCTATCTGATTCTTAATTATTCTTACGCCCTGTTTGCAGAGCCAGTGAGTTGGATGTTTTCTTTGACCGTTGCTTTGATTGTTTCGGCATCGGGAGCGAAGATAACTCTATATTTTTTATAAAAAATACAGAAAAGAAAAAGACGTCTCCTTTACAGAGGAAACGTCTTTAGCTATCTGATTCTTAATTATTCTTACGCCCTGTTTGCAGAGGCGGAGAGTTGGATGTTTTCCTTGACCGTTGCTTTGATTGCTTCGGCACCGGGAGCGAGGATAACTCTATATTTTTTATAAAAAATACAGAAAAAAAGACGTCTCCTTTACAGAGGAAACGTCTTTAGCTATTTGATTCTTAATTATGAATTCTTAATTATTCTCATGCCTTGTTTGCAGAGCCGAAGAGTTCGATCTTTTCCTTAACTGTAGCCTTGATTGCTTCAGCACCGGGAGCGAGAAGCTTTCTGGGATCGAAGCCCTTGCCCTGGAGATCCTTGCCTTCTTCGATATACTTTCTTGTTGCTGCTGCGAAGGAGAGCTGGCACTCGGTGTTAACGTTGATCTTGGATACGCCGAGGTCGATAGCCTTCTTTATCATATCTTCGGGGATACCTGTACCGCCGTGGAGAACGAGGGGCATCTTGCCTGTCTTTTCCTGAACCTTTGCAAGTGTCTCGAAGGAGAGACCTGCCCAGTTTTCGGGGTACTTGCCGTGGATGTTGCCGATACCTGCAGCGAGCATTGTTACGCCGAGGTCTGCGATCATCTTACATTCGTCGGGATCAGCACATTCGCCCATACCTACAACGCCGTCTTCTTCACCGCCGATGGAGCCTACTTCAGCTTCGAGAGAGAGTCCCTTTTCTGCTGCTACCTTTACGAGTTCCTTTGTCTTTTCGATGTTTTCTTCGATCGGATAGTGAGAGCCGTCGAACATGATGGAAGAGAAGCCTGCTTCAATGCACTTGTAGCAGTGTTCGTATGTGCCGTGGTCGAGGTGGAGTGCTACGGGAACTGTGATCTTAAGCTCTTCGATCATACCGTTGATCATGCCAACGATGGTCTTGTAGCCGCACATATACTTTCCTGCGCCTTCGGATACACCGAGGATTACGGGAGAGTTCATTTCCTGTGCTGTGAGAAGAATGGACTTTGCCCACTCGAGGTTGTTGATGTTGAACTGACCTACTGCGTAGTGGCCTTCCTTTGCCTTTGTGAGCATTTCCTTTGCAGATACTAACATTTTTGATATCCTCCGTTTTTTGTTTGTTTGGGATTTAACATACAGATTTATTATACACTATTTTATTTAAGAATGCAATAGGTATGCGAAAATTATTACAAATTTCATGATAATTGTATACTTATCGGGTTTTGACGGGATGCTTTTTTGCACAATATATGGTATTGTTATGATTTGTTTTTGGGTTTTGGTTGATATTTGCGGAGATATATGATATAATTACTCGGACGGATTATAATGTAGTTATACCATTTCGGTAATTATGGTAGGTATAAGGAGCAAGACAGATGAGCGTTATCCTGATATGCGGTCTCAACGGCAGCGGTAAAACTACACTTGGAATGAGGCTTGCCGACAGATTGAAATATGATTTCCTGAATGATGAAGATTATTATTTTTTCGAGTCGGAAATTCCTTTCTCAAAGAGCCGCACAGAGGATGAAGCGAAGGAATACATTATTTCTTATCTCAGATGTCATAAGAATGTTGTAATGATAGCCACACGCGGTGATCTTAGTGAGCGGATAAATTCAATGTATGATTGTGTGATATATCTGTCTGCGCCTGTCGGTATTCGTCTTTCCAGAATAAAAGAACGTGACCGTAAAAGGTTTGGCGAAAGAGTTTTGCCCGGCGGAGATATGTATGAGCAACAGAGGAGATTTCATGAGTTTGCTTTGTTGCGTACAACAGAGAAGATTGAAAAATGGATGGAGATGCTCGAATGTACTGTGATAAAGCTTGATGGAACAAGGAGTGTCGATGAAAATGTTGAAATTACGGAACAACTGTTGAAGGATAAGTTATTATTGTAATAATATGATCAGATGATAAAAATAATCAGGAATGTCAATCAAAGCATGAAAACGGTTTTAGTGTAAGTCCAACGGTCGTGCGGGATTTTATGTATGTATCGGTACCGAGATGGCAGAATGTTTTTTATTATTAGAAATGAAAGGCGACGCATATGAAGAAAAACACTTTGAAGATAATGAGTTTCAACACTCAGCATTGTGAGAATTTTCTCACGCACAGGATAGATTTTCCGTTATTTGCCGATGCGATAAGAAAGTGCGGTGCGGACATTGTGGGACTTCAGGAGATGAGGAACAAGGGTGTAAGTGCCGATTATGAGGATCAGGTCGGTGTACTGTCACGGCTTTCGGGGCTTGGGGAGCATTATTTTGCCAAGGCTTTTGATGTTGGGGGATGTGATCCTTACGGAAACGGATTTTTGTCGGATGTGTCTGTTGTGAGTGCCGAAACGATACCTGTTCCCGATCCTGTGCCGAGAAGGTATGACGGTTATTATGAGCCGAGATGCTTAATTAAGGCGGTGCTTGAAAACGGACTTACGGTGCTTGTTATACATTTTGGACTTAATCCCGATGAGCAGGAAAATGCGGTGAAGGTTGTACTTGAAAATCTTGAGGATGAGAAGTGTATTCTTATGGGGGATTTCAATGTTCGTCCGGAAAATGAAGTGCTTTCTCCGATAAGAGAGAGAATGAAGGATACGGCAGAGATGTTTGATGTGCCGAAATTCAGTTTTCCGTCGGATAAGCCTTACATGAAGATAGATTATATTTTTGTATCGAAGGATGTTGAGGTGATTTCTGCGGATATTCCGGAGATGGTGGTTTCGGATCACAGACCGTATGTTGTGGAGATAGGTTTTTGAGAGATAAACATGAAAAGTATTAAATATATTATTTGTGCCGTTCTTGCGGCGGCGTTGTATGCTTTGAATGCGCCTTTTTCAAAGATACTGCTGACCGGTGTTGAGCCTCGGATGATGGCGGCGATGCTTTATCTCGGTGCGGGCGTTGGCACATTTATTGTTCTGAATGTGAAAAAGCTGTGTTTTGGGAAGCGGGATGGCGGTGAAAAGTTAGAAAGGCGTGATATGCCGTATGTTCTTGGGATGATATTTTTGGACATTGCTGCACCTGTGTTTCTTATGATGGGACTTATGGAGTCCTCGGCAGCGAATGCGTCGCTTCTCAACAATTTCGAGATAGTTGCGACAAGTCTTATCGCTTTTGTGCTGTTCCGTGAGAAGATCGGCAGAAGGCTGTGGGCGGGTATTCTGCTTGTGACGTTATCGAGCATGATACTTTCCTTTGAGGATGTTTCTGCATTCAGCTTTTCAAGAGGCTCTTTGTTTGTTATCCTCGCCTGCGTTTGCTGGGGATTTGAGAATAACTGTACAAGGTCTTTGTCAAATAAGGATCCTATCGTTATTGTGGTGATAAAGGGGATATTTTCCGGACTGGGTGCTTTTATTACTGCGATAGTTTCCGGTGAGAGTTTGCCGGGGGTGAGGTTTGTGATCCCTGCGCTTTTGCTCGGATTTGTGGCATACGGACTGAGTATTGTTTTTTACATATATGCACAGAGAGGACTTGGTGCGGCAAGGACAAGTGCTTATTATGCTGTTGCTCCTTTTATAGGTGCGGCTTTATCATTTGCGGTGCTTTCCGAGAGCCTGACGGTGACTTTCGGTGTAGGTCTTGCGGTGATGATGGTCGGTACATGGCTTGTGACGTTCGGACAGAAGGAGTGAATGTTTTTATACAAAAAGTGAAACATTGATTCTTTACGAATAATCGGATATATGGTATCATAAGATGCATATTTGCTTTTATAAAAAAAGGAGATATTATTATGGGATATATTTTTACTGCGGCACCGAGAACATTTAAGGTTTGCAACGGAAGGACAGATCATTTTAAGACACCTGCGAGGCCTGAGGATTACACTTCCGAGCTGGTGGTTAATTCGCCGAGAAACTGCAAGGCGGCTTTCAATGCGCTTATAGGTATTGTGAAAGAAGATTATCTTCTGAATGTTGGGGACAGTGACTGCTTCTGCAATTGGGAGGACACTCTAAAACTTCGTGTTTCTGCGGAATTCCCGATAGATGTGAAGATGAATATCGTCGGCACTATGGTGGATGATGATTATTTCAGGAAGGGCGAGCTTATTCTCGGTCAGGATTATGCTCTTATCCGTAGGGATGACTGTGCACAGGTCTTTTGTGAGGCGGAGCTTCCAAAAGATATAAAGCCGGGATGCTATGAGGGCAAAGTAAGGCTATGGTCACACAGGCTGTTTGAGGATGAGGTGCTTGAGGGTGAGCTTACCGTCAGGATAAATGTTTGGGAATATGTGCTTCCGGACAGAAGTGAATCAAAGTTTTATATTGATCTCTGGCAACATTCTTCCATTATTGCAAACAGATGCGATGTTAAGATATGGAGTGATGAGCATTTCGGTATTCTTGAGGATGTTGTGAAGAGTCTTGCACATCTCGGACAGAGGGCTGTGACTGTTGTTGCGACGGAGGTGCCGTGGTACGGTCAGAACTGTCACAAGGAGAGGGGTGTTGAATCGAGTCTTTTTGAGTATTCCATTATTGGTGTGTGTAAGGAAAATGACGGAAGCTTTACTTATGATTATTCCGTTATGCAAAGGTATATTGATCTTTGTGCAAGGTACGGTATTGACCGTGAGATAAGCATTTACGGTTTTATCAATGTTACCGCTCCGCACAGACCTTGCCCGGAGTGTTTTGATAACCTCAGGATAAGATATCTTGACAAGGCTGACGGCAGTTACAAGTATATGAGAGAGATGAGTGAGATAGATGCTTATATTTCTTCTCTTGAACAGTATTTTGTAAAGACAGGTCAGATAGGCAAGGTGAGAGTTGCGGCTGACGAGCCTGTGGATATTGATGCTTTCAGGGTGGCGATATCACATATCAAGAGTATAGCTCCCGCATTTAAGTACAAGGCGGCGGTGAATCATGTTGAGTTTATTGAGGAATTCGGCGAGGATATACTTGATGTTGCGCCTGCGCTTCCGACTGCGTGCGATCTTCATGATGTTCTCATAAAAATGAAGAAGGAGAGACCGGACAAGAGATTCCTTCACTACATATGCTGCTGGCCGATGTTCCCGAACACTTATATCAGGAGCAGGCTTTGTGAGTCGATATTCCTGGGCGTTGTGACCTCATTCCTTGATCTTGACGGACTTCTGAGATGGGCGTACACCTGCTGGCCTGATGATCCCAGAAAGGATATACGTTATCATCCCAGCGACTGGGCGGCGGGAGATACCTGCTTTGTTTATCCTTCCGCAAGCGGAAAGCCGATGCTTACTCTTCGTTACAAGGCTCTTTTATGGGGCATTGAAATGTTTGATATGCTTGAGGATCTGAAAGAGAAGAAGGGCAGAGAGGTGGCGGAAGAGGCTTATTCATACGTTCTTCGCGAGAAGGAGCACGGAAAGATGTTTACCGCGAGATTCTCTATGGTTCCTGCGGACAGGGAAAAGCTCATGACTGTTGATGATAAGGATTATGAGGCACTTATGGAATTTGTGCTTTCAAAGCTCTGCGAATAATGGTTTATTGCTTCCCGATGGCATTGGCTGTCGGGAGGTTTTTTTGTCGCATTTTGCAAAAGTATTGCTTTTTTTGACGGATGGTGGTAAAATATGGTCAGTAATCTGATCCTGCAGGGCTTTGCGGATGCTGCGGCGGGATCTCTGATCGGAGATATTTATGGTTATTAAGGATATGCCGAGGATATTGAATAAGGTCGCACTTTACTGTGCGGTGTTTATACTTTATTTCTTCTTTGGTATGGTTTTTGCCTTTGACGGTGCTGTTATCGCTTTCGGTGCGGTGCATTTCTGCGCGGCGGCGGTGCTTCTGATCCTCGGAACGGTAACATGGCGGAAGGCTTTGAAAACTGTCGGAGCTGTTATGCTTGCTTCTGCGCTGGGGCTTTTATGGTCGGTGACGGCAAGGTGTATTTATTATTATCCGTCACAAAGGTTTATTGAGGAATACGGCGGATCGGAGCATGAGTTTGTGCTGAGGATAGACAGAACTGATTCCTACGGTGATACCTACGGCAATTTCGATTGCAGTATACTTTCCTGTGACGGCAGAAGTACGGACAGCCTTTTCGGGGTATACCCTTCGCTGAGGCTCAGCTGTTTCGGAGATGACTTTGCGGAAAACGGGGATGTTATTTCTCTTGTCGGCAAGGTTATCCTTCCTGAGGTCGAGACTGCGAGCGGCTTTGGAGAGGAGAAGTACCTTAGATCAAAGCACATCTTTATGATATGCGAGCATAACGGTGGGATGAAGCTTATTGAAAAGGGAGTTCCCGGTATTATTGACAGGCTGAGGGACAGGCTTTCCGAAAATCTTACAAGGTTTATCGGGGATGATGCAGGCGACAGAACCGCTGTTGCAAGGTGTATGCTTCTCGGCGACAAATCCGGTGTGAGGAAGGGAATCAAGGAGATGTTCAGGGCAGCGGGGATCTCTCATGTTCTGAGCGTTTCCGGTCTTCATCTGTCCATACTCTTTATGACGGTATCTGTGCTTTTAGGTCTTGGCAAGAGGAATTTCAGAAGAAGGTTTGTGCTTGCGGAGACGGTGAGTTGTGGGCTTGTGTTCCTGTATATGATGTTTGCGGATTTTACGCCGTCCATAATGCGTGCGGGATTTATGTTGATATTCATGAATCTTTATTCCGCATTCATGTTTTACAGGAGAAGATTCCACAACGGCAAAGATATGACGGAGGAGGGTTATACTATCGGGAAAGGGACATTCGATTCCGTTTCTTCCCTTTTCTGTGCGGGCGCGCTTATAATACTTATTTCGCCATACTCGCTTTTTGATGTGGGGATGCAGTTGTCGTTCATGTCCACATTGGGCATACTTGTTGCTCTGCCTGTGTTCGGGATGCTTGAGGACAGAAAGGTGAATGCTGTCCTTCGCGGCATTCTTACCTCGCTGATTATTACACTTGCTGCCGTGAGCTTTACTTTGCCAATATGTATTTACAATTTCGGAACGCTTTCCACGGTCAGCTTTATTTCCAACCTTCTGGTAACGCCTGTGATGACGCCGACGCTTGCACTTTTGCTGATACTTGCACTTGTTTCGCTTCTGCCGTGGGCGGGTGTGGTCGTGTCGGTATGTGCTTTTCTCGGTGATATCTGTAACGCTTTGTGCGGTTTTTGTATTTGGGTGGCGGATCGTTTGGGAAGTTTTACCTTTTCCGTTATTCCCGCACGGGAGAGTATTGTGTTGGTGGTTTTTTTCATAGCTTATGTCATTTTTACGGTAGGCTGTGTATTTCTCGGAAGGAGAAAGCTTCGTGATGTGGGATGTCTTACGCTGATGTGTATGTATTTTGTATACAGCGGTATCAGCTTTATGTATTTTCTTTTTGAGTTTAACAATATCGGTGTGAATTACTGTACTGTCGGACAAAGACCTTATATGTGTGTGATGTCGGGGGATGACAGGATATTTTTTGACGATGCCTCGGGTGTTGCTTCTGACAGTATCATCCGCCGTTCGCTCGGAGTGCAGCATTATGATACCGACAATGTTTATGTTGTACTGCCGAGTGCATTTGCGGATATTGATTCGGTGATGTTCAATATCCGTTATCTTGAAAGAAACAAGGATGTTGAAGCTGTGCTTGTGCCTTCACGGGAGCTTTGCACGTCTGTCGGTGCGGACAGAGAGGCGTATGCTGAGCTTGTTAAGGGGCTTTCGGAGGATGGATTTGCGTTGGATTTTTACAATAGCGGATTTTCCGTAGGGAAGGCGGACTTTAAGGTGGCGGCCGATAAAAGAGGCGTGAATGTTTTGTTTGAAGATGTGAGCGTTGTTTTTGCCGAGGCTTATGATGAGGCTTATGCTTCAAAGGCTTCGGAAGGAATGCGGAAATGTATATATTTTTGCAGGGGTGCGGAGGAAACTGCCAATTTCGGTTACACCTCCGGTGCAGAGCTTTTTGTTTCTTCTCACGTTCACAAAAAAGTCGGTGGAGCTTCGGCTATACCTGTCAGGAGACCTGCACTTCTTGAAAGATAGAAAAAAGCCGGATGTAATGGAATAATATGAGACACGGGAGCTTCTGTTTCCGTGTTTTTGCTTTTTGGCAAAAAAATCTGCGCCGTTGCTGTCCCTTGACGGGATGCCGTGCGCAGATGTTTTTTTATCTGAATTCTGTTATGTCTATTGCTTTGAGAAGTGTTCCGGAGGATGCTGTGACCGTGACTTTTTCGGTATTCTTCGGAATCTGTACGCAGAGAGCTATCTTTCCCGCATACATCTTTCTGATATTCCATCTCGGAGGGGTGTGGTCGGTGACGGATGAGCCTGTGCCGAGAAGTATGCCTCCCGATACCGTGAACAGTACTTCCGGGTCTGCATCCGGTACTTCAAGACCGTTTTTGTCAAGGCAGACGCAGGTGTAGACAATGCTGTCAGTACCGTCGTTTGATGCCGCACCTGTTTCGCGTATGAGCTTTAAGGATACGGGAGCGTCTGTTGTTTTTATGGTATCGCGGCAGAGCTCTGTTCCGTTTTCATCGTATGCTACCGCACAAAGCTCGCCGGCTTCAAAGGGAATATCCCAGTGCAATGGCTCGTAGTTTCTGTAAAGAAGCTTACCTAAGGGTTTTCCGTTGAGGAACAGTTCGGCATTGTCGCAATTGGTATAGACTTCAACGTCGATGCTTGTGCCCTCCATGCCTTTGAAGTTCCAGCTTGAGGGACAGATGTGTATCATGGGTTTCTCGCTGTATTGTGACATAGTCTGATAATATGCTTCCTTGGGAAGAAGGTACAGATCCACAAGTCCGCTCTGTGATGAAAGCCTGGGATACCATGTCTCACCTCTGTGTTCGATGCCTGCCCAGATGAACATACCGCACAGCCAGTCGTAGGACATGACGTGCCGCCATGTTTCCGTTCTCGTTGAGCCGTTGAAAGCATTGGGCTTTGCGTGATCTCTTGCATCAAAGAGGTTTCTTGTTTCGTCGTCACCGAAAAATACGCCTCTTGAGGATTGCAGGGCACAGCTTTCGGAAAGGATCATTGCTTTATCCGGGTAGATACTGTGGAAAAGCTCGTGCAGGTGGAGAGAATAGTTCATGCTTGCGACGTCAACGGGCTTTGTTATTATGTTGTTCTCAACGCCGCCGCTGTTGTGGCATGCCACGGTTACCGGACGGTCATCAAGTTTTTTAATGTAAGCCGTCATTGTTTCGGCTATTCTGCGGCCATAGTCAAGATGCTGTATCAGTTCCTCGTTGCCGATCGACCAGAGGATTACCGAGGGGTGATTTCTGTCGCGAAGGAGCATATCCTTTACATATGACATTGCTTCGGGAGATGTGGAGAAGTATCTTGTTTCATCATATACAAGGATGCCCATCTCGTCGCAGAAGTTCATGGTGTTCTCGTCGGAAAGATTGTGCGCGCTTCTGTATGCGTTTGCTCCCATACGCTTCATAAGTTCGAGTCTGTATTTTGCAACGCGTTTCGGGAGGTATATGCCTGTCAGGCCGTAGTCCTGGTGGGCGCAGAAGCCTTTGAGCTTTATGTTTTTATCATTGAGGAAGAAGCCTTTTTCGCCGTCAAAGCGGATTGTGCGGAAGCCGAAACGGGTAGATGTTTCCTCGACTTTTTCACTTTCGTCGTATATTTCTGTTCTGAGGGTGTAGAGATTGGGAGCATCAACATCCCAGAGAAGCGGAGATTCGACTGTACAGGACTGCTTGAGGGTATATTTATCCTTTAACTCTACGGTACAGCTTGATGTTACGGATGTGATCTCTGCGTTATTTTTGTCTATGATCGTGCTTTTTACGTTTGCTGTTTTGGCATTAAGGCTGTCGTTGCGGAGAGTTGTTTCGATAGTTACGTTCCATTTATCGGAGCTTGTGCATTTCTGAGGCTTTACATATATTCCGAATATATCCGATGAAAGTTTTTCGGAGACTATCAGCTTTATGTCGCGATATATGCCGCCGCCCTGATACCACCAGCCTTCGGGCTGTTTGCTTTGCTTTGCATGAACGGCGAGGATGTTTGTTTTATCAAAACGTGCAAAGTCCGTTATATCCACGGTTATTGGGTTATATGCGCTGAAGTTGCGGCGAAGAAGTGTGCCGTTGAGGTATATCTCGGATTCTATGGCGATGCCTTCGAAGTGGAGAAAGAGTTGTTTGTCGGTATATTCTTCGGGAAGCTTGAAACGTTTGAGATACCATGCCTCATCTCCTTCGAGGTAGCCTTCCGAGATATTTTTCTCCTTATTCGGTGTGTCGTCTATTACATAGTCATGAGGAAGTGTCACGGCATTGAAGAATCGGGGAGCATCGTCAAGCTTGAGAAGCGGAAGCAGTTCGCCTGTTTTTATTCCGCCGTATGTATGTTCTTTTGTAAGGACCTTGACGTCGGGGAGTGCGCCTCTGCGGAAACGCCAGCTGTCGTTGAAGTTTATTGTTTGTTTCATTTTTGGCTCCTTGTGAAAACTTTTTTTGCTGTATGAGCGATTTGTGCGGAAATATGTTTTTATTATAGCATGGTATGCGTGTATTGTCAAGAAAAAAAGGAAGGAAAATGAAATTCCCTTCCTTTGCGGTATTCTTTTATCAGACGAGCTTTACAAGGAGTATTGTCTCAGGCATCATCTTATAGGTTTCGGGAATGTCGCCTTCGTAGATGAGGTCGAGGTCATGCTCTTTGTCGACGAGGTACATTTCGCACTTCTTGCCGTAGACGCCCTTGAGGTCGAATACAAGCTCGTGTTCCAGCTTTTCGTAGGGGTTGAAGTTTGCGAGCATGAATGCGCCTTTGTCGTCGTCCTTTGCACCGATTACATATATGTGGTCTGCGGCGGTGTCGCTTGTTACTTCTATGCCGAGGTCGGAGAGAGTAGAGAAGGCTTTGAAAGCGGAGCGTACTTTGCTGTTTTCGTCAAGGGCATCTTCGCTGCATACTGCGATATTTGTGGGAGTTTTCTGCAGGGATATGAGGCAGGCTGCGGTGAAGGATGCTTTTTTTTGGTCGAATTCAGACGCCGGGATGCCTGTGGGATTTCCGTTATAGCTCCAGCTTGTGATGACATTCTCCGTGTTTTCAAAGCCGTATTTATCAAGCAATGTACGTGCGGCATAGGTATAGTTCTGGAGCTGCTCGGCTTTTGCACATGATTTATGCCATGAGAAGAAGTCGAGGGTGACTCTTTTATCGTTGGAGAGGTAATTCATGAATTCATGAACGTAGTCGGAAACGCAGTTATCGAAGCCGCCTGCACCGAGCTTTATATCCGGGAAATCTTTCTTTAATGTGAGAGTGATTTCAGCGTAGATATCAAAGAATTTACGGCATGACATGGTTTCCGTTCCTTCGGATACTGTGATTTCAAAACAGTTTGTGCCGTTTGCGGTTCCGGAAGCGATAACGGTTTTGAAGTCTTGTACAAGGTTGTTGGTATTTGTGTCGGATATAGGAAGTGAAATTACGGTATTTGTATCTTTGACGGAGAGGTATGTTCTTTTTATCTTTCCGACCGGCTTTGTAAAGTCAACGAGGATCTTTTCTCTTTTATCCACCGGCTTATGCTCGCCGCTGTTTTCGTAGTGGATGAGTTCCTTCAGTGTCTCGAGTTCTTCGAGGGTGGCTATTTTTTTGTAGTTGTCCATTGTTTTGCTCCTTGGGGGTGTTTTTTGACAGTATATCACATTTGTACAAAAAAAGCAAGAGGATTTTGGTTTGATTTCGGTTGACATTTGGTGGAAGTAGTGTTATAATGGGTATGCTACATACTTAACTTACAATGGAATAGGTATAATTACTCGTCGCAGGGTGTACGCTAATTCGGTAAAAGCGTACGCTTTGGCTGTCGTACCCGTATTGAGAAGAAATGTGTATGGTAAGTATAAGTGTGTAGCAACCTTAGAGCCGGAGCTTGTATGTTTTTCGTGCGTGGCTTCTGCTTTTTGGGGGCTGCGCATTTTTATTTTGGGAATTTTGTTCGGGAAGGAGCGGAGCAGTAGAGGAACTTTCGGTGGATCTGCGGGGCGCCTGTGTGAGAGATTGCACATTAAATTGGATCGGGATTTGAATTTATATTTTTATAAGTCAAAAAGGCGGAAAGGCGTGGTGTAAAAAATGAAAAGAGTACTGTTGTTTTTAGCTTTATCAGCATTATTATTGTCTTTAACAGGATGCGGAGAAAAGAAAAATGATGAAAAACAAACAGCATCCAATGATGAAAATCCGGTATTGTTCAATGACAATAATCAAATAGAATCTGGTGACCCCATGACTTTAGAAGATATTATTAATGATATTAATGCAGATTTTAATACTACAAGTGATAAAATAACAAAAGAGCTTGAAAATGTTCATACTGTGATTGGCGGTACATTTGACGGTTATTTGGAAAACAGTCAGATAGTTTTGGACTGGTATGAATATGTACAGACAGAATCGGAAAAGCTGTATGAAAGAACCCAAAAAAGGGCTGTTGAATATTATAAATTAGTGGCAAAAACAATAGACAATAATGATGATAAAGCAATAGAAGATGCATTGGATGATTTTGAGGATGCTATATATGAAGATGCTTTTGATGATTATGAGGATGTTATCTATGAGGATGCTTTTGATGATTTAGAGGACACGTATTACGAAGGCATTATAGACGATGCGGAAGATTCCATGGAATATGATGAATGGTATGATATAAAGTCTGATTTTTATGATGATTTTTATGACGCTCGTTCTGATTTTTATGATGATTTTTATGACGCTCGCTCTGATATCTACGATGATCTTTACGAAGTGATATGGGAGTTTTATGATGGTAATTTTGATGTGGATGACATTTTAAATATTAAATCGGGAAACAATGATGTTGTCGAAAAAGAATCCGAGATATTGTTAAATCAAGAAACAGAGGGATCGGCAAAGCAGGAAACAGAGGAACCCTTGAAAGCGGAAGAAAACAAGAGCGAAGAACCCACGACACAGGAACAATTGACCGAGGATATTGACGCGCAACCTTTGCAGATTGGATTGACACAAGGGGATTTTACATATAATGTTTTAGCTGATAGTACAGTAGAGATTGCCAAGTATAACGGTTCTGATTCTTCAGTAGTTATTTCATCGGAAATTGATAATATGGATGTCACTAAGATTGGAAAAAGTGCTTTTGAGAATTGTACCTTTATCGAAGAAATGATAATTTGGGCAGATATTGAAATTTTTGATGATGCTTGTTTCAAAGGTTGTGTTAATCTTGAAGAAATAAGTATTTCCGGAGAATGTGAGATAATTGGTGCTTCTGCATTTGAGGGTTGTACAAATCTTGAAACCGTGATTATTTGGGGTGATATAGAGTCATTTGGCGATAATTGTTTCAAGAATTGCACGAGTTTAGAAGAGATAAGTATTCCAAGTAGTACTGAAACGATTGGAAAATCTGCATTTGAAGGATGTACTGCTCTTGAAAGTGTTATCTTTTGGGGTGGAGAGAATATAGGCGAAAATGCATTTAAAGGTTGTATCAGTCTTGAAGAAATAAGCATATCAAGCGATACTGAGATTATTGGAAAATCTGCATTTGAAGATTGTACTGCTCTTAGAGATGTTACTTTTTGGGGTGGGAAGATTATAGAAGACAGCGCATTTAAAGGTTGTATCAGCCTCGAAGAAATAAGTATATCAAGTGATGTTGAATCAATAGGTGAATATGCTTTTTATAATTGTACCAATCTTGAAGATGTAACTATTTGGAATGACGATACTTTCATAGGTAAGGATGCCTTTGGTAATACCAAATATACAGGATAAAA
The DNA here is from genome assembly GCA_015065225.1 of Oscillospiraceae bacterium. Classification (GTDB taxonomy): domain Bacteria; phylum Bacillota; class Clostridia; order Oscillospirales; family CAG-382; genus SIG622. Next base: position 15,209 of record SVQR01000004.1, on the reverse strand, counting down.
ATTTAATTGCTTTTAATCTGTTTAACATAACAAAAGAACGGTTCCCCAAAAGGAGAGCCGTTCCTTCTTTTTATTGTCGGTTAAGTATTACTCCGAGGATTATTCAGCCTGGGGAGCTTCTACGGGACAAGTGTCTGCACATGTGCCGCAGTCAACACATTCATCAGCGTTGATAACGTACTTGCCGTCTGCTTCTGTGATGCACTCTGTGGGGCAAGCGTCTGCGCAAGCGCCGCAACCGATGCATTCGTCGGAAATCTTGTATGCCATTTGTGTACACCTCCATGTATTTTTTCGCCTTATTATAACACATAATATTGCGTTTGAAAAGGGGTATTTATAAATTTTTTTGTGTTTTTGTTTAAATTTACGGGCTTTTTTTGGTTGTTATGTGTCAATGTTCATTGTGTGTTAATTATTTTGGGTTATAGTAGTTGAGATATTAGGATTCAGGGGATAGGATTTAGGATTTAGGGAATGACAATTGCTTCGCAATTTGCATTTTTATTAAAAAATCAGATCAAACGTTATTCTTTGATAATAACAATCGAGTATTATTGAAGGAAGCGAAGCTTCCAACATTCCCTATCCCCTAAATCCTATTCCCTAAATCCTTATTAAGGAGCTGTTTTATGAATACAAATATGTTTATGACGGAAGAAGAAAAGAAGAGAGTCGGGGTGTTGCTTGTCACTCTTTATCGCAACTCCTCCGATGAGGATGAGGCTATGCGTGGGATAGATGAGCTGAGACTTCTTTGTGAGACTGCACTTGAGGGTGAGTGCGATTATGTTGACTTTTTTGTTATGTCTCAGCTGAAGGCTTCTCCGGATGCCGCAACTTATATCGGAAGCGGTAAGGTGGAGGAGGCGGCAAAGCTATGCAGCGATCATGATATTTCGCTTGTGGTGTTTGATACCGAGCTTTCGCCTTCACAGATAAGGAACAATGAGGCTGTTATCTCTGTTTATGACAAGAAAAATGCGGATGTCAGAGTCATTGACAGGACTATGCTTATTCTTGATATTTTTGCAAAGCATGCTGTCACCGGTGAAGGTAAGCTGCAGGTCGAGATAGCTCAGCTGAAGTATACTGCACCGAGACTTACCGGTAAGGGTATTGAGCTTTCACGTCAGGGCGGTACAAGCGGTGCTATCGGTGCGAGAGGCCCCGGTGAAACAAAGCTCGAAACGGACAGGCGTCATATACACAGGCGTATTGAGTCGCTGGAATCGCAGATCGCCGATATGGAGGCCGCAAGGAATGTAAAGAGGTCCAAGAGGTCGGGCAGCGGTATATGTAATATTGCCATTGTCGGATATACCAATGCGGGAAAGTCTACGCTTCTGAATTATCTGACGGATGCGGGCATACTTGCGGAAAACAAGCTGTTTGCCACGCTTGATCCCACTACCAGAAAGTTATCGCTTCCCAGCGGTAAAGAAGTGCTTTTGACGGATACTGTAGGGTTTATCAACAATCTTCCGCACAGGCTTGTTGAGGCGTTCAAGTCTACGCTTGATGAGGTGAGGTTTGCGGATATATTGCTTATTGTGGCGGATGCTTCGGATGTTGATACCGAGAAAAAGATTGAGGTAACCGAACGTATCATTAATGAGCTTGATGCGGGAGGTAAGCCGAGGATACTTGTTTATAACAAGTGTGAAGGTCTTGATTTTCTGCCGTATGGCGGTGATGAAGAAAGACTTTCGGAAAAGTCAGCGGTTTGCATTTCCGCACTTACCGGTGCGGGTGTGGGAAAACTGCTTGAGATGCTTGAGGAGACTGTCAATTCGCTGACTCATGAGGTGAAGTATCTTTTTCCGTTCAGCGATCAGAGCGGTGTCAACACTCTTTACAGGCGTGCGAGTGTTATTTCCGTTGAGTATACCGATAAGGGTACGGAAGTGGTTGCGCTTGTTGATCCGGAGATCGAGGGGAAGTTTAAGGAGTTTGAGGTTGAGTGAGGGGTTAGGATATAGGATTTAGGATATAGGATTTAGGATTTAGGGGTTAGGGAAGGTTGATTTGCTTTGCAGATCTTCGTTGTTATTGAAACAGGTTTTATTAAGCTTCGGAAATTCCGGAGCTTTTTTGTTGTTTTGGTTGATTATTTGCATGAAGTGTAGTATAATTCTTTATGAATAATCCATTTGTGCGTGAGATTTTCTTTTGTTGTACGTTCTGTAGATTAGAGAGGGTACATTTGGGGGAGATGATAATGTTGAAAAGATTTTTTAATATGTTATTTGCGTGCATTTTCGGAATGGTGTTGTTGCAGGGGACTGTTTTGGCGACAGAGACGGAGCGTATTGATGATTTTGAGTTCGGTGAAGAGGTAGATATTGCTTTGCCGACCTTTGATGTGGTCTTTAACGGTCGGAAGTATGACAGCGATAATGCGGAGTACCCTTGTATCGTCTATAAGGATATTACTTATCTTCCCATGACCGATGCGATGTGCGGTTATATGGGACTTCAGATGCATCGGGAATATGTCATGTCGAGGAGTTATCAGGATATTAATTTTGTTTTTGTGGGAAATTCGGATATCACTTGCGAAAGTCTGCCGGACTCTTGTAATAATGCAGATGTACACTCCATGAAGGCTCGTGTGTATCGTGATACGCCAAAGACAAAAGGAGCATATACAAATAAGGACGGATATCTTGTTTTGTATTATACCGTGGTGCAGGACTATGAGCATAACGGCAGTGAGGAATATCCTGTGCTGTATTATAATGATACCTATTATTTACCGCTGACCTGGGACATCGCTTATGAAAAGCTTGGATGGGAATACAGCTTTGATCATGATAACGGACTTGTGATAGATTCACGGGAGGCTTTCAGACCCGAGCTTTGGGTGGAGGATGTAAAGACTTGGATAAGAGGAAATATTACGCGGGGACTTGTACCGATGTATATCTGTGGTCACGACTATTACATTTATCATGATGCCGGCAGAAAGATGATTGAGGTTTACGACAGAGTGCGCGGTAAAAGCGGTGTGTTTCTTCTTTCGGGCGGGGAAGTGAGTGCATCCTTTAATTATTTGAAGACGCCCGTATATTCGGACGGTATTCTGACACTTCGGGGAACTGCGGTGTACGGGAATGTCGGGCCCGCTGTTGATGTTAAAATAACCATAGATGTTTGGGGTGACGGGGCGATAAATATTGTTCCGGTTGACAGATGATTTTTGAGGTGAGATATGAGAAATAGATTTTTAATTAATGCATTGATTTGCTTCGGCTTTTTGACTGCTTTTATGTTTTCCGTGAAAGCGGCGGAGAATGTGGAAGTGGAGATGCCGAAGTTTGATATAAGCTTTAACGGGGTGAAGGTCGATGCGGATGATGCGAGTTATCCGTTGATCGTATATAAGGATGTTACCTATATTCCCGTTGAGGACAAGCATACCGGGGGACAGTATAACTATATGTCGGCTCTCGGATTTGTATGCGGTGAGGGGAGATCCAATGAAAAGTATAAGAAGCTGTTTGTAAGGGATCTACGGTTTGAGAAAAATATTCCGGATGTGGTAGATTTTGAGAAAAATGGCGGTGCTTTCGGCGAAGATATGACGGCGCAGGTTGTGGAGTATTCCGGGATAATCGTCAACAGATTCGGAAATGTGCGTGAGGTCTTCCCAAAGGAATACCCGATACTTTCGTTTCGCGGCAAGGAATATCTGCCCATGACTTATGATGCTGCTTGTACCGGTCTCGGTCTTTCCATGAAGTTTTCTTCGGAAAAGGGACTTGAATTGTCGAGGACAAATATTCCGCAGAGGATTGTTTCCGTGCCGTCTTTTGATGTTACTTTGAACGGTGTGAAATATCGTAATGAGGTGGCGAAGTATCCGTTCCTGCAATATAACAATATTGTTTTTATGCCCTTGACGGAAAATATTGCCGATTTTATGGGGATAAAGTTCAGGCATTATGATGCAAGAGCCGATTTTTATGAATGTGTTGTTGTCGGTAACAAGCATGAACGAGGCAAGGTGGCTGATTTCGGATATATAAAGGACGGAGACAGCTTTTCTCTTGATATACTTGAGTCTTTTGATGGAGCGCTGTATATTAACGGTTTCGCCACAAGGTGGCACAACTTCGGTATGGAGTATTCGCCGATGATGGTCGGGGATGTTTATTACTTGCCGCTTACATGGCAGATAGCGCATGATCATCTCGGATGGGAATATTCATTCGATATGAAGAACGGACTTGTTCTTGACAGCAGGAACACCTTCAAGCCGGAGTATGATATTGACACTCTGCCGACAGTGGTGGGATACAGCCGTGAGTATTATGCTGTGAGCGGTGATCATTATGTCGGATATCTGACGCATTCTCTTAAGGGCAGTCCGATGGGAAGCAATAAGCTCAGATTCGGAAAACGGGGAGAGGCTGAAAAGGTTGTTGATATTTCGGAGATAATTGAAAAGTATGATATAGAATATCTTCATCCGCAGACCGGTGCTGTTCCTCAGCCGGGTATTGAGGGAGGAAACTTTGTTGCGTATTGGAACGGTTACAGATTTGTTTTCGATCTTGATAGCGGTGTGCTTTCGGAGGTTACGAAGTCGGAATTTTGAATACTTCTTGTGTGAGTGCCCGATTTTTTGGTCGGGCACTTGAATATTTTATATATGTGTGGTATAATAAATTCGGAAAACTGTGATTGATTTAGAAAGGGGATTTGTTGTGGATTATTACGATATTATTGTGAATGAATTATGCACCGGCAAGTCCGTTGCTGCTTTGATTTACATGATAAACAGAGGCAGGGAACTTGAATTTAAATATAAAGATACCGATGGTTTTATTTCGAGGTCCGGCTCACAGTCCTACGTTTCTCTGTGGTGCAACAAAGGAGAGCAGGCTTTTTTGTCGCTTGAAGATCTTTTGGAGAATGCTGTGATAGACGGAGAAAAACTCGTTGATATTTGGGCAGATATCAAAATCGGATATTTGTTTTGAGTGCATACTGTAAATATAAATCTTATGATGATTTCGGAGTTAAAATGGATAGATTCAAATTAGTATCGGACTACAAACCCATGGGCGATCAGCCTGAAGCGATTGATGAGCTTGTGAAGGGGATTGAGAACGGTGAGAAGGAACAGTTGCTTCTTGGCGTTACCGGCTCCGGCAAGACCTTTACTATGGCTAATATTATTGCGAGAGTCAACAAGCCGACTCTTGTACTTGCTCACAACAAGACTCTTGCGGCACAGCTTTGTACGGAGTTCCGTGAGTTCTTTCCGGAAAATGCGGTGGAGTATTTTGTATCCTATTATGATTATTATCAGCCTGAGGCGTACATTCCCGGTAAGGACACTTATATTGAGAAGGACAGCTCGATAAATGATGAGATAGATAAGCTGAGACATTCGGCGACAAGTGCGCTTTTTGAGAGGCGTGATGTTATAATCGTTGCCAGCGTTTCCTGTATATACACGCTCGGTGATCCGAGGGAATACGGCTCTATGGTAATTTCCGTTCGTCCGGGGATGAATATGACGAGAGAGGAGTTTCTTGAAAAGCTTGTCAAGAATCAATATGAGAGAAATGATATCGGATTTGAAAGAAACAAGTTCAGAGTCAGAGGCGATACGGTGGATGTATTTCCCTCAAATTCAAATACCAATGCACTGAGGATAGAGTTCTTCGGGGATGAGATAGATGTCGTTTCGGAGGTGAATCCGACGACGGGGGCGGTCATACAGCATCTGACTTATGCGGGGATATATCCTGCGAGCCATTATGTTACCAGTGACGAGACAAGGGAAAAGGCTCTTCGCGAGATATACTGCGAGATGGAAGATCGGGTTGAGTATTTCAAGGCAAACAACAAGTATATCGAGGCTCAGAGGATAGAGGAGCGTACCAAGTACGATCTTGAGATGCTTCAGGAGATAGGTTACTGCTCCGGTATCGAGAACTATTCGAGAGTTTTGTCCGGTCGTGAGCCCGGAAGTACGCCGTATACTCTTCTGGATTATTTCCCCGATGATTTTCTGATGTTTGTGGATGAGTCGCATGTTACTCTTCCTCAGGTGCGGGCGATGCATGGCGGTGACAGGGCGAGAAAGACGAATCTTGTGGATTACGGCTTCAGGCTTCCTTCGGCTTTTGACAACAGACCTTTGCGGTTTGATGAGTATGAAAAAAAGATAAATCAGATTATATATGTAAGTGCTACGCCTGCGGCATATGAGAGGGAGAGAGCTTCGAGGGTTGCCGAGCAGATAATCAGGCCTACGGGACTTCTTGATCCGGTTGTTGAGGTGCGTCCCATTGAGGGGCAGATAGATGATCTTATCGGTGAGATCAATGCGAGGGTGGAAAAGAAGGAGAGAGTTCTTGTGACTACTCTTACAAAGGTGATGGCGGAGAATCTTACGGAATATCTTGAGGGGATGGACATTAAGTGCAGGTATATGCATTTCGGTGTTGATACCATTGAGAGAATGGAACTGATAAGAGATCTGAGGCTTGGCGTTTTTGATGTGCTTATAGGTATCAATCTTTTAAGAGAGGGACTTGATCTGCCCGAAGTATCGCTTGTGGCGGTGCTGGATGCGGACAAGGAAGGCTTCCTGCGAAGTGAGACGTCTCTTATACAGACTATCGGCAGAGCTGCGAGAAACGCCGAGGGCAAGGTCATTATGTATGCGGACAGCATTACGGAATCCATGCGCAAGGCGATAAACGAGACAGAGAGAAGACGTGCGAAGCAGAAGAAGTTCAATGATGAGAACGGTATTGTGCCGAAGACTATCAAGAAGGATGTTTATGATATAATCGAAATTGCCGCAAAGGATGGCGGCAAAGGCAAGGGAAAGGGCGGTGCGAAGAAGAAGCTTTCCAAAAAGGAGAAGGAAGTGGAGATCGCAAGGCTCAAAAACGAGATGCTGGAGTGCTCGAGGCGGCTTGAGTTTGAGAGGGCGGCTTATTTCAGGGATCTTATTATCAGGATTGAGAATGAGTAATGAATGCGGAATGATTTGGTGAAGACACCACCCATTTTATTGAATTCGGAATTGTTGTTACTTTGCAACCTTCATTGATCATGTGATTTCTCTAAAGACGCGGATATAGTATATCCTCGGAATGATGTGACGGTTTATGATGATATTGTGATCTTGCTGAAGGTTCAGGTTTATATGAAATAATTACAGGATGAGGTCGGTATGACCCCATCCTGCTTTTTGTTGCGGGAAGATGATGCTTGCAAATAAGACCAAGGTCGGAGGGTGAAGTGCGTTTCGATAATTCCGCATTCCTACGAAGTGGGCAAACGCCAAAACACCGCCAGCTGCGAGTCTGCAGTGACGGTGTCGGCTTGGGTGAAGGATGAAAAGCGATTATTTGTGATCCGGCGGAAATCTTTATGTCATCCCTACATTTTGTTCCGGAGGATGTTCCCTTGTTTTGGTATGAAGATTTGGTTTACTTATGGTGCTTTGATGGTGATGTTGTTGTGTATCCGTTGTGCATTTGTGATGTGATGCTTATGTTCCGATGTCTTCGGTGGGGAGGTTGCGGAATTCGGATGGGGTCATGCCGAGGCGTTTTTTGAATACGCGGCTGAAATAGAGGGAATCTTCAAATCCGGAACTTTTTGCGGCGCCGGATATTGTCATGGCGGTATGCATGAGGAGCTCACAGGCTTTGTCTATTTTCTTGTCTTCTATATATTTTTTTGGTGTCTTGCCCGTTGCTTTTTCGAATACGGTGGTGAATCTTGCGTTGCTCATGCTGCACATTCCCGCGTACTCGGAGATGCGGCGGGCGTTTTTATATTCGGCATCCATGAGGGTTACGGCTGTTCTTATTCTTTCAAGACCGGACAGGAAGTGGATCGTTGCAGTCTCTTTTTTCTGTTCGGATGCGGTTACTTCCGAGAGGAGAGTGAGGAACAGGGCGTTGATCCGCACCTGTGAGCCGTTTCTGTTCTTGGCAAACATCATTCTTGACAGGGCGTCTGTAGCTATCCTTGAGTCGGATATTGCATATATACCGCTGTCCGAGATGCCGCAGCGTTCAAGTATCTCGGGGATGGCGTAGCCTTTGAAGTCTATATAGCGGTAGAGACTGTCGGAGGAATCGGTGATGATTATGCGCGGTGTGCCGGGGAAAAAGAGGATTATGCTTCCGTTGGGAACGGAGATCTCGGTTTCACCGATGATGGCGGAGATGCTGCCTTTTTCCGCAAAGACTATGCTGTATTCGGGACTTGGTGATCTTCTTTCTATTATTCTTGCAGGTGCTTTCGGCGATGCCATTTCACCGCCGGATATTCCGCAATCGGTGACGGTGAGATATGTATCTTTTGAGGTTGTTTTGTATGTTTCGGGAAGGCGCAGTTTGTTCATATACTTGCTCCTTTCGGCTTTTTCTGTATTATACACCTTTATACGGAATTTGTCAAGAGGAAAACGCAAAAAATATGCACTTTTTTAAAAAATTTATCTATAAAAATCATTTGATGAAATATTGGTTGTTTTTGTTGGGAAAAAGGTCGGAAAAAGTCGGATATTCAGCGGATTCAGTCGCTCTTTATGATGCTGTTTCTTGGGTGATATATGTATTAAAAATATCTATTTTTATGTTTAAAAAAGTCCATTATTTATTTGGTGGGAGATTGACGTTTTTTTGGGGGGAGATATCCTTTGACGGCAGGGGTGTGCTGAAATATACTTTCGTGGATAAGCTGTTTTGAATAAAAATGAGTTTTGCCGTACAATTACGGTGAAATGTGTATAAAATTTACTGTTTGGAAATGAATTATTGCTATTTTGGGGTTGCAAATGTTCGGATAAATGATTAGAATAGTAATGACAGATTATATTTTGAAAGGAATGGTATTTTATCATGAAAAAGTCTGTAAGAATTCTTGCACTTCTGCTTTCGGGACTTATGCTTGCTTCAGGTCTTGTGTCCTGTAAGAAGGAAGAAGAGAAAAAGGGCGGAGAGGTCAATGTTGACATCCCCGAAAACGAAGGTCCGGTACTTGAGGTTCCTGCGGGAATCGCAGAGGGTAAGACTTTCAGCGTTTACATTGCACATTCTTCCGTAAACAACAACTACATCCGCGAAGAAGAGACGGGCGACGATCTTAACGACTCCATTTATCAGAGAAACGCTCTTACCGAACAGCACACAGGTGTTGAGCTTAACTTTGTAGGCTCTACAAGACCTACAGACGGTGCGAGCCAGGGTCAGGAAACTGCTCAGGTAAGAACTCTTATCCAGTCCGGTGATGATACATATGATGCTTATATCAATGTACAGCATTCCGGTATGCCTACTCTTATTGAAGAGGGTATGTTTATTGACTGGAACGAGATCCCTCACGTTAAGCTCGAAAACCCCTGGTGGTATGCAAATGTTCAGAGAGACATCTGCTTCGGTAATAAGATATACTGCATGACAGGTGACTACAATCTTGCTTCCTTCTCCAACACGGAATGTCTTATATTCAACAAGACTATGTGTGACGAGCTTGAGCTTGAATATCCTTATCAGGCTGTATTTGACGGCACATGGACACATGATATGTTTGTAGAATACATTAAGAAGGCTACAAAGGACCTCAACGGTGACGGTAAGCTGGATTATGACAACGACAGATACGGCTTCGGCGGCTGGCAGTATGAACAGCTTCAGGCTCTGTTTGCCGGCTACGGCGGCGAATGCCTTATAAAGGATGAAGAAAATCTTCCCGTACTTAACATTGACAACGAGCTTACATATACGGTTGTTGACAAGATGATCGAGGTATTTGACAATGAAGGTGCTTTCTTTGAAGGCAAGACGTTCGGTATTGATGACAAGATGTTCAACGAAGGCAGACTTCTCTTCAACGACTCTTTCATTAGCTCCGTTCCCGGAACAAGAAGCCTTGAGAACATTGATGTAGGTTTCGTTCCTTATCCGAAGCTCGACGAGGATCAGGAGGATTACTACTCCAGAACAGCGAACATCTCTTGTCTTACATACATCCCCGTTACAAACCAGGATCTCGACAAGACAGGTGCTGTACTTGAGACACTTGCTTACTACGGAAATCAGCTCGTTCTTCCGACATATTTCGATATAATCCTTACAATCAAGTCCACTCGTGATGCCGAGTCCGAGGAAATGATCCCGATCATCAGAAATTCCGCAAGATTCCTTGACCAGGTTATCGGCTTCAACGGTTCCAACATCGTTACCGCAAAGAGCGGAAACACTCTTGCTTCCTACATTGCTTCCAACCAGGATACATGGGAAGAAAAGATTGCAACTCTTATTGAGACATATCAGTAAGAATACTGCGGTAAGAGATGATCTTGCTGTAAAAAACCAATAAAACAGGATGCCCCGACAGACATATGTCCGTTGGGGCTTTTGTTATGCTTATTCAGGTGAAGGAGGGAGCTTTTGTTTCGCCTGTGGCGAAGGCGTTGGTGCCGGGCTCTGACATGGAGAAGTACATCTTTGCGGCTTTGGTTGTGCCGAAGTCTTGGTTTGAGCCGCTTTTCTGGACTTTATTGAAGGCATCGCGGAACATCTGGTTATGGGCTTCTTCTCGGTTGAGAAGGAAGTCTATGGTTTCGCGGACACGCTTGTCTTCTATCTGGCGATAGAGGTATTCGTAGACGACTTTAGCTCTTTGCTCGGAGGCGATGTTACTGAGAAGGTCTGCACAGAGGTCGCCTGTTACCGTGACGTAGTCGCTTGTCCAGGAATAGCCGGAGGAGTTTGTGAGTGTGGGGGAGAGACCTGTCTGGACATGGGATTGTATCTCGCCGTAGGGGACTGAGGATGCATCGACATCGTGACCGTTGAGGAGGTTTATTGTCTGAGATATCATTTCGAGGTGTCCGAGTTCTTCTGCGGCGATATCCAGGAAAAGGTCTTTGATATCGGGATCTTTTATACGGAAGCTCTGTGCCATATACTGCATTGCGGCTTTCAGTTCGCCGTTGCCGCCGCCGAGCTGTTCCTGGAGGAGTACTGCGTATTGGGGATTGGGTTTTTCGATGCCTACGGGGTGGAATAGTTGTTTCTCATGTTTGAACATTATTTTGTTTCCTTTCTTAATTTGTTTCTATGTGATAAGGATGTGCTGTTTTTGACTTTTTATGCATTGGGTTTCCGGGTTGGAGAAATATATTCCGATGTATTTGCGATATACAGTATATTTTTATATATTTTTTATTAATCAATCGGAGAATTTTTGATTTAATTTGTAAGAATTCTCTTGACAAAATTTATAAAATGTATTATACTATCCACAATGGGATGAGTATCCCTAAGAGCGAAAACCCCAAAAAAATTTTTTCAAAGGAGAATTGCTTATGAAAATCAAGCGATTGTTTGCGGCATTGCTGACAGCATTGATGGTTGTATCTTGCTTCAGCTTTACTGCAAATGCACAAGAAACGCAGACTGTCACAGGGCCCGTTGCGTATTATACCGCAAAGGCTCAACATGGTTCTTTCCGTGTTATGGGTGGTCTGACAAAAACAAGAATGTATGATGCTGTAGAGGATGTAATATTCTATCATCATACAGATATTCCGGGCGGCAACAAGCACTATGACGCTTATGGTCTTGGTACTGTTCCGGTTACAAACGGCTTAATCTATTTTGCGGCCGATATTCGTACAAACTATTCGGCTACTCCCAATCTGAATGTTTACGGTGCGAAACTTACAGGCAGCACCAGTAACAGCGGAGGTACTTTCTCTGCAGCATCAGCTACCAAGGCTGACGGAAATTGGGAACGTGTTGTAATTAAGATTGAAAATGATAAGCTTGAGTCTTTCAATCAGAATCACATCAAGCTCCTCGGCGCATCCCAGGTTGCCGATTTCACAGGCGACAAGTATCTCGATGTTGCTGTATTCGGTTACTTCAATGACGAGTACAGTGCTTTGAACTATGACTTCGGTACGGTTACTGCGCCCAAGGGTGCTGCAAGCTTCTCTGTTGACGGCGCAGTAACAACAGAAGTTCCTACAGCCGATCCCGAGGTCGAAGACGGCTTCTTCATGGGTTGGTCTGCAGATGCGGATGCAACAAGGGGCGATGCTGTTACAGCTCTTTCAAAAGTTCCGGACGCTGATACCACATATTATGCTATCTTCTCCGGCGAGATTGAGGATGAAAAGGCAGTTTACATCTCCGCAAACGGCAGCGATGCAAACAGCGGACGTCATTCCAAGGCTGCGGTTGGTTCATTTGCAAAGGCAAATGCACTTCTTGCAGGTGAAGGCATAGACACCCTCTATGTTGTAGGTGCATTCACTCTTCCGGATACCATTACTTTGGGTGTTGCCGGCAAGACAATTAATGTTTACGGCTACAACGGAACAATAGATTCCATTGCTATAGGAAGCAAGCACGTTAAGTTTGCAGGCGATGTTGTTATTGACAATATCATCCTTTCCAGAACAAGCAACGACGGCGGTTATCAGCTTCTCGGTAACAACGTTACCATCGGTGACAATGTTATAACAAGTGGCAACAGCAACTTTATCTCTCAGGGTTACTACGGCTCCAATATCACCGATGCCGATGGCTCTGTTCTTAATGTGAACAGCGGTACATGGCAGAGAATAGCAACAACTACCTTTACTGACAAGTCATATACCGGTAATGCTATTCACAATATTGGCGGTACAGCCGTAGTAGACAGAGTATTCGGCGGTCACGGTAATGGTGGTTCAAACCAGATATTCAACGGTACATATACTCTTAATGTTGATGACAGTGCAAAGATTACTACCATCGACTTCACATCAACAGGCGGCGGTACTGTTGCTCCCATTAACAAGCATAACGGTGCGATCCTTATCAACATTAATGGCGGTACGGTTGAAAATATTAAGACAACAAGCAGCAGAGATACAGACGTAAATGCGGATGTTACTGTTATTGAGATCAATGCTCCCGGTGCCGTAACAGGCAAGATCGCAAGAAACCTTGTTGACGGTGACGCAAGAAGAGTTGTTATTTACAACAACGGTTCTTTTGTTGACGGACAGGTAGAAGACGCTACGGTATTCGAGACAAGCGGTTCCGAATTTACAGTTGTTGATCCCGGTGCGATCGTTCTCAACGTATCCGGTGCTGATGTTCACGCTGACGTAACAGTTGCGGAAGACTATACAGCAACTATTAACGGCTTTACATACGATCTTGAATTTAACTACTACAACGCTGTTAAGATCGGCACAAAGGAATTTGATCTCGCAGATTTCGAAAATGGCATCATTCCTTTCTCCGAATTTGCGGCAGGCGTAAACACAGTTGAATTCTTTGAGGCAGATTCCGCACCCATCACAACAGTATACGTTTCCGACAACGGTAACGATGCTAACAAGGGTGACACAGCAGAAGCTCCTCTCAAGACAATGAAGGCTGTAAGAGCTCTTCTTGATGCTGATAATTCCGCTGTTGAAACAGTATACCTCGTAGGTACTGTTACAATTACAGCTGATGATGCTACAACAACAAGACCCTCCATCTCCATCGGTGCGGCAGGCAGAAAGATCAAGTATCTCGGTTATACAGAAGACGATGTTGCCGATTTCCTTGATGCAAGACTTATGCCCGTATACCTCATCGGTGAGGTTGAGATGGATAACTTTACATTCCATCAGCAGACAACCTATGACGGAAAGCTCATGGCGGAAGGTCACAACATTACAATCGGCGAAGGTATGAAGTTCGGCGGCTACGATGCTGCTCCCACAAACTTTGTACTCGGTAGCGGTACTTCCACAAAGCTTACAAACTTCTATTATAACTTAAAGGGTAACTCCTCCGGTTCTATCCCGACTCCCCTTGTAAACACAATTACCATTAACGGCAGCAAGATCGCTTCCGTTCAGCCCGCTATCTACAGCGGTGATGCTACGTTCAAGGGTGAGGTTACTGTTAATGTTAACAATAACACAGAGATTACCGATGTTCGTCTCGGCGGTCAGGGTTACAGCAACACAATCAACACATACGGTACAATAATCCTTAATGTTAATGATAACGCAAAGATTACCAATGTTGTATCCGAGGTTGGCGGCAACTCTATCGGTAATTACTCCGGTCTTCGTGAGATCAACATCAACGGCGGTAATGTAGGTACTATCAAGACTACCGCAAAGGCTTCCTCCTCAAAGGGTACAGCCACAAAGAGAGAACAGCTTATGGTTGTTACAGTCAACGGCGGTACTCTCGGTGCTATCACAAAGCCTGTTGACGACGAAAACGAAAACTCACAGATAGTTGTTATCTTCAACGACGGTGTTGATGCGGTTGAATACACAGACGCCGAAGCTTACGTTCTTGACGTAACAGGCGGTGATGTTGCGGCTGACACAACAGTATCCGAAGATTACACAACAGCTACACTTAACAAGTTCACATACGCAAACGTAGATACAACATACGATCAGGTAACCATCAAGGCAGGCGACGTAACCAATACATACAAGCTCGCAGACCTTAATGGTGAAATTGCTCCCGACAAGCTCACAAAGGGCGTTGTTAACGAGATCACATTCTCCAAGTACGTTGAAGCTCCCAAGACAGCAGACTACACCATCAAAACCTACACAATGGGTACAGACGGTGCATACGGCGAAGCTGTTACAGAGACAAAGACTGCTGAGGTTGGTACAACAGCAACAATTGAGCCCGAAGCAAAGACAGGCTTCACAATTTCGACAGGAAGCACTCTTTCCGGTACGGTAACAGCTGACGGTCTCCTTACTCTCTCTGTTTACTACGACAGAAATCAGTACAAGCTCTATACAAAGGCTGATGCTGAGGCAGAGGCGGTTGAAGCCGGTACATATTATTATGAAGCAGCACTTACTGCTCCCGCAACTCCCGAAAAGGACGGCTACACATTCAAGGCTTGGGATCCCACAGTTCCCGCAACAATGCCCGCAAATGATGTAACTCTTACGGCTACATGGGAAAAGAATGCTCCCACAACAGCTACACTTAAGTTCTACGCAGACGCGGAAGCAGCAGACGCATGGGTAACAAAGACTGTTGACATCGGTGCAACAGCAGATGTATTCCCGATCTGGTCCGACGTTGGTCGTGAAACAAAGGGAACAAACGATATCTTTGCATATCCGGACAACGCTTCCTATCACTTCCTTGGTTGGTCTACAGACGGAACAGTGGAGAACA
>SVQR01000123.1 GCA_015065225.1 Oscillospiraceae bacterium | reverse complement strand
TCGGAAACTTCATAACCGTCAGCTACCTTAATTTCGGGCTTTATTTCGTGGTCGGAATAGTTAAGTACAGAAGCAAGAATACTGTTTTCATTTTCGGGATTTATAGTTATACCAAGATTCCTGTCCTCGCAGACAATAGGCTTTGCATTTATAATATCCTTCGCAACCTCTCTGTAGATAAGGTAGTAAGGATCTTTATTAAATCCGTCAGTCTGAGCGAATACAGTACCTTCAACATCAAAGTTTGCAAAATAAACAGTACCATTGCCGTACTTGTTCTTTGTAAGAACGGGATTGCTTTCCTCGTTTCTGAGGATAACTTCACATCCTTTAGGCTCGATTATTATTTCCTTGTCACCGTAGTGAATAACTTCGCCGTTTATTTCAACCGTATGGCTCGTATTTGTCATAAGTCCGTGGGACTCAAAACCGAATATGTCTATGAGATCAACAAGATGACCGCCGTTGTAAGTCACAAGAAGCGTTGCACCGTTTCTGACGTTCTCAAGGAGCTTATCCCATGTAGCCTTGTACATAACCGCCCATTTTGTGACGGAAGGCATAATATAAAGCTGATAATCATCAAGCTTACCCGTGAGATCATAGTTGACATCAAGATCAAGCCCCGCTTGCTTTCCGAGAATTAGTGAGGACATTGCCATTCTTTGCCTTTCCTGCTCAAGGGAGAGAAGACATACACCGTCAGCTTTACGCTTCGGAAACGGATCCGGCATTGATTCTATCGCCTTTGAAAGTTTCTGCATTGTAAGTGCTACAGGCTTGGGTTTTCTGTCCTTGTCGAAAAGTCCCAGCTGTCTTTCCATAAGTGACCACGTATAAGGACTGAAGTCAAGATGCATCTGATCCCATGCACACCACCACTGATAACCGAGCAGCCCATTTACAAGAGAGGAAAGTATCTGAATATTCATGAACTGTGCAGACATTTCTCCACTTCCTATTGCCTGAGCAAATGTACCGCTTTCCTGGATATATGCCGGTTTTCCGCCGACACCCTGATAATAGAGCGTTTGTGCAATCGGAAGGAATGTGGCACGGAGCCTGTTGTAAGGCTCTTTGTCATTTTCCACCGTAGGTGAAGGATAGGGATGTGTCGTTAGTATGTCGCAGATCTCACCCTGATGTTCCATAAGCCAGCCTTCCTTATTATTGCCGGAATTTGATTTCAGAGCGTGCATACCGCTGGCAATGGGTCTTGTGTTGTCCTCGGAGCGGATAGCATCGGCAATGGCGGATGTCCAGTTATATGCTTCAAAGTTTGTTACGGCTTCACCCATACAGTTGCACTCATTGCCGAGACACCACATAACGATAGCCTTTTCGTTTTTAAGCTCTCTTACAAATCTGTGTACATAACGCTTTGACCAGGAAAGAGCTTCATAGTCGGTTATGACATTTTTATTGTTGAGACACGGAGGAATAAACAGCCTTCCGCTCATCCAGCCTGTCATAACAGAAACAACAAGCTTTATTCCGTTTTCCTCAGCGGCATGACAAAAATCTCTGAAATCTGCGATCCTGTCCGTGTCTACACCGTCGGAATTTACGGGCAAAGGCTTCTTTGTTACGGCATGAATGTATTCACCGCCTTCGGCTCTCCAGCTGTATGCCTTTTCAACCGGCTGAAAATCTCTCCAGTTTGGGAATACACGGAGATATCTTACTCCGTATTCATAGAGCTGCTTCATTTCCTGTCTGATTCTTTCACCGTCATAGTGTAGCCACATCTCCGTTCCCCAATCTGCGCCCCAGTAGTTTGCGCCGAGCATGAATTTCATGATGATAGTCCTTTTACCTGTGCGGTAATCCTTTCTTTATTGTTAACTTTGTCGCACTTTTTAATGATCTGTGTTGACAAACAATCCTTTATATGATACAATACCATTAAATCTTTACTTTATCAACACAAAACAATACAAATTGTTCTCATACTTTTACTTTTTTGCGGAGTGCATATGAAAGACATATTTTACGAATCAAATAAAGACAAAAGCAGTGACATTTTTGCGGAAAAACAAAAGGAATTCGGCGGACGTTTTCACTTTCACAGAGCCTTTGAACTTGCGTATATAACCGACGGCAGAGCGAGATATCTTATCGAGGATGAAACCTTTATTGCTGAAAAGGATCAAATCGTTTTTGCACATTGCTATTACCGCCACAAGTCTTTTGAGGACATAAAGCATGAAAAGTACGTTATAGCTGTTCCGGAGAATCTTTCAAGGGATGTTGCGGTTCTGTTTTCAGATACAACCCTTCCCATGCTTCTTCCGGACACGGAATTTAACAGAACACTTCTGCCTTTTTTTGAAAAGCTGGCAAACGAATGCACCGATATGTCCCGTATACTGTCCAAAGGGTACGCAAATATAATTTTCGGATCCTTGTCACATCATTACAACAGCATAGCGGTAAAGCCCAAAAACAAGAATGTTCTTATTATTGCGGATATTCTTGAATATATAGACAATCATTTCAGAGACAGGATCACCCTTGAAAGCCTTTCCGCAACTTTCGGATATAACAAGACATACTTTTCAAGACTGTTCAATCAGCATATAGGTATGTCTGTCAATAACTACATTAATCTTGTAAGGCTTGACAGATTTGAAAAATTGTTTGCGGATTCCAAAAGCGAGAATATAACCGAGCTTGTATTCGATTGCGGTTTTTCCTCGCTTGCGACTTTTTACAGAGTGCGTGAGGTGCGAAGGAAAGGGAGAATATCGCCGACAGAGCAGAAATGAAAAGCTTATCCGCTTCTTATTATAGAAAAGAATGGTGAATCTATGTTTACATTATCATTTTTTGTTTTTATCTTACCGATCATAACTTTGGCGATGTTTGCTTTTGTAATATATATGATGCGAAAGATAAATGTGCTTACAGTGTCAATGTCTGTTTTGACCTTGATTATAACAGTATCATGCTCCGTACTCATAATTGATGCATTAAACGGTGCGGAGACGGTTAATACCCGTATCGTTATAACAGATGATATGACTGACAAGGCAGGTATCAAATATGACGGAATTCTTCTAAAGCTGACAGACAATGATAATAATTCGTATTGGGGAATAGGGAAGATCCCCGCAAAATATTCTTGCGTAAATAATCAGATAGACGTTGAAATTGTCTACCTTCCGCGAACAGGGTTTATTCTTGGTTTAAAGCAGATCATCCCGCAAGAGATGGTGTATAACTTCGCTTTTTACGGAACACCCGATAATTGTATTGAGATTTATTCGAACTATAACGGAATCATGTGGCTTTCGCTATTCATTTTGATATTGTATGTTGCAGGCGCGATTTATGCATACAAAAACAAACGCTATTGACCATGAAGTAAGATTACATTGAAAGGAGTCTTAAATGAAAACATATCTCGGTCTTATGGAAAAAGTCCTTGATGCTTACACTTTAGAGCATATAAGAAGCTACACAAAAAGCGTCGAGGAAAACATGATAGAAGAACATGGCTTCCCGAGGCTTTGTGCAAATATCGGCATCCTTGTCAGTAACGGCAGAAAGACGGAGCTGAAAGACGATTTCATCCGCATGATGGATCTGTGCTGCTCGCAGATACCTTTTGCAAAGGCTAAAAACGGCCGGCATGTCGGGAATGATTTTTCCGTAAAGGAAATAGTGCTTTGCCTTCTTGAGGCTGAAAAGTCGGGAATGTTTGACAAAGATCTTACCGACAAATGGAGAAATGACCTTGCAAAGATAAATCCATATAAAACATATAGCGAGATAGCCCCCGTTCCTGCCGCACCTGTCGGAAACTGGGCGGAATTTGCGGCGGTAAGCGAACAGCTCAGAAAATATGCCGGCATCGGAGATGAAAGCGAGTTTATCGAGAATCAGACAGCATCGCAGATGTTTTCTTACGACAAAAACGGTATGTACCGTGATCCCAATGAGCCGATAGTCTACGATCTTGTAACAAGACTTCAGGCGGCGGCAAAGCTTTATTTCGGATATAACGGAAAATATCGCACGGAGCTTGAAGAAAACTTCCTGAGATCTGCGGATCTGACTCTTTTTATGCAATCCTCAACAGGTGAGATACCTTACGGAGGCAGAAGCAATCAGTTCCTTCATAACGAGGCATTCTATGCCGCACTATGTGAGTTTTACGCCGACTTCTTCAAAAAGAGAGGCGATATGGAAAAAGCAGGCTGGTACAAATATGCCGCCAAAAAAGCAGTTGATTACATTATTCCGTGGCTTGAACGCGAAAAGATAACACATATCAAGAATAACTATCCCACGGATAGCGGCTACGGCTGTGAAGGATACGCCTATTTTGATAAGTACATGGTTACAACAGGCTCATGGCTGTATCTTGCATATGCAATGTGTGATGATACGATAGAAGCTGTCGAGCCGCCCGCAAAATACAGAAATTTCGTTGCCGAAACAAGCGAGCATTTCCACAAAGTATTCCTAAGATACGGCGATCTTTACGCAGAATATGACACAAATGCAGACTATCACTATGATGCAACGGGACTCGGAAGAATCCACAAAAGGGGAGTACCTTCCGTAATTTGCCTTTCCACGCCGATAACAGCTCATCCGAACTATAAAACAGAAAATGAAAACCCCGGCAATCTATCAATCTGCGCAGGTGTAAAAATAAACGACGGCTTTATATACGGCTGTGACGGAAACATCACATACAATCTTGCAAATAAACATCTGACAGATAAATATGCGTATATCGAATTCGAATGCTCTCAAAACGGACAATATCTCTACACCGAAATCTGCAAAATATGTGACAACGGTATAGAAATTACAGTAAAGTCCGACACCGAGTGCAGAATTCTTTTCCCCGTATTTTTCACCGACGGAGCGACAAAAACGGACATTACCGAATCATCACATAAGATAACAATCTCCTGTTACGGTTATAACTGCATCTACTCCACCGATTCGGAAATTAACACCGAACGAAAAGAATACTACAACCGCAATGGTGGCTACTACGCATATTATGCTTGCGGAAATAACAGTGTAAGCCTCAAAATTACTCTTTAAAACGGAGAGCACAAAATGAATATACTTCTTATAACCGACCTGGAAGGAGTTCCCGGTGTTACCGACATTGACTTTGCGGATACAGAAAACGAAAAATATCAAAAAGCAAAATTGTATCTTACCGAATGTATAAACAAGACAGGCGACTTTTGCCTTAAATACGGTGCGGAAAAAGTATACTTCTTTGACGGTCACGGCGGTCCGAAAATGAATAACGTAATTGACGAAATAACAGACAGCAGGCTTATTAAGACGGATGCCGATGGATGGCAGAATCTTGCAAAAGAGGGAAAGATAGACGCCTGCATAGAACTCGGCTCTCATGCAAGAGCGGGTACTGTCGGCGGCTTTCTTGACCATACCATGTCCTCAAAGGCAATCTTTACACACAGGATTAACGGAGAGGAGCAAAGTGAACTCTCACTCCACGCACTGTTCCTCGGGGAATTCGATATACCTACTGTCTGCTGTATAGGTGACAAAGCAGCATGCGATCAGGCAAAGGAATACATTTCGGGAATAGTCTGTGCTCCCATTAAGACAGCAACGCAAAGAAATACCTGTACCGATGAAAAAAATCCCTACGACATAATTGAATGTGCAGTCAAAGAAGCCTTGTCTTCGATAAACAAAATCAAACCAATAAAAGCCAAAAAGCCGATAAAAGTGGAAGTAACCTATTATCGTACGGATATGTGTGAGGGCGCACTTGTCGGAAAAACGGATACAGAACGTGTTGACGCAAGAACACTTCGCAAAGTAAGCCGAACAATAGAGAAATTTTCAGACCTTAATATATAAAAAAGACAGAACCCGGAAATACAACCGAGTTCTGTTTTTTGTTATACCGATATTATTTTGAAATCGCCTCAATAATCATATCATCCATTCTGTCACGGATCTTCTGCATTGTTTCGGAATCATCAATGCAACGTCTGAATGTGATGTTCTCAAATATCTTTTCTATCTCCTCAACGACCTTTTCCTTGCCGTAATAGGTCTCACAAAGCTTCATGACTCTTATATCGTCAAGTCCCTGTTTTATTGCAAGAAGTCTTATGGACTCTATCGGCTGTCCCTTGGGACCGGGATATACCACAAGTGCATCTCCGCTGAAGCCCCAGTAGCCCGCACACATATTCAGGTAGGGATTTATCGAGTCGTAGGAATACTGGTTGTTGTAGAAGTTATATCCCCAGTGCAGGAAGCCTTCTATGCCGTATTTGTACATCTGTACACCTATGCATCTTGTTCTTGGAAGAGAGTCTATGAGGAATCTGTTGCTTGCATTTATATAAGGACCGCAGCAGTAATATACCCAGCGTTCTTCTATATCCTCGGGCATGAAGTCCTCGATATTGCTTGATATCGGTACGGGATATTTGCAAAGTCCCTGCTTGTAAAATTCAACATGGCTCAGAGCCTCAAGTATCTTCCAGCCTTCAAGAAGATCACCAATATTCTTTCTGTTGAGCTTATACTGCTCGATATGTGTATCGGAAGGCTCATCGGAAATGTGGAAATATGTACGCGCCTTGTCGCCTCTCTTTTCAAGGAATGCCGTAAACTCTTTAAGGAAAGCACGCAGGAATGTAACATATTCTTCGCCGCCTGCCTCGGTTTCCCAGCCGAATATCTTCTTATATTCGCCGTCAACCGTCGCCATTACCTTGGGCGCATGATAGGATCCCCACTGTGTAAAGAGATGAGATACTTCGATATATTTTGCACCGCATCTGTCGCACATAGAGAGCCATCTTTCACAGAGTGAAAAGTCAAAGCTGTATACACCGTTGTTCTTTTCAACCTTTACAAGCTGTGTTGTTGTTCTCTCATGACCTACACCGGTATCGAGCGGAACTGTGAATACAGGCATGAGTATCATGTTGATGCCATTCTTTACGGCTGTTCTTATGAAATTCTCGCATATCTCAAAATGTCTGTCCGAAAATGCTTCAACTTCATAGTAATTTGCAAGACAGTCCGCATAGAACCAGTTGGTGTATCTTGTTTCCTGTTCGGGAAGGGATGCGTTTATTATCTCCGCTTCAAAGGATGCTTCCGCTTCGAATTCGTCTCTTTCATTATATACCTTTACAGTCATGGTATATTTTCCGGGAGCGACACTGTCAAAACCGTCAAAGTCTATGTAAACAGGATGTATCTGCTGAGGGATTATCGGAATCCTGCCGCGCTGAGTGAGCGGAAGAAGTACATCGGGATAAAGTCCCGGCTTTGCATCATTTACAAATCCACCGTCTCTGCTCATAAGGCTTTCCGGTGTCACAAGGCATTCTGCAGATGTGTAGTTGGGGACAAATTCGACTGTACGTATTTGTGCGAAGTCTGCAAGCTCGCCGCACAGCTCAATTTTATGAAATGAAGTCTGGGGTATTTTGGAAAGGTCTCCGGATATCTCTGCGATGAGCTGTATTGCAGCTCTTTCGTTTCTGTACATCCTGAGCTTTTTTACCTCTGTAAAATCGGAAAGCTTGCTGTCAAGAAAGCACTTTTCCATTGATGATATCAGCTTGAGTGTTACCATTGTTATTCTCCTTTTACTTTATTGTTATTCTTATTATATTTTCTTTGTTTTTATCAAGTGTGATCTCAAAAGGAACATACATGAAACCGCCGACGGTTGAAAAGACTCTCGTGTTCTCGTTCTCGCCTCTGTATATCCTTTCAAAGACATACTTATCTGTCTTGCCGATATCCCTGTGACGGATATAGATTTCATTGTTCGCGACTATCTCGATTATTTTTCCGTTTCTTTTTACGTCAGCAGATTTTCCGTTGCTTGTAACAGTATCGTTGTGAGCTGCGATCACAGGCAAGGAATAAACTCCCGAAACTGCTGTAATGAGCTTTACGGAAATACTGTTGTCTTCTTTGTCAAAAAAATATGTAATGCTGTAATCTCCGTCGGAAAGGATCTTTCCGTTGACATCACAAAGCTTGTTCTTTACCGTTACCGAATTGTCATCGTTCAATGTAACTTGTGTATTGATTCCGTTATCGCTTGAATAGATGCCGTCACCGCTTACAATATCGTGATCTGCATTATCATAACACATGATCCTTGGTGTCATGCATATCTCGGCAACAGCATTTTTCTGGAATTGCATATTTTTCGGCTCTATCGGTATATACCTTGACATATTCGCCGCAAGTATCGCTCCGACATCCTCATGCCATAAAAGCGTCATACTTCCGCCGCCGTTGGCATATTTATATCCTCTGTAATCGTTTGCGGAGATTGTAGCTCTCCATTTTCCGCATGATACAAGAGCCGTATTTGCGCCTTGAATAAATTTTGTGCCGTACTCTTTTTCCCTCGGAAGAACAGCATCGTCAACGGATACGGTATTTTCTTCAAGATATTCACAAAGTTCGGTAAGTGCCTTTGCATGACAGAATGTATGATGCATACAAGGTTCTTCGCCCGCATCTTCGTACATAAGACCTCCCGCAAGAAGTCCGTCTTTGGTTGTGCATCTCTCATAAAGCTCAAAATTGCGTATTGCCGCCTTTTCAAATACCTTATCACCGGTAAGCCTTGCAAGTGCAACAAGTCCGCCCTGACAGCCGTCACTTGTCCTGCTGCCGTAATAAGTCCACTTGAATGATCTTGATCCCCAGCTGTTATCTATCGCACCGTCGGGGAGCATATACTCAAGATGTACTTTCATGCGTTCCGAGAGGGAAGAAATTATATCCTTGTCGCCGAATATTTCCGCAAAACCGGCAAGAGCACACATTGATTCTTCAAGATTGTAACCCATATCAATGCAGTAGGAACCGTTTTCTGTGGCTTCAAGCGTGTTTCCTTCACCGACTATAAGTCCGCCCCCGGTAAAGCATTTCCTGTCAAGATATTCGTATTTTTTATATGCTTCCTCTTTATATTTCTCATCACCGAGTATCCTGTACGCCAGTGCCATACAATAGCAGAATTGCATTGAATAATTGATGGAGGTCTTAAATGCCGGTTTGTTGAAATATACAAATATTTCCTTGGTTTGTTTTTCAAAGGTATCAAGTATCCTTTGCCTGAAGTCTTCATCAAGACAATCGCCGAGCTTTAAGAGGGTATTGCCGAGCGATACCTGACAGAAAGATGTCGTACATACCCACATGGTCTTGTTCTTGTCATTATTGTACATTCTG
>SVQR01000122.1 GCA_015065225.1 Oscillospiraceae bacterium | reverse complement strand
ACTGATTAAGATAAGCACCCTTACCTGTATCCACACAAGTTTTGAAATCATTCAGATCAAATATGATCTTATCCCATTGATTCTCTTTAATCATTGTGGAAGATTTTTTGTCTATCCACTTGGTAAGAGCACCGGATGACGGCATCATCAGGATAGCCATTTTATCCGCTGTACCTCTGTTGTTTGTAGGGCATTCAAACTTATAATTTACAGCAAGATAACGTACAAAGGAAAGATCAAGACCTGTAATCTTAAGCCCGGCATAGTCCATTGAAACATGTTCTCCACCGGGATTGACAGTGTTCGGAGTCACCTTCAATACATTCTTTCTTCCGTCTATCTCAACTTCTTCCAGTGTTGCTGTGTTTTCACCGTAAAGAGCTTTTCTGTGATTTCCGGGGAAAGTAAACAAAGGGGTTTCCGTCATATCTATACCTTCGTATTTCTTTGCTGCTTCAAGCCTTTCGGCTTCTGCCTTTATGGCTCTTTCAGCATTGAAAGCTTCAATTCCTGCATCAATGGATTCCTTATAAACTTCAGGATATGCCGACCAGAATTCGAAATCGCCAAGACACATGAACTCGCCGTCAACAAATGATTTCGGATTTATCTCCCTTCCGAACGGGCGGAAATGAAATTGCTTGAGAACATTCCCCTCCTTGGGGTCTATCTTTGTTTCAAACTCTGTGATATTGAATATCACCACACCCCACCAGTTATTGGAGACAATAGGAGTCTGTGAATTAATATTCACCCATGCGTTAAGAGCCCCGCCTGAGGGCATCATTCCGATAGCCATCTTATCACCGGAGTTCCTGTTGCCGGGAGGACACTCATATCTGTATTTTATAGCAAGATATCTCGCATCCTTAAGGTCCTTTGCATCAATATTCAGGCTGTAGAAGTCAAGAACTATCTCCGATGAACCGGGATCAATATTGTTGGGAGTGACTCTGAGTATCTTATTTCCCTCTTCCTCACCAACCTCAAGCACTGCGGTATTTTCACCGTATGTACCTTTGCAGGCCTCTGCTGCATTGATTGTATATACAATACGCGGTTCTTTATTGTCTGCAGCATTGACAGTCGGCATTGCCGTATAGAATACTGCTCCGAAAAGAATACTCAACGACAACAGACCTGTAATAATTTTCTTCATTGTTACCTCACTATAACATCCGCTATTCTGAGAACTTATTAAAAAAACATCATACTGCATCACACTGCAGTCTCCGTGTCAATACTATTGATGCACAAGCGACCGCAGTATGAAATAATTCTTAAATATTACTTTTTGGAAGCTATTGCCATAACAGTTCCGTATGCCCAATGAGTCTTGTCAAGGTCGGAGAATTCCTGAGCTGCATCGGGAGTTGCTTCGATCTTGAGTATTCTGTTTACAACCGTTGCGATCTCGGCTCTTGTGATCTCTCCGTCCGGCTTGAAGGACATTGTGCCGTCACCGTTATTGTAACCTGTAACGATACCTGTTCCGGATGCGAATACGATCTCCTTATAGTAAGGATGGTTCTTATCAAGGTCTGTGAATTTCGGACGCTTCATTGAGAAATCAAGACCGCCCGCTTCAAATGTGAGCTTTATGAATTCGCCTCTTGTGATGTTCTGATTGGGCTTAAATTCGCCGCTGTAGTTGGGAAGGAATCCGAGCTCTTCGAGGTATGTAACGTAGCTGTAGTACCAGTCACCCTTCTTTACATCGGTAAAGGCTGTATTTCTGTCCTTTGCTATTTCTTCTTCGTCTGCAAGAAGTCTTGCAATAACTGTAGCTGCTTCGGCTCTTGTCATCTGAGCGCCGGGTCTGAATGTACCGTCATCATAGCCCTTCATGTATGTGAACTTTTCCTCTTCGGGAGCTTCTTCCTTATCAAGACCTGCTGCTGCCTCAGACTTTGCAATATAGGACTTGGCAGTTTCCTCACTTGTGAAGAAACCGATATAGTCGATATAATACTCAATGCCCACTGCCTTGGGGAAGTCTATTCTGAATGCGCCATAGGATATGCCGTTTGTTGAATCCGCCTTTTCCGAATAACCGCTGCCCTGGGTGTATGCCTCTGTCTTAGAAAGGTCATAAAGGCTGTAATTCCATTTGCCGTCAATTCCTACGATAAGCGGGAATCTGTATTTGTTACCGCTTGTATAAAGATATGCTGTATTGTTCTTGTCAGAGAAGTCTTCATTTGTCTTGTAACCGAGAACAAGATATTTGAATTTTGCAGGATCCGGGGACTTCTTTGTGTGTGATTCAAAGAGTGTGCCTCCGCTTGCGGATGCTATAAACTTCAGTACACCTGCGGAAGTGTTTTCGAATTTACCCGATCCCCATGTCTGGAGATAGCTTGTAGCTTCATCCTCAAGCACAGGATACCTCTGTCCGTCTTCCTGATATGCACCGATCTTTGAATACTTATATACTATAGCATCATCGGTTACAACAGAGGTAGGAACTGCGGATACGAGTGTTATGCTCTTGTCTACAGGTTCTTCGCCTCTTGTCAGAGCATTCTTCATGCTGGGCTTTGCGGGCTCTTCGGGTTCTTCTTCCTCGGGAGCCGTGGTTGTTCCCTGAGATGCGGATGCACCTGCACCTGTTGATACGGTTACTGTTTTAGCAGTCTCTCTGAGTACATAATTCTTTGCCGCATCAAGTGTAGCAAAGATACCGAAGGAGTCAAATGTATAGGAGTTGACAACAGTATTACCTGCAAAGTCAAGTCTCATACCGCCTGTCATTACCTGCTTACCCTCGGAGTTCTTCATGGGAGAGTAGTTTATTGCATCATACTGCCCGGATTCATTTTTCATCAGCCAGCCGGTTGTGTCATTGAGGTCAAGGACTACTCTCTGCCATTCGCCTGTTGCTTTGAATTTGAATGTCTTTTTATATCTTGCCGCCTGTGCAAGCACTGTGATACTTGTTTCAGCCTCGGAAGATGTCTTTATTGTCATACCAACGTATGTGAGCTTCTTGTCTGCTGACCATGCCTTGTCTGTGGGGAATGTATCAAGCTCCATCATACCGAAGTCAGCCGCGGGATAGAATGAGCCGTAGCCGTTCTCGGCAACCATTGTACCCTTGCCCCATGTATAAACTTCGGGGTTTGTTGTTGAAGATCCCTTGGGGAAATAGCAATCGCCGTTTCTGCCCTTAGCAAAAAGGATTGTACCGTCATCTTCAATAAAGTTGAATATAATAGCCTGACCTACATCAACAGCACCACCTGTCTGAGGACCTGATTCTGTTGTGGAAGAGCTTCCCGTATTGCCGGAAGAAGCAACAGTACCCGTAACGGTTTCGGAAGAAGCGGAAGTCTGTCTTCCCTTGTAAGCCTTAGCCTGAGCCTCGGATGCGAAAAGTCCAATATAGTCGACAGTTATGCCGCCGAGAGTAGCTATGGGCATATCAAGTCTGAAGCCGCCCGCCATAACCTGCTTGCCGTCTGCACCCTTCATGGGAGAATAAGCATATTCGGAGCTGTCCTTATTATACCATCCTGTAGGATCATTAAGATCAATAATGATCTGCTGCCATTCGCCGGTATAGTTTACCGGGAAAGACTTATGGAATTTCTGTCCCTGAGCATAAACATTGATAGCTGTTCCTTCAACGGGAGCACCTGTCTTTACGTTCATTGCGATGAATGTGTGCTTACCGTCGTTTTTCCATGCCTTATCGGCCGGGAAAGTATCAAATTCGAGGGTTGAGTTACCCTTTGTTGAGCTTATCTGGATAAAACCGTCAACAGCCTTTGCTGTGGCAGATCCCCAGAAATAAAGCTCGGGGTTGATGGTGGAGCTTCCCTTAGGGAAACAGCAATCACCGTTTCTGCCCTTATCAAAGGGAACGGTTCCGTCCGCCTCCACAAGATTAAATACGATAGGTTCCGCATCCTGGGCAAATGCCGTGATTGCGAACGATGTCAGCAGCATCATAACTGCCAAAAGAAATGACAATGACTTTTTCATTGTGTATTCCTCCTTGTAATAAAAATTTTTTTGCTGTCATACTTAACACCTGTCATCATACATTATCGTCCGATATGACCGATAATGTATATAAAGACTATAAATGTTCAAACAAAAACAGCACCACATGGTTATTTTACCATAATAGGCGCTGTTTGTCAATGTTATTTTATATATTTTTGGCTATTAAAAAAGCGATATCGGATGTTTTCAAAGACAATATTAAAAATATTTATTTTATATTCCATAAATATTCAAGCGAATCATGCATTGCCTTGCATTCTGACGGATCATCTCTGTTTACCGAGCTTGAATTGCACAGTCTTTTATAATATTCCTCGAGTGTATCCTCATTTGCCGTAATACCGACATCGGTAATTTTTGACGGCATTCCGTATTTTTTCATAAGAGCGATAAGTGCATCGTTGTTTGCTTCTTCGCCGTTATGATAATTCTGCAGTATAAGACCTATTCCGACCAATTCACCGTGAAGATACGGTCTTGCCTCTTCGTTGAACAATACTCTTGTGATCTCATAAAACTTATGGGCGGCGGCACACTGATTTGAGCCTCTTGCAATACCGCTTATAACACCTGTTGCGGCAAGAGTCGTGAATATCACATTTTCAACCGTCTCGGTGATCTCGCCTTTCTGCATATCTGCAATACACTGCTCTACTTTATCACAGAGGAGCTTGTATGAGTACTTGGACATAATATATGCATAATCAAGTCCCAGTGCATAGCCTTCGGTTATATTCTCGTTAAATCTCTGCTTGATCTCAATGAATTTTGCAAGTGCATCAAAAACACCCGCAAGCAGAAGTCGCACAGGCTGCTTTGATATTATCTCCGTATCCGCAAGTACAGCATCCACTTCATAATCATAATGAAGAGATCCGACTGTCTTTCCATCGGGCGTATATCTTACACTAAGTGGTGTATAACAAGCACAGGTCGCGCTTGATGTAGGAACATTGATCACCGGCTTTTTCGCAAAGTAACCGCAAACCTTTGCAAAGTCACAGATCACTCCCCCGCCGACACCGACTATTACATCATAGTTCTTGGCTTTACACAGATCGGCAAGCTCTTTTGCACGTTCATCATTGCAAGTGCCGCGATGCTCGATTATCTCATACCTGCAATTTTCCGAGGCAACCGCTTCCTCGATACGTGTTCTTGTTATCTCAAGTGCGGTCTTTCCACCTATTATCAGAGCGGACTCGCCGTGTCTTTTTATCTCGCAACCGAGCTTACTGAGTATTCCCGCTTCCTGAAGATATCTGCCACATCCGATGCGGAATGATGCTTCTTTTACCGGCATTTTAACATCCCCTTTTTACTCTGTAAAAATCAAGAGACAGCTATTTGTCTCTTGAATTCCTGTCTTATTTTATATTACCGTACTCAACAGCAGATGCTTTGTAGTACTTGAAAACATCAAGTGTTTTCTTAATAACATTGATATAGATGATCTCCTTGCCCTTTGCACCGTTGTAAAGGATGTAGAAGAAATCCTCTCCGTGCTTGCCATCCGAAAAATCGTATATGGCAGCATAATCCGTGTCCATAACTTCGGGATGTGCATGAACGGGTGCTACCTTTTCGATATCAGAAGTCTTTATTTCATGTACTTTTTTTCTTGAACGCTCACCGTATATCCTGTGAAATTCAACTGTTGCGGATATGATTATATATTCATATTCAAGGCAGGTGAATCTCCAAAGAAACCAACAAAGAGCCATCGATCCAACACATAGCGGGAGCATCGCCCAGGCAAAACTAAAAGCAAAAAGAATTGTTCCAATCCCGCCGATAAGCAAGATCGTAAATAGGATTATTCCAACTTTTACAAGCTTTGTTTTCATACCATCTTGTTTTACAAGATATTCAGCATAGTTTGCACGCAGCTTATCCTCTTCCGAGATATTTCTGATATTGTTTGCCATAAAACTACTCTCCATTTCAATAAACTTCAATTATTATACATTGTTATTTTGAATACAGTATAAATTCATTTACAATCATTTGTAACACTTATTATCATTCATGAAAACAATCCTTTATTTAGAAATTGTAAATTTCCCCAAAAAGCTCTGTACAAAAGCGAAAACATATGATATAATATATTTTATTAAACTTCTACGATAAGGAATGGTTAAAAATGAAAGCAGTAGTAACAGTTACAGGTAAGGATACAAAAGGTATCATCGCAAAGGTATCTACTCTTTGCAGTGAGTTCGGTGCAAATATCGTTGAGATCACCCAAAGCGTTCTGAGCGAATATTTCGCAATGGTAATGCTTGTTGACATAAACGAGCTGACAGAGGATTTCGGCTCATTCGTTGACAAGATGAAAGCACTCGGAAAAGCCAACTGTCTTATAATAGACGTTATGCACGAGGATATCTTCAACTCCATGCACAGAATATGAGGTAAACGCAAATGATTAATATTTCCGATGTTCTTGAAACAATAAATATGATACGCGAAGAACACCTTGATGTTCGTACCATCACTATGGGCATCTCCCTTCTTGATTGTGCTACGGATGACAACAAGGTTCTTTGCGACAGAGTATACGACAAGATCACAAAGTATGCGGAAAAACTCGTTTCCACAGGTGAGGATATCGAAAAACAATACGGTATCCCGATAGTCAACAAGCGTGTTTCCATTACTCCCATTTCTCTTATAGGCGGAAGCAGAAGCCCCGATGACTATGTAAATCTCTGCAAAGCTCTTGACAGGGCAGCGGCTACACTCGGAATCAACTTCCTCGGAGGTTTTTCATCGCTTGTACATAAAGGCTCAACCAAAGCCGATGAGATGATGATAGCTTCCATTCCGGAAGCACTTTCCACAACAAATTGCGTATGTTCATCCGTAAATATAGGCTCGACAAGAGCAGGTATAAACATGGATGCTGTGGCAAAGCTCGGTCATACCGTCAAGGAGCTTGCATATCTTACAAAGGATAATTATTCCATAGGATGCGCAAAATTCGTTGTATTCGCCAATGTTCCCGAGGATAATCCATTTATGGCAGGTGCGTTCCACGGTGTCGGCGAGCCGGAATGTGTCATCAATGTAGGTGTTTCCGGTCCCGGTGTTGTAAGAGCTGCCGTTGAAAAGGCCGGAGATTGCAATTTCTCCGAGCTTGCGGATATCATAAAGAAAACTGCATTCAAGGTAACTCGTATGGGTCAGCTTGTTGCTGTCGAAGCTTCAAACAGACTCGGTGTTCCCTTTGGTATAGTTGACCTTTCACTTGCTCCCACACCTGCTGTCGGCGACTCTGTTGCACATATTCTTGAAGCAATGGGACTTGAAAGCTGTGGTGCTCCCGGTACGACTGCGGCACTTGCAATGCTTAACGATGCAGTTAAAAAAGGCGGTGCAATGGCATCATCCCATGTCGGCGGTCTTTCCGGTGCATTTATTCCCGTTTCCGAGGATCAGGGCATGATAGATGCTGTGAACTGTGGCTCACTTACTCTTGAAAAGCTCGAAGCAATGACTTCGGTTTGTTCCGTTGGTCTCGACATGATCGCTATCCCCGGTGACACAAGTGCGGAAACGATTTCTGCAATTATCGCCGATGAAGCGGCTATCGGTATGATAAACGGCAAGACAACAGCTTGCAGACTTATTCCCGCTTACGGCAAAAATGTAGGCGACAAAGTAGAATTCGGCGGACTTTTGGGCTACGCTCCTGTTATGCCGGTGAACAAATTCGGCTCGGAAAAGTTCATCGCAAGAGGCGGAAGAATTCCCGCACCGATTCATTCGCTGAGAAACTGATATTACATAATAAAAATTACTGCGATAGGCGTAAATGCTTACCGCAGTTTTTGTTTTTATACGTTCAAGCAGCTTTTCCGTCCTCATCATAAAGAAGAACAAAGCTTTCATAGTGATCGTCGGTGTAAAATATAAGTCCGTCATTGGAGAATACTATTCTTTCAGCACCTCTGGAATCCTCACCAAGTGTATTGATATCACATTCGGTATATGTTCTTCCCTTCTCTTTCGGAAGCAGTCCTTCACGATTACCGAAAGTATCACCGCCGATGCACATACCGGGAGCATAATCATCCAGTCCTCCGCCTGTCCAGCCGAGATCTCTTGCTTCACTCTTTGTCATGAAGTTATCCGGAAGATCATCATAGATGTGAATATACAGAGCAACATCCTCAGCTGTAGTGTATGTCCCGTCAATGTCAAGAGTATACTCATCGGTGGAAGGTACATCCGAAGCATCGGCAACATCTACTGTTTCGGTATCTTCGCCGAAAAGTGCGCCGAGCTCATCGCCTATCTCCTTTGCACTGTCAACGATTATCTCATCAACACCCGAAGCATCAATGGCGTCGGCAACATCCTTTGCCTTTTCATCAAGCTCAAGGTCTTCTATTACATCTACAGCGTGTTCTATGCCTTCCTCTATCTCATCGGCATTGTCACGTATTGTATCTCCAAGCTCACCGATAATCTCGCCTGTCTTTTCTATTCCGTCCGAGCATCCGAAAGATAGGACTGAGACTGCAACCGCTATAATTACCAACAAAAACTTTTTCAAGCTCTCACTTCCTTTTTATTATATGATAAATGATATTGTCAGTACAAAAAAGGCACCCGGTTAAGAGTGCCCTTATGATTTCAATTACTTGATAAGATCAAGAGTATCCTTTGCGATCATGAGTTC
Organism: Oscillospiraceae bacterium; assembly: GCA_015065225.1. Lineage (GTDB taxonomy): Bacteria > Bacillota > Clostridia > Oscillospirales > CAG-382 > SIG622. The sequence goes on along the minus strand of SVQR01000122.1, from coordinate 559 downwards.
TTCATTTGTGGGAATAACAAGCATCTTAACCTTTGCATCGGGTGCGGAGATGTCGTATTCAACGGAAGTTCTCTTTGCCTTTGCATTGAGCTCTTCGTCGATCTTAACACCGAGGAATCCGAGCTTTTCGGCAACTCTGGATCTGTACTGAGGATTGTTTTCGCCGATACCGCCGCAGAATACGATGGCATCAATACCGCCCATAGCAGCTGCGAATCCGCCGATATATTTTGTGAGCTGATGACAGAGCATGCTTTCTACGAGCTTCGCTCTTTCATCACCGTTTCTTGCAGCTTCTTCGATAGCTCTGTTGTCGCTTGTCTTTTCGAAGATACCGAGGATACCGGACTGCTTGTTCATTACCTTGTCGATACCGTCTGCATCAAGACCTTCCTTCTTCATGAGAAGCGGAACGATAGCAGGGTCGATAGAACCGCAACGTGTACCCATCATGATACCTTCAAGAGGTGTAAGACCCATTGTTGTATCGAAGCACTTGCCGCTGTCAACAGCAGAGATGGAAGAACCGTTTCCGAGGTGACAGGTTACGATCTTTGCA
>SVQR01000003.1 GCA_015065225.1 Oscillospiraceae bacterium | reverse complement strand
TGTTGCAAATCTGCCACCGTCAAGCTGTACCATAGGACGAATTTCCGGAGGAATTACCGGAATGACGTCAAGGATCATCCATTCGGGCTTGTTGCCGCTCTTTCTGAAAGCTTCAACAACTTCCAGTCTCTTTACTATCCTTACCTGCTTCTGTCCTGTGGATTCGGCAAGCTCGGCTTTCAGCTGCTCTGCGAGCTTTTCGCAGTCTATCTGCTGAAGAAGAGCCTTTATTGCCTCTGCGCCCATCTCTGCTTTGAAGCCGTTGCCGAACTTTTCGCGTCTGTCGGCATATTCTTCCATTGTAAGGGGCTGACCGAGGATGAGGTTTGTACCAACACCGGGATCTGTTACGATAAACTGAGCGAAGTACAATACCTTTTCAAGTATCTTGGGAGAAATATCAAGGAGAAGTCCCATTCTTGAGGGAATAGCCTTGAAGTACCAGATATGGGATACGGGAGCTGCGAGCTCGATATGTCCCATTCTTTCTCTTCTTACCTTGTTTGTGGTTATCTCAACACCGCACTTTTCGCAGACCTTGCCCTTGTAGCGTACTCTCTTGTACTTGCCGCAGCTACACTCAAGGTCTTTTGTCGGTCCGAAGATTTTTTCGCAGAACAGACCCTCTTTTTCAGGCTTCTGTGTACGGTAGTTTATTGTTTCGGCTTTTTTAACCTCGCCGTATGACCACTGACGTATCATATCAGGGTCGGCAAGACCGATTTTTATTGCATCAAATTCATTATGCTGCATCTGATCCATCTATATATGCGCTCCTTTACTTGTAGTCACAGGTGTATATCCACCCGTTAATTTTCGTTTACGCAAGATGTTGCTCTGTTCTTTTTATCTCGATCGGTGTGCGGATATCATTCCTGACCGTCGCCGAAATCGAGATCTGCGTCAGAGTCCATTTCGTCGGCCTCACCTGTTCTGAAGCTTCCTGCAAGTTCATCTTCGTTTGTAACATATTCCTCGTCCTTTGCGAAATCTTCGGAAGAACCGGGAATGTTACGGAGCATTTCTGTGTCGTCCGAGTAATCCTTGAGTCTTATCTCGTTGCCGTCATTGTCAAGTATCTGAATGTCGAGAGCAAGAGACTGAAGCTCACGCACAAGCACCTTGAAGGATTCGGGAACACCGGGAGTGGGGATATTCTGTCCCTTGACGATAGCTTCGTATGCCTTTACACGTCCCACAACGTCGTCCGACTTCACTGTGAGTATTTCCTGAAGTGTATAAGCCGCACCGTACGCCTCAAGTGCCCAAACTTCCATTTCACCGAATCTCTGACCGCCGAACTGAGCCTTACCGCCCAGAGGCTGCTGAGTTACAAGTGAATAAGGACCTGTGGAACGAGCATGGATCTTATCATCAACAAGGTGGTGGAGCTTGAGGTAATACATGATACCTACAGTTACGGGGTTATCAAATCTCTCACCTGTACGTCCGTCGTAAAGTATGGACTTTCCGTCCTCGGACATACCTGCCATCTTGAGACACTCTTCGATATCCTTTTCGTTTGCACCGTCAAATACGGGAGTCATTATCTTCCATCCGAGCTTCTTTGCCGCAATACCGAGATGCACTTCAAGCACCTGTCCGATATTCATTCGGGAAGGAACGCCCAGAGGATTAAGAACTATATCAAGAGGAGTACCGTCTGCAAGGAAGGGCATATCTTCGGGAGGAAGGATACGTGAAACGACACCCTTATTACCGTGACGACCCGCCATCTTGTCACCTACAGAGATCTTTCTCTTCTGTGCGATGTAGATCTTGACTACCTTGTTTACACCCGGACCCAGCTCGTCGCCGTTCTCTCTTGTGAATTCCCTTACATCAAGGATGATACCGGATTCACCGTGAGGAACTCTGAGAGATGTATCTCTTACTTCCCTTGCCTTTTCACCGAAGATAGCGCGGAGAAGTCTTTCTTCTGCGGTAAGCTCTGTTTCACCCTTGGGTGTTACCTTACCTACAAGAATATCGCCCGCCTGAACCTCGGCACCCTTACAGATGATACCGTCAAGTGTAAGGTTCTTGAGAGCATCCTCACCGACATTGGGGATCTCGCGAGTGATCTCTTCCGGACCGAGCTTTGTATCTCTGGCTTCGTGTGTATATTCTTCTATATGGATAGAGGTATAAACGTCATTTCTTACGAGATTTTCGTTAAGGAGTACGGCGTCCTCGTAGTTGTAGCCTTCCCAGGTCATGAAGCCGATGAGGGCGTTCTTACCGAGGGCTATCTCGCCGTTCTTTGTTGCGGGACCGTCTGCAATTACCTGACCCTTTGTAACTCTTTCGCCGGAGTCAACGATAGGTCTCTGGTTAACACAAGTGCCCTGGTTGGAACGTTTGAACTTGAGAAGCTCATAAACGTGTTCGTTGCCAAGATCGTCCATGATCTTGATATAGTCGGATGTTACCTTTGTTACGACACCGTCCTCGTTTGCGCAGATAACAACGCCCGAGTCAACGGCTGCCTTGTATTCCATACCTGTAGCTACGATAGGATTGTCGCACATCATAAGCGGAACTGCCTGCTTCTGCATGTTTGAACCCATCAGAGCTCTGGTGTTGTCGTCGTTTTCAAGGAAGGGGATGCAGGCTGTTGCAACGGATACCACCATCTTGGGAGATACGTCCATGTAGTCGACCTTTTCCATATCGACTTCAAGGATTTCTTCCCTGTTACGAACCGTTACTCTCTTATTTACGAAGTAGCCTTCGTCTGTAAGAGGTTCGTTAGCCTGAGCAACAACGTACTGGTCTTCCACGTCCGCTGTCATATATACAACTTCTTCGGTAACTCTGCCTGTCTCCTTGTCGACCTTACGGTAAGGAGCTTCTATAAAGCCGAACTTGTTGATCTTAGCATATGTTGAAAGGTAGGAAATAAGACCGATGTTAGGACCTTCGGGAGTCTCGATGGGACACATTCTTCCGTAATGGGTATAATGTACGTCTCGAACTTCAAAGGATGCTCTGTCTCTTGAGAGACCGCCCGGACCGAGAGCGGAAAGTCTTCTCTTATGAGTAAGCTCCGCAAGAGGGTTGGACTGATCCATGAACTGGGAAAGAGGAGATGATCCGAAGAATTCCTTTATTGCGGATACGATAGGACGGATATTAATGAGGTTCTGTACCTTCATATTATCCTGATCCTGCATGGTCATTCTTTCCTTGACTATCTTATCCATTCTCGCAAAGCCTATTCTCATCTGGTTCTGAAGAAGCTCACCTACACATCTGAGACGACGGTTGCCGAGATGGTCGATATCATCAACCGTACCGGAGTTATGGACAAGACAAAGGAGATAGTTTATTGTAGCAAATATATCTTCTTTTGTAATGTGTCTGGGAATGAGTTCATCGCGACGAAGCTCAAACTGATCAAGGAAGTCCTTTTCATTGTCTGTCGCATCAAGGATTTCCTTGAGAACAGCACCGTTCACCTTTTCGGTGATTTCAAGGGATGAAAGATCGTAATCCTTGGGGATGATACCTGCTTCAAGAGCATATATATCTATCGCACCGTTGGTGAACACCTTGAACTTTACAGGTTCGGTGTTGATCTCGTTGGACATGATGTAAGCCTCGCAGACACCTGCGTTCTCTATAGCTTCAGCATCAGCCTTTGTAAGGATCTTTCCCTTTTCAAAGAGACATTCGCCGGTAAAGGGAGAGAACACATCCTCTGCAAGCTCAAAGCCTGCAATTCTCTTCGCGATGGAAAGCTTCTTATTGAACTTATAACGTCCGACAGCGGAAATATCGTAACGCTTGGGATCAAAGAAGAGGTTATGCAGGAGAAGCTCTGCGGATTCAACAAGAGGCGGATCACCGGGACGGAGCTTCTTGTAGATCTCCTTGAGTGCTTCCTCTCTGGGAGTTGTACCGCTCTTGAGGGCATCTGTTTCGGATGTATCCTTCTTGAGTGTCTCAAGCACCTTGATGTCATCGCCGAACACAGCAATAACGTCGTCATCACGGGACTGATTGTCAGCACCTACGCCGAGAGCTCTTATAAGTACCGTAACGGGGAGCTTTCTGTTCTTATCTATTCTTACATAGAAGATGTCATTTGCATCTGTTTCGTACTCAAGCCATGCACCTCTGTAAGGGATAACGGTTGTTGCAAAGGTCTTCTTATCCGACTTATCTGTTGCCGATTCATAATAGATACCGGGAGAACGGACAATCTGGGACACAATAACTCTTTCCGCACCGTTGATAACAAAGGTACCTGTCTCTGTCATAAGCGGGATATCACCCATGAATACCTTTGAGTCGGTAACTTCACCGGTGAGCTTATTTGAAAGTCTTACCTTAACTTCAAGAGGTGCTGCATAGTTGACGTCACGTTCCTTGCATTCCTCGACGGGATACTTTGTCTTTGCGCCGATGGAATAGTCGATAAATTCGATGTTGAGATTTCCGGAATAGTCAACGAGAGGAGAAACATCCTCAAGCACTTCACGAAGACCCTCTTTTACAAACCAATCGAAGGATTCCTTCTGGACTTCGATAAGGTTGGGCATTTCGAGCAGTTCGTTGATCTTGGAAAAGCTCTGTCTTACGGTCTTTCCGAGTTTTACGGGTTTTACCATAATTAGCAATCACACTCCTTAAACTTAGGGTTTTATTTTTCCGCTTTTATTGTTCAAATCGCTGAAATTTCGAGCAGTTTCGATACAAAGTTCTCAAATACTCACAACAAAAAAACTCAGCGCTTTTTGTCGAATGGGCATATGAGTTCATCATATCATTGCACAATACTAGCGATTATAATGCATTTTAGGATTATATCAGCTTTTCAAGCGGTTGTCAAGGAGTTTTTGGGTATTTTTTCAATTTGTTTACAAATTTGGCTTGTAATCAATGGTCTCACCTTCTGTTGTGTTTGCTATGGGGATATGTAATAAAAATGTTTCAAATTTATAGTACCTGCAAATTTGCAACACACATACAATCGATGCCTTGTTCGGCGGTCGTGGGTTGACCGACGTACAACGGAATAAGGTCTCACTTTGCAGAGCACCCAAAATAAGAAGGAGTTTGTCGCCGTGTGTTGGCGGCAAACATGGCACATCGCATGAACAAAAGACCGAGCCTAAACCAAACCTCGGTGCGCGAATGTGCCCGCCCGGGCGTCCGGGCAAAAAATCTCCCCCGGAAAGATCCGAGGGAGATGAAAGTCATACAATATTCTTTATATCAAAATATCATACTTTTTTAATACTTCTCATTCGCCAAGCTCAATCTCAACAGTGTTGTCTGCACTTGTCTTGTCGAAGTTTGCCTTGATGATGGAGAGATCGGTAACATTAACCGCACCGTCTTCGTTGAGGTCAACGAGTGCCTTGTATTCATCTGTTGCGCCTTCGTCAAATGCTCTTACAACTCTTACAAAGTCTGCGAGAGTGATCTTACCGTCGCCGCAGCAATCAGCTGTGCTGTTCTTGATATCACCTGCAAGGAGTGTGATCTTGACAGTCATACCGTCTTCGGCAACAACATCCTTAACGTCAACACCGAGATATCCGTTCTTATGTACGGAATAGCTGAATGTATCGCCTACGTAGAAGTTGGATACTACCTGTGTTACAGTTGCTTCTGTGTTGCCCTCTGTGTCTACATTGTAGGAAACTTCACCGTCTTTGCCTGTAAGAGCAAGCTCTGCTGTGTTTACAACTGTTGCACCTTCCTTGGATGCGAATGTGATCTCGAAGGTGATGTTTGCCTTTTCGTAGCTCTTTTCTGTTATTGTTGTTTCACCGAAGTATACGGGAACGTAGTCAACAGCGTAGGGGTTATCGCTTGTGTTTTCGGGAGATGCAAGGTAGTATGTACCGTTGAAGTATTTTGCGTATTCCTTTGCGGGTACGAAATAATCTGCAGCATTTTCTATGTTTTCTGCATCAAGAACATCAAATTCAAATGTTACGATGGTAACCTGTTCTGCGGATGCATCAATAATACCCTGTGCCGCATCCCATACGAGAACGAACTTGTTATCCTGACCGTCAAACATATTCTCGGAAACAATAGTAGGTTCTGTGCCGAGGTTATTGGATATGCCTTCGCCGAGAGTATAGCCCTTGTATGTAAGCATGCTCTTATCGAAGGTTACACCGAGTGTACCCGCGGTGAACTTGCCGTTTGCGATCTTGACATCTACAATGTACTTAGCGTTAAGTGCATCGTATTCGCCGTATGCGTAATAGTAAGGAGCGTTTGCATCGTCAGCAAATGTGGGAACGAATGTGATGCCGTCTGCATAGTATGTATCTGCTGTGTAGGAGTTGCCGTCCAGCTTGATCTTGTCGTCTGCGGACTTCCAACCTGCGAATACCTTACCTGCGGGAGCAGTTACAGTACCTGCGAATGTTGCTGTTTCGCCCTTTGCTACTGTATAAGTCTCGTCATTGTCGCCGTTTTCAAATGTAACGTCGATCTTTACAGCCTCGCTTGTATATTCGATGTTGTATTCACCTGCTGCGAGTGTGAGTGCATATGCACCGTCATCGAAGAGGTTTGCATCACCGGATACGCCGTCGGAGAGTCTGATCTTTGTGGATTCAGCTGTCTTGATGTTAGTTACAACGATGTATTCTTCTTCGGATGTAACTGCGAATGTACCTGCTGTTTCAGTAAAGTCTACACGACCGCCCTGTGCAGAGTTGATCTTCCAGTAGCCGCCTGCGGGAGTGAGGTCTTCCTTTTCCTTAGTGTTAGCATTTGTAAATTCAAATGCGGGAACTTTTACCTGTACGCCGTTATTTGCGATAACCTGGAATTCACCGAGGATTCCTGTAATGTTGCTGAAGGAGATAGACTTGGGAGCTGTCTCAAAGAGGAGCTTTACGTCATTCAGCTTACCGTAACGATACTTTTTAACGTTGTCTTCCGTATATGTGTTGGAGTCGTTACCTACGCTGAGACCTGTATTTGCGTTACCGTAGTATTCAAGGTCGATATCGGATGCGTAGTTATTAAGTGCGGCATTTGCATTTTCGCCGTAAGGGATCTTACCTGCAAGTATGTTGGATCTGATATCCGTATCTCTGTAGATTATCTTGTTGCCGTAACCGAGGTCGGCATTTTCACCCTGTGCACGGATATGTACGGGGAAATATACTTCCTTGTTTGCATCTTCATCGGTAACTGCGCTTGTCTGACCTACGGTGTAACCTGCGGGAACAGTACCTGTTCTTGCTCTGAGGTTGTCACCGAGCTCGATCGGATGTCCTCTGAAGTTGATGTACTGCCACTTGTCGGAAGCAGAACCGAATCTCCAGGAAGCGATCTCAATATCACGAATAGTAATCTTTGCGGAGAAATCACCGTCAAAGTTAAGAGATGTGGTCTGAACAAGTGCACCGGGATAGTCTGTACCTGTTACAGGGTCAACGGATGTGATAACAACATCATTATATACATAGTTGTAATTGTTCTGACCGTTTACCTTATTTGACCATGCTACATCGTCCATGATAACGATAGTACCGCCGTACTGGTAAGCAATAGCACCTGCTTCAGCGAGTGTCTTAAAGGGAGCTTCTGCCGAAAGACCGTTTCCGGATGCGTCAGCGGAAGCCTTGACATATACAACCTCTATCTTTTCCCAGATAGCGTAGTATGTCTTTTCTTCTGTTGCCTTGAGACCTGTGAGGTCAACAACCTCGCCGTCCTTTGTTTCCGACCAGCCCTTGAAGATGTAGCCGCCCTTTGCGGGTGCTGCGGGAACTGTAACGTCTGCATTAAACTCGTACTTTGTTGTTGCAGCTTCTTCGCCGTTCTGTGCATCGAATGTGATGGAAACAGAGCCTGGGAGTACTTCAACTTCAACCGCTTCGGAAGCGAGAAGTGCGTCTGTTGCAGCATATCTGAAGGAGTAGTTACCTGCTTCAAGTCCCGAAAGTTTGCCGTTTGCGTAGTCTTCAAACTCTGTAATTGCTACCCATTCTTCACCAACGAGTACTTCCATATCATCGGAGAGACCGGAAACTGTTCCGAGAGTATCGCCGTCAACATTTGTTGCAACAAGACCGGTAGGCTGATACTGAACATATTCGGGAGCATCGGTAAGCGCTGCAACTTCCGCACAGTAGAATACGTCGTCTGTGTAGGATGTAGCCTTTGTGCTGCCATTTACACCGAAGAAAGCGAATACGGGCTGTCTTGCGTTACCGTAAAGCTTTTCTGTCTTATCGTTCTTTACAAAATAGATGTATTCCCATCTGTCGCCGACATAATTGTTATATGCAGCAAGACCGTTGGAGGTGTTGAGACCGTTTGTCTTTACAGTACCTGTTGTGTCGGAGCTCTGGAAGTATATCAGAGGCTGAGGAACAACGTCAAAATTGCCGTTTGCACCTGTGTCTATGTAGCAAAGAGCACGGTATACTTCATAGGATTCATAGTCGTAAAGACCGAATGCACTGTAGCCTTCAAGGTTTACGCTTCTGTTGCTGGTGTAGTATTCTGTGCCGCCTTCCTTGGTAAGTGTACCGTCAAGATCGCTACCCTTGTAGATAGGCGTGTGCTTGTATGCTTCTACACCCTTGAAGGTCGTCTTTTTAGAATGCATACCGACAGCTCTTATCTTATTGTCAGCATTGATCTCCGTACCGTCGGGAAGTGTGATCTTGCCGCTTGTGGAGTATACACCTGCTGAGGGGGCGTTCTTCTTATCCTTTGCTGTACCTACAGTGAATGTTACATCAACCTCATCGGTATAATTACCCTGTGTGAACTTGATCTTACCGCCGTCTGCAAGAGTTGCACCTGCAACATACTCTGCGAATGCGGGAGCTGTTGCCTGAACGGCAACCTCGGGCATAACACCGAGAGCTTCAAGCTTTGCCCAACCGTAGGGAAGTGTAACAGCGATGGTTTCGGCTGTGATATCAGCACCGAACTTGGATGCATCAAGACCGTTGACAGTCATGAAATCAAGTGCGAATGTGGGAGGAGTGCTGTTGTCCTGCCAGAGTGCGTAGTATGCTGTATCCTTATCGGGAACAGTAACTGCTGCTGTATCCTCGATCTTGTTCTGATACTCTGCATCTGTGAACCAGCCTACAAACTCGTAGTCTTCGGAAGGAGCTTTGATCTCGGGGAACTCAACCTTTGCACCTGTCCACTTACCGATAACAACGTCTTCAACAGTTTCAACGTCGGAATCGTCTTCAGCAAGACCTGTGTCGAAGGTGAGAGTGATCTTCTTGGGCTGTGCACTTGCTGTAAAGTCATAAGCTTCAGCAGCTTCAAGAGATGTGAGAACCGCATAACCTGCACAGTCAACATTGGGAGTTACGCCCTCGGGTACGCTTGTAAACCATTCGGAGATAGGCTTTGTTGAAGCAGAACCGAGTGCAAGGAATGCAAACTGTGTCCACTTGTTGATGGAATACTCCGTGCCGCTGATAGTCTTCGTTGTGTTAAGCTTGAAGCACATTGTGCCCCAGTCGTTACCGACCTGTTCAATAAAGTTTTCGTTGCCGGTAACAAGAGAGCAAGTACCGTCGGACTTTATTGCATCGGGTCCCCAATATGCATTATAAAGTGCAAGCGAAGGCTTGTCGTTTTCGTCCATAGTCATATTTGTACGAATATAGAAGACAACGTAAACACTGTCATTTGCAATCTGCTCTGCCGTGGGAGCGATTGTCTGTCCCGATATATTGACATAGCAGGACTTTGAAGCATTTGCCTCGTTTGTCGAGGGTGTCATTCTCGAAAATACAATGTCATTTACCTCGTCATACATCTGAACGGATGTCTGACCTCTTTCGGCACTGTACTGCTGGTTGAAAGTACTTTCCTTGATGAGGCTGCTTTCAACAGCGCTCACGTTTGCGGTAAAGCTCATGACGGATGTAATCATCAGTGCACCGAGCAGAGCCGCGAAAAACTTCTTGAATTTCATGGAAATCCTCCTTGAATAAAGTATTTGCGGGCATACACTTTTCCCGTGTATAACCATACAAGTTTAGTATACCACAAAATAGTAATTTGTCAAGAGTTTTTGTAAAAAAGCACGTTTTTTTTGAGCATTTTTATTAAAATTTGTTATATTTGATAGATAGCAAAGCATAGAAACAAAACACGGAATATCAGAGTAACAAATATATATAATCGCAGAATCAAAAAAGACGGCACACAAAAGTACCGTCTTATCATACATATCAGAATTCGTCAAGCTCGCCGTTGTTGTACATCTCAAGCCAGTTGAGGTAATTCTCAAGCTGCTGCTTTGAAGGTCTGTATTCCGGTCTTGAACATGAGGGAATGTTGGGGGCTGTAACATCGTCGAAGTAGCCTTCCGAGTAGAAGAATGGAGTTGAATAGTCGTTTTCCCATTTCTTCTTGTCCTCTTCAAGTCTGAAGTCCGGAACGTCAAATGTAACACCGCCCGCAAGAACACTTCTGTGACCGAGGATAGCGACGGATGCCATTGCAGTCGCAAAGTATACGTCAAACTGATGAGGCTTGCCCTCTCTTACGCATCTGAAGAATTCACGGAATACAAAGAAGTCTCCGCCTCCGTGACCTGACTTTTCTATAAGCTCCTTGTCATCGTCTATAAGTTCGGGCTTGTAGTATTTGCAGTTTGTATCCCAGCCCTCGGGTCTGTCCCAACCGTTATACTGCTGCATAACCATGCCGTCACTGCCGCGGACATTCTCTATCTGTCCCTTTTTTCCACAGATACGGTAGGAATCCTCTCTGGCACCGAATGTAGCACAGCCGGTAACTCTGAATACAGAGCCGTCGTCGTTCTGCGTCATGATGATGGCAGTCCCGTCACCTACCGCCTTCGGATTGTCGCAATCCTCGGGAAGAGGCATGAATATCGGCATAGCTGTGACCTTCTTGGGGAACGCACCGGTTGCCGCCATGAGAGGAGCAAGAGAGTGAGTTACATAGTATGTTGCCGGAAGATGATTTCTCCAATGCTCAAGGCTGTCCTTGAGAGATATGGTGTATTTTACACCGGGTTCCTTCTTATAATAGGGCGATCCGGGATGATTGTATTCGCCCTCGGCAAACATTATCTTACCGAGAGAACCGCTGTCACAAACTCTCTTCATCTCCTGATTGAACAGCATGAAGGGATAGTTCTCTGCGATCATGTAGATAGCATTGCTCTTTTCTGCGGCACGACAGAGCGCAACACCTTCTGCCATTGTGCTGTTGGCAGTACATTCGGAAATTACGTTGATGCCCATCTCAAGACAGCGGATAGCATATTTTGCATGTTCATGGAAGTAGTTTGCAAGGAAGATACAGTCCATAGGCTCTTTGATGAATTCCTCGAAATCGGTAAAGCCCTTTGCTGTACCGCCGAGCTTTGCAACAGCCGCATTTACCAGCTTTTCCTTTTTGTCACACACAGCAACTATCTCACCGTTGTTTGCCATTATGATGTCAAAATAATGGCTTCCTCTGTTGGCACCGAAAATGCCGATCTTAAGTGTTTTTGACATGATTGGTTCTCCTTTTTACTTTGTTATAGTTACTTAAATTATCCTTTTATATTATCAACATCATCAAATTCGCCATTCTCATACTTCCTGCGCCACTTCTCAAAGTTCTCTTTCTGCTGCTTTGACGGTCTGTATTCGGGATGCGAACAACAGGGGATATTCGGCTCTCTGCCGTCACTGTAATAAAACGGTGATTGATGATCGTTCTCCCACTTTTCGCGGTCGGACTCAAGGCGAAAGTCCGGAATGTCGTAATGCTTGCCGCCGTAAAGTATGCTCCTGTGAGCCAGTATCGCAACCGATGCCATGCTTGTGGCAAAATATTCATCAAGTTCAAACGGAGTATTATTGCGTATCGAATCAAATATCTCACGGATGACCACAAAGTCCGATCCGGAATGACCTGTCTGCATTATGTACTCGCTGTCCTTGTCCTTTTCAAAAATCTCGGGAAAATAACAGCGGCTTTTTTCGCTTTCTTTTGGCGTATCCCAGGAATTATAGTTCAACATTACCTTTTCCGAACGGTCGCGCATGGTCTCCATCTGCCCTTTTGTACCGCAGATACGGTAAGAATCCTCTCTTGCACCGAATGAAGCACAGCCTGTGATCCTGTATACCGATCCGTCATCATTCTGTGTCATTATGATGGCGTTCTTGTCGCCGTTATATGAATAGCTGTCACTGTCCGCCGGCTCGGGCATAAAAGTCGCAAATGCGCAAACTCTTTTCGGGAACGCACCTGTCATATACATCAGAGGTGCAAGGGAATGTGTTATATAATATGTTGCCGGAAGGTGATTTCTCCAGTGCTTTTCGTTGTCAAAAAGTGATATCGTATATTTCAACCCTGAAAGATCGCTTGTATTGTAATAGGGTGATCCGGGATGGTTATACTCGCCCTCGGCAAACATGAGCTTTCCCAACGAGCCTTCACGGTATACTCTTCTCATCTCACAGCACGACTGCATAAACGGATAATTCTCCGCAAGGAAATAACGTGCCTTACTCTTTTCCGCAGCTCTCACAAGAGCCACGCCTTCCGCCATGGTACTGTTGGATGTACATTCGGATATGACATTGATGCCCATTTCAAGACATCTTATCGCATATGGGGCGTGCTCATGGAAATAGTTCGTCAGAAGTACACAGTCCATGGGAGTTTTTATAAATTCATCAAAATCCTCAAAAAACGGTATTTCATGACCTGTAATTTCTTCTATATCCTTGCGAAGCCTTCTGTTTTTGTCGCATATGGCGACTATCTCACCACCGTTCCAAAGAATGCTCTTTACATTGAAACATCCTCGGTTCAGTCCGAAAATACCGATCCTGATCTTTTCCATTATGTCCCCCTTTGACACTCAAACAAAATCGAAAATCAATCTTACACCAGCATTATAATGGTGCAGCCACGAAAAGTAAATAAAAATATTCCACTTACCCATAGAAAATTTCCACTTTGTATTGAAAGTGGAAAAAACATATGTTATAATTAAAAAAACCGCATATTTCGCCATTCGGAGGTACCGTAGCATGAGGACATCCCGTGAAAATATATGTAAATATGTAACCGAAGGAACGCAGTCATCCCTTTCCACGATAAACTTTGTATTTGAAAAAAACAACGTAAACAACGGGCAAACGCTTGTAAGGAGCAGCAATTGCGTAAATCTGTGCTGTACGGGGAGAGCCGTACTGAACGTTGACGGTAGAAATCACGATATAACACCGGGAACTCTTTTTTTCACCTTCATCGGCGAGCCTTCGGAGCTTACGGGAGATGACAGCTTTGAATATATGTACATAAGCTTTAAAGGAACAAAATCCGAAGAACTGTTCGAACGGTTCGGTATAAACATATCAAACAGAATCTTTTCCGGCTGTGAGGGTCTTCTCCCCTTCTGGCAGAGCGCACTTGGCAAAGCGGACAGCAAAAACCTCGATCTTCTTTCCGAGAGTGTACTGCTTTACACCTTTTCACAGATGTCACAATATGAGAAGAACAGTGAGCAATATCTTATCGGCAGTATAATAAAGCACATTGAGGACTGCTTTTCCGATAACAGGCTCTCCCTTGCCTCAACGGCACAGACACTGGGATATAATCCGAAGTATATCTCGCGAATATTCAGTAAGAATGTGGGGATCACCTTTTCGGAATATCTGAAAAACACGAGGATAAAACACGCCGTATTTCTCATGGAGAATGGAGTTACTGCAGTGAAAAATGTTGCTCTTTTATCGGGGTATTCCGACCCGCTTTACTTTTCCAATGTCTTCAAATCATCTCTTGGACTTTCGCCAAGCGAGTACCTTGCAAAATTGAATGAGAACGAGTAAACCGTCATCCGCATCAGAAATACAAATTTTTCGACAAGGAATACTACAATTTCTCCATAATCACCCCACCCCCTTGAAAATTGATTCATGGTTGATTATAATAACCCTGTAAGCAACCACAAGGACGGTGAAATGATGAGTTCCCCGGTAGTTGACAGGATCAAGAATCTTATAGAACAAAATCTCGAATCGAATATGTCCCTTCCCGAAATTTCAAAAAGAGTCGGAATAAGCGTTTTTTATATGTCTCATATTTTTAAGAACACCACGGGGATGACCGTTGTGGAGTACAGAACGCTCCTGCGTATCAACAAAGCAAAAAAAGAACTTCGCGAAACGGATAAAAATATCACATCCATTGCATATGATTGCGGATTCTCAAGTCAGGGGTACTTTTCGGAACGTTTTTTAAAGGTATGTGGTATGTCTCCGACAAGGTACAGATCGGAAAAAAAGATACAAGAAAACGTAATAATACAGTAGGGCGCGGTGTCTTTTGATGCCTGCGCCATTCTTTTTTCTTTATGGGGATTTTTTGTGCAATTTGTACTTTTCAACACAAAACCGTCGCTCAGGCTGTTGACAAAACCTCCTTTGTGTGCTTTAATGAACGTAACAGATAATCACCGCACCGAAAGGAGCATCATCATGCACGAAAAATACTGTTTCAAAACACTTGACGGGGATATGGAATATCTTCTCAACAAATATCACAGGCAAGACGAGAACTACAACCCCTTTGCCCGTTTCGACTATCACGGTTACGAATACGACAGCTCAACGGGACTTACCGATGAAGAGATAATTGCGGGAATAGACAAAATTGTCGCAGAGTTCGGCAACACTCCCGATTACAACAACCAGATACTAAAGGCAAGACTTGTCGAATATGTTCTCGACAACACAAGAATTGATGTCAACGAGCATGACTACTTTGTCGGTATCTATACCTGGGGCAGAGTAATAAAAAAGGTCATAAATAAATGGAGTGCGCAGTGCTACGCAAAATATGTCGGAGAAAAAAAGCAGGTGCTTGACGACTTCTGGGCATCCGGTACAGCATGGACGTGGCTTGATTTTGACCACACCGTTCCCGATTGGGACTCACTTCTTGATCTCGGCTGGAGCGGCATACTTGAGAGAGCACGAAGATCATATGAGAGCAAGAAGGCTGACGGCACTCTTACGGAAAAGCAGGAGATCTTCTTCACGGCTCTTGAAATAGAGTACACAGCGATCTTGCGTATCATGGAAAGATTTGTAAAGTACGCCGACACAAAGGCTAACGCAAAGTCAACGGCGACAAAGGCAAGCCTTGAGCATTTACGCGACGGCGGTGCGCAGGATACTTACGATGCACTTCATATGATGTACCTCTACTTCATGATAAGCGAGAGCGTAGACCACTATCAGGTGCGTTCTCTGGGCTACGGTCTTGATGCATCGCTCTATCCATTCTATAAAAAGGATATAGAATCGGGAAGATACACAAAAGACGAGATAGCGGAGTTTATCGCATATTTCCTTCAGCAGTTCTCCTGCATAGAAAACTACTGGGGACAACCCTTCTATCTTGCGGGTACAAATGCCGACGGAACGACAAAAGTCAATGAGCTTACTCACATGATACTTGACGTATATTATCAGATGGGCATATACAACCCGAAGATACAGTTCAAGGTATGCGACAGGACACCTAAGGATATCGTTATGAAAGCTCTTGATATGGTAAGGAACGGTGTCAACAGTATCGTATTTGTAAATGAAGACATTATCACAAAGGCACTTATGTCAAGAGGCATAACCTACGAGGAAGCCTGTGATTCGGTGATATCCGGATGCTACGAATACAAGTCAAAGCGAGGCGGTATCGACATATCTTCGATCTATATCGACGGACTTAAAGCCGTATGCTTTGCTCTTTCAAACGGTCTTGATAAGACAACCGGCAAACAACTCGGACTTAAAACCGGCGATCCGAGAAGCTTTGATACTTTCGATAAGTTCTACAATGCTGTAAGAGCACAGCTCGGACATATAAACGAGACCTGCTTCACTTATAATTACGAAGCGGAAAGACACGTCGGAGAAGTAAATCCGTCGGTACTGTTCTCCGGAACACTTGCTGAATGTGCAGAAAATCTCACGGATGCAATAGACGGAGGAGTCACCAACAGAACGGGAACGCTTTTCTGCGGCTTTGCAAGTCTTGTGGATGCTACAATGGCGGTGTATGAGCTTGTATATGAAAGAAAAGTCTGTACGATGGATGAATTACTGAAAGCACTCGATGCAAACTGGGAGGGCTATGAAAAGCTCCGTGCAAAGGCTCTTAATTGTAAGCATAAATTCGGGAACAACGACAGGATCGCAGATGCATACGCGGATGCATTCCACAAATTCTACGCCGCAGATCTTGCGGGGAGACGTAATGCTCACGGCGGAACATACGGCTACGAGCTACACTCGGCAAGGGCGTTTATCGAGCAGGGAAAACGTATTGAAGCGACCCCCGACGGAAGACGTGCGGGCGAAGAGATGTCCAAGAATGTATCTCCCGTACCGGGTGCCGACAGAAAAGGTATCACGGCGGCAATAAATTCCGTAACGAGCATGGATATGTCCCTGAACGATGCCGGCGGCTGTCTTGATGCCATGCTTCATCCTTCTGCGGTAAGCGGTGATGACGGACTTGAAGCGTTCTACGGTATTCTCATGACCTATGTAAAGCAGGGCGGAGCATCCATTCATGTGAATGTATTCAATGTTGATACACTGAGAGAAGCACAGAAGTATCCCGAAAAATACAGGACACTTCAGGTGCGTGTCTGCGGTTGGAACGTGTTGTGGAACAATCTTCCCAAGTCCGAGCAGGATGTGTATATTATGCGTGCCGAGGCTATGGTATAAAAAAATATCGCTTTTATTCGGTGGGTGTTTATCGGTAAGGTAGACACCCGCTTTTTGATCTTAGCAAAAACCCTGAGATTGGATCCACGGCCGGTTTACGATTCATATCCTTCCTCCTTTCGGAATATAATTAAAAGCAACATCTCCCAAGGAGGATAAAAATGCAGAACTTCCGCATACTTTTTTTTCAGATACTTCTCGTCATACTTGCACTTGCGTTTCTGCTGTGTATATACTATCTGGAATCCACCGAGACCGCTCAGGCAGGTGCGTTCGGAGCGGCAGAAAACAACAACATTACCATAACAGACCTGTTCACAGCTCACAGTGCGGAAAGGCGGCAGGAATGATCCGTTTATTCAGATCCCGTATCTATATAAGTATATTTGCGCTGTTACTCGTACCGATGCTTGCATTGTCGCATGATGCGCTGTTTTTATGCATCGCACTTTCGGGTGCACTTTTTCACGAATTCGCTCATATAACCGCAATGATGATCTTCGGAGCAAGTATAATACGTATCTCCGTCTACCCCTGCGGTGCTGATATCAGAGCAGATACTTCGCGGCTTTCATATAAAAGTGAGATAGCCGTCTTTCTTTCCGGACCTCTTGCAAGCCTTGTGCTGTGTGTTACCGCATTTGTATTTTACGGTTTTATGCATGGAGCGTATATTCTGTTCTTTGCAGTATCGAATCTTATGTTCTTCTTCGTTAATATCCTTCCGGTAACCGGTCTTGACGGCGGAAGAGCTCTTGAAGTATTGCTTTATACCAAATATGACCTTTCCTTCGCTCAAAAGGTCTGTGATACACTTTCCACCATTGCCTTTGCATTGTTGTGTATCCTCGCTCTGCTTATGCTGTTTCTGTCGGGATACAATATCTCACTGGTGTTTATATGTGCTTATCTGTTCCTCTCGGGATTTGTAAAGCAAAAAATGCGTGCATGAAATATGTGATCATTCATCTGTTTTTACCCTGTAAATTGTACATTTCCCCGGATTTTCAGCTGATATTGATAAAAAAATCACAAAAGAGGGAGTTTTATCGGACACAAGAAGTGATATAATCAAAATACAGACAGTGAATGTCAAAAAACAGGTCATTCACAAAAGCGAAAGGGAAGATAAAATTGAAAAAAGAGACCAAGACCGAAGTGCGCAGTATAATCAAAAACAACAACAACACAGCGCAAAAAAAATATCTGTCAAGCCGCAAGCAGCTCAGAGTCTGGCTTGAAGCGGAAAAGTTCGATCATTTCAAGACTGTCGCAAGTGACAACGGTACAAGTATGCACAGGCTCATAAATGATTTTATTGATGATTACCTTCTCACGTGCGGCAATTAAGCCTAAAAGTATTCGTCACATCCGCCAAAAACAGCAAGGATTTTTTATCCATCCCAACGAAAGTGTCGGAAGGATACAACAATTTCGCAAAAAAACCTATTTACAAATCATGACCGCCTGTGCTATAATATCCTCAAACATAAAATGCCGCACGGTCACACAATGCGGCACGAAAGGAAGGATATAATATGAACAAGAAACTGCTTGCACTCGCAATTGCTGTTCTCCTGGCTGTTCCCGCGGCAGGCTCTCCGGTATTCGCACAGGATACTGCTGCAGCTGTCACTGCCGAGGAAAAGGCAGAGGAAAAGATCGTTTACCTCGCAGGTGAGGAAAAGGGCAACGACATGAATGACGGATTAACGAAATTCACCCCCGTTGCAACTCTCAAAAAGGCTGTGGAGCTTCTCGGTGAAAAAGGCGGTCATATAAAGATCGTCGGTACTTATGATCACAAAGAAGGCTTCGGTGAGACCGCAAAAAGAGGTCACATCACCCTTTCGGGTATAGACGGAAGCGCAAAGCTCATATATTCCAAAACATGGGGCATCGGCGGTGATACCACCATCGAGAACATCAACTGGGAAGTCAACGCCAACAGTATCTTCATCCTCGGCAAGGGTCATACCCTTGAAATAGGCAACGGCGTTACAGTAACAAAAGGTCAGAATGTCGGAAACTACATCTCCATCAGAGGCGGCGGTGACACAAACGTCATTGACGGCGATACACACATCATAATAAGAAGCGGTACTTTCTCCGCAATTTACGGCGGTACGGCAAACAGAAATGTCAACGGTAATACTCTTATCGAGATATACGGCGGTACATTTACGGGCGGTATCAACGGCGGAAACAACTCTTATATCAAGGATTCCCCCGGACAGATAACAGGTAATACCACCATTAAGATCTACGGTGGTGACTTCACAAACTGTACAGGCTTTTCCGGCTCTGACAGTTCGGATCATGCTAAGGTCCTCGGCACAAGAACGCTGGATCTTCGTAAGTTCGACGGAGACATTCACGGTGATCTTCTAAAGAACTTCGACAAGGTGCTCTTCCCGATAGACAAGAAGGAATATGCCATAAACGCCGATGCAAAGTACATCACAGGATATGACAACGGTGACGGAACATTCAGATTCAATCCCGCAGGCAACATCACAAGAGCAGAGGCTGTTACCATAATCTCACGTCTTCTCACGGGTGCGGAAGATCTCAAGGGCAAGCTTGAGAGTGCATACACAGATGTCACAAAGGACAAATGGTATCACGACTCTATCGCCATCCTTGAGGATGCCGGTTACCTTCAGTATTTTGAAGGTAATTTCCATCCCGATAAAAAGATCACAAGAGCGGAATTCGTTGAGATACTTGCCAACATCGGAAACGGTGCTTTCAAGAACGTAAGCTTTACGGATATTGATGATTCCCATCCCCTTTACGCTTCCGTAAGATGGGCGGCTTCCAACGGTATAGTCAACGGCTATGACAACGGAGACGGCACATTCAGCTTCAAGCCCGACGGTGATATCACAAGAGCAGAGGCCGTAACCGTCATCAACAGATTCATCGGCAGAAACACCGTTACTGCGGAAAAGTATTACTTCACCGATGTTGCCGATCACTGGGCAGCTTCTCAGATAGAAGCATCAGCATACCCCGAAAAGGCAGGTAAGACAGCAAGCATAAAGAGTGAGATAGATGCGCTTGAGGTATCCGCAAAAGGCTATATCGACTACGCGAAGGCTCAGGACAAGAAGAGTGCCGACAAGGTAGTCGAGGCTGTGGAATACGGAGCACAGAAGCTTGAAGAATCCATAAAGAACACAAAGAGTGAATACAAAGTCGGTGAGGGCGGTCGCATCTGGTATGTATCCCCCAACGGCGATGACAAGAATGATGGTATGACTCCGGAAACCGCAAAGAAGACAGTCGGACATATCGGAGCAGAAGACGGAAAGCTCAAAGCAGGTGACGTCGTACTCTTTGAAAGAGGCGGCGAATGGAGAGGACAGAAGCTCTGGACAAAGCCGGGCGTAACATATTCCGCATACGGTGAAGGTCCGAAACCCATACTTAACCGTTCTCCCCTCGACGGTGCCGACAAAACTCTCTGGACACTTGTTGACGGCACATCCAATATCTGGAAATACAACGGACAGATAATGGACTGCGGAACTCTCGTAATTGATAACGAAAAGCACGCATATAAACACATCCCTTCATATATCAACGGCAAGTATATGGTTAAGAATACCAATAACGTATTTGATCCCACAAAGCATCTGACAAAGGATCTTGACTTCGTACAGCTTGATTACACAAAGGTAGGAACATTCCCGAGCCTTGATCAGACAAACTGCTACGGTACGCTCTACCTCAGATGTGACAACGGCAACCCCGGTGAGATATTCAAATCCATCGAATTTGCGGTACGTGATCATGCTATGGTATGTATGAAGAATGTAACCATAGATAATCTTGAAATAAGAAACGCCGGCGCACACGGTATCTCCTCCGGAAACTGTGCGGGACTTACTGTTCGCAACTGCGTATTTGAATGGATAGGCGGCGGCATCCAGGGTTACACAAACGGATATCCCGTAAGATTCGGCAACGCTGTTGAGACATGGGGAAGATCCGACGATATGCTGGTATACAACAACTACATCAACCAGGTATACGATGCAGGTATCACCAACCAGTACAGGAAGGACGAGAATACCGAGAACAACTACTTCAAGAACTCTCACTTCCACGGCAACATCGTTAAGTGCGCGAAGTATCCGATCGAGATATTCCTCCATCAGGACTATACCGACGATACAAATCTTATAAACGGACTTCTTATAGAGAACAACTACTTCCTTGATATCGGCAAGGGACTTTCACAGCAGGCAGCCGATGGCACGACAGCAGCAGGCATCAAGGGCGGCGGACAGCAGAATCCTGCGAAGGACTATGTTGTAAAGAACAACGTATTCTTCACAAGCACATCTTCGCTCTTTGAGATCGGTGCGGCAAAGCCCGAATTCCTCGCAAAGCTTCAGGGCAATATATATGTACAGAACCTCGGCGCAAAGCTGGGCGTATATAACAATCTTAATTATGCATTTGATGCAAAGACTGCGGAATCCTTCAAAACCATCGGTGAAGAAGGAGAAGTTGTGGTCTATCTCAAGTAAGATATAACAGCTTTATCATCCGGTGTATCCTTCGGGATATACCGGACTTTTTTGTATAATGAAAAAGAGCTGTGACCGCAGTCACAGCCCATGTTTGTTCATCTGATCATTCTCTTGCAGTCGAATGCCGCATTCTGTGCGATAATTGAAAGCTCCGCACTGTGAAAAGCGTGTTCCTGAGTCATGGCACGTTCAGTTCCTTCCAGGCAGTCAAGGATCAACTGTCCGAAATAGGGAAGTCCTATCTTGCCGTTGACATTTAGCTTCTCCACCCCATCATTGGTAGCGATTACCATGTTGTTTCCGATATCCTCTACACCGATATCGGTGTATTTGCGAAGCTCGATATATCCGTCTGTACCCACTATCACAGTTCTTCCATCTCCGAAAGGCTTGACACCGAGAGGTGTGAACCAGTCTACCCTGAAATAACCTGTCGCTCCGTTTGCACCGAGAAGATTGCAGTCGCCGAAATCATCAAATTCGGGAAATTCCTTATGATTGTAATTGCCGATACGTGAAGATGTCACGGTAGCCCTGTTGTTGCCGGTGTAATGGAGAAACTGCTCTATCTGATGGCTTCCGATATCTATAAGGATACCGCCCTGAGTTTCGCGCTTATAAAACCATTCTCCGCGCTTTTCGCCGTTTGCGAGCTTATGAGGTCCCATGCCGATGACGTTTATCACTCTGCCGATAGCTCCTCTTTCAATGAGAGTACCCGCAAAAATACCGCATTCACTGCCGAGACGTTCACCGTAATACACTGCGTACTTCTTCCCTGTCCTTCTTACGGCATTTCTTGCCATATCAAGCTGCTCAAGTGTCACAAGTGGAGCTTTGTCCGCAAAATAGTCTTTACCCGCTTCCATCACCTTTATTCCGAGAGAACATCTTTTTGAAGGTATATCCGCACTTGCGACCAGCTTTATACTCTTGTCGGAAAGGATCTCGTCAAGGCTCTTTGCGACCGGTGTATCCGGGTATCTTTCAAGAAAAGCCGCCACCAGCGACGGATCGTCATCATAGACATATCGTAGAGTTGCACCTGCCGAAATAAGTCCCGCACACATACCGTATATATGCCCGTGAGAAAGTCCGACAGCGGCAAAAGGGAATTCTCCGTCTTTTACCACTTTACCGGCTTTTTCCGGGAGAGCCAATAAATCTTTGTTTATCATTTTTTGTTCCTTTTTTAAAATAAGTATTTCGGATATTATCGATCATTCTGCAATAAGATCAAAATCTTCTCTCAAAAAACGTCCGCCAATTTCGTAATGTCTGAGAAGGACATCATCCAGATGATCAATATACAGCCGTCCGTCTTCTGTTTCTTTCAGAGAATGCCTCGACGCATTATATATTTCATTATTCGCATGAAGCTTTGCGATAAAATCCACCTGAGCGGATGCTCCATTTATACCGCAAAGAACTTCGGTCTTGCCGTTCTTTATACAATCAATACAGTCAAAGAATTTCTTGGTGGGAGATTTGAACGGATCGCCGTAGTTTATCTCTTTTCCGTCATTTGTTTTACCGATAATAACGCCCTGCTCCTCGTTGAATGTAACGATCCCCTTTTCAAAGGTATATTCAAACTGCGGATTCACCGTGTTTTTAGTCGAGTGAGATACTATATAAATTCCGTCTGCTCCGCATTCCAGCTTGAATTTTGCAATACAGGTGTCAAAAGTCTCTATGTCATTTGCTCTTATAAGAACAGCTTCCACATCGGTTGCCTTCATTGAAGCATCAATCCCGTCACCGAGAACATAAAGTATATTGTGTATATAATGAGCGGTAGCATTGTTTGCAACACTGTCAAGTATCTTTTCACCGTTGGAAGCGTAAATTTTGCCCGCCCAGCCGGTACTTCTCCTGAAATATGCCTTGTCTCTCGGCCACATAACGAGAGTCTTCATCTTGACGGGCTTTCCGTATACACCGTCCATAATATCCTTTTTAAGAGCCTGTATCGCATCGCTGTAAGACCACTGATAGCCTATAGCAACAAATTTTCCGCTCTCCTTTTCGGCTTTTGCAAGTATATCTATATCCTCCGCATTGCCGGTCATAGGTTTTTCACACAAAACAGATGTACCGTTTTCAAGGCAGGCAAGTATCTGCTGCTTGTGAAACTGTATCGGTGTGGATACAAGACAGAGATCGGGGCATATATTCGCATCATACATATCGGTGATATCGTTAAAATGCGGCACATTCATGTTTTTCAGTCTCTCATAATGCTTTGATGATTCCGGATACGGATCGACAAATGCGACTATCTCAAAGTCGTCTCTGCCATCGTCCATTGCGGCAAAAATGTTGTCAAGTGATATGGAGGCATAGCCTCCGATACCGATGATAGCGGATCTTATTTTGTTCATGGCGAAAAACCTTTCTGTAAAAGCGGAATACCGGAACTGTACCCTAAATCCTAATACAATTCCCTTTATTTATTCATTTTTTTATATTACAATATGATTGTAGCATAATAAATCTTATATGTATATAATTTTTCGTCGCAAAAATATAACTTTTGTTATGTCGTGAAAAGATTGATATGCGGAGGAGCTTATGAGCAGCAACGAGATATTTGCGGATAATGTCAATATAGGCGTTGATAGCAAAAAGACTATCCTGTTCAACCACAAAAAGACAAATAACGATGACACCGACCAGAGCTTTCATCTGCATGATATGCTTGAGATATATGTCTACGTCAGCGGAGATGTGGATTTTATTATAGGTGACAGCTATAAAACTCTGAAATATGGCGATATACTGTTCACATTTCCCAATGAACTTCACAGACCGGTAGTAAAAAGCAACAAGGAATACGAAAGGTTCTTCATAACCGTTCCGGTGGATGCTTTTTCGGGGTTTGATCTTTGCGAAAAGTCTCCCATCGACTGCTTCCTTCGCGTAAAGGATACGGAGATAAGAGCAATAGAGCTGAGTGATGAGGAAAGAAGTGCTTTTCTGCGCATACTTACCAAAATAAGCGAATGTATTTCAGAGGATGCGGAAAACAGGTATCTCGCATATTCATACTTTCTGCGTGCACTGTATATCCTCAACAAGGCTCAAAGCATCTCCGTACCCGCAGATACAAATCTTCCTCCGATACTGAGAGATGTGCTTGCCTACATATCCAAAAACTTTGCGGAGCTTTCCACGGTCAGCGAGATAGCAAGGCACTTTCATGTCAGCTCATCATACCTTTCATCGCTGTTTTCAAAGCATATGAAGGTCGGTATAAAGCAGTATCTGCAATACAAGAAGATATCCGGAGCGAAGATAATGCTTGCATCCGGTGCAAATGTCACGGATGTGTGCTTCGAGTGCGGATTCAACAGCTGCTCACATTTCATAAGTGTATTCAAGGAAGCAACCGGCATGACACCTAACAGATATCGTAATTTTAACGGGCCGGAATTTTGAGATAAATTGACAGGAGAAATAATATGAGAGTATTGGGAATAGACTTCGGAGAAGCAAGAATGGGACTTGCGCTGAGCGATCCTACGGGATTTCTCGCAAGCGGTATAGGCACAGTAAAGGTTTCGGGATTCAAGGGTGCGGTGGAAGCGGCAGTAAAGGCGGCACTTGATAACAAGGTGGAGCTTATTGTTGTGGGACTTCCGGTAAATATGGACGGAACTCAGGGCGGACGTGCGGATAAATGCCGTGATTTCGCAAATGAGGTCGGTGAAAAAAGCGGCATCAAGGTCGAGATGTACGATGAGAGAAGAACAACAATACTTGCTGCGGGATTTATGAATGAGACAGGAACTTTCGGGAAAAAAAGGAAAGACGCCATTGATACGCTGTCGGCACAGATAATACTGCAGAGCTTTCTTGACAGAAACAGATAAAAAGGAGAAAACACAAGTGTTAAGAAAATATCTTCTGCCGCATACGACACAGCATAAGGCTAATCTTCACTGCCATACCACACTTTCCGACGGCAGGATATCTCCCGAAGAGATGCGGTCTGCATATAAAAGGCACGGCTATCGGGTCATGGCGTTTACAGATCATGAGTACATAGTTAATCATCAGGAGTTCAATGACAGCGACTTTATCGCGATAACCGGCTACGAGATAGGTCTTTATACACCCGAGCTTCCCGGAAGCTGGGAGGATACATGGCGTGACAGAAAGTGTTGTCATCTCAATCTATATGCCAAGGATCCATATGAGGACAGACACGTTATGTTTGATCCTAATGCGTTGCCAAATCATGTAAAGGGCATAGCCGATATCCTGAAGTATATCGGTGAAAAATGCAAAAGAGGATATGAGGATATTCAGAAGGTCATAGATATCGCAAATGACAATGGTTTTATCGTATGCCTGAATCATCCGTTCTGGTCACTGCAGCCGCAGTGGGATATTATCGGACTTCGCGGACTTTTTGCAATTGAGGTATACAATGCGGGTGGCTCGGATCTCGGAAAGGATAACCCGCTTCTCAATTCCTTTATGTGGAACGACTACGGTGCTATGGTTGAGCACGGTATGGATGTTGCACCCATAGCGGCAGACGATAACCATAATTACAATTATGATATGGAGAATTCCGACTCCTTCAGAGGCTATACAATGATATGTACCGACGATTTTACATACGGCGGTATAATGAAGGCACTTGAGGAACAGAGCTTTTATGCTTCCACGGGGATAGATATATTCAGCCTTTATACGGAGGACGGAAAAGTGCATATCGAATGTTCTCAATGTACGAACATTCTTGCATTCTTCGGCGGAATACGCTGGGACAGTATCAGGGATAAAAACGGTATTACGAATACGGAATTTATCATCCCGAAGGGTGCAAAGTATATAAGGATAATGCTCTGTGATGAGAGAAACGGATATATGGCTACCACAAAGGCGTACCGTCTTTCCTGACTTTTCCTGTGTAAACAGACGAATCTCACATTGCGGTCATGACTTTTTCATATATGGGTGCTATAATGGTTTTATAATATGACGAAAGGCGAAGATAACATGGCAGATATAACCCCGGGAAGAAAGCTCACCCCGGAGCAAGCAAAGACCATAGATGAGTTTTACAGACATCTCATGGGTGCAAAAAGAATAATGACCTACTACAACTGTGCGATGCTTGAAACGGAGACGAAATTCAAAGTGCTCAATTACCAGTTCTCGCTGGAGCAGGCCAGAAAC
This sequence comes from Oscillospiraceae bacterium, assembly GCA_015065225.1. Lineage (GTDB taxonomy): Bacteria > Bacillota > Clostridia > Oscillospirales > CAG-382 > SIG622. Next base: position 25,839 of record SVQR01000003.1, on the reverse strand, counting down.
CCGATCGAGAGTATAAAGACAAGGCTGAAATCCTTCGAAAGCATCTCGGAAAAGCTTCTCAGGCGTGGGCTTCCGCTGACGGTGGAATCACTTGAAGCAAACCTCAACGACGTTGCGGGAGTAAGAGTGATATGTCCATTTGTTGATGATATCTACACCATTGCGGAGTGCTTTCTCGCACAGGATGACATAACGCTCATAAACGCTACCGACTACATAAAAAATCCGAAGGAAAACGGATACCGCAGTCTTCATCTTATAATTGAAATACCGATATATCTCCAGAAGGAAAAACGCATGATGAGAGTTGAAGTACAGCTTCGCACCATCGCTATGGACTTCTGGGCAAGTCTTGAACATAAGATGCACTACAAGAAGGAAATACCGGAAAGTATCGCCAAAGAGCTTCGTGACGAGCTTCGTGTATGTGCCGATGATATTGCGGGACTTGACGTGAGGATGGAGAAGCTCCGCGCAAAGATTGAGGAAGCGAAGAATGGGAACTGAACACGGGATCATTTGAATGGCAGATTCGGATATCAACAATGAATTGCCAAAGAAGCCGGAGCATAGTTGAAGTGGATCCCAAAGTTTAGACAAAAATAAGTCTTAACCTGCTTGTGAATGAGTTCGGTATTGCGCCGGACTCATTCCTTTTGGTTTCATAGATATTCTTTCGTTATTGTAGTAGTCAATATACCTTTTTAATTCATCAATGGAAGCGTTAATGCTTTCAAATTTTTCTCTGTAAACATTTCAACTTTCAATCTGTCAAAGGCTTTTTGCATTGTCATATAATCGTCATGTATTCCGTCACCGTATGCACCGTAGTTCTTTGCCGTTATCATAAAACCGTTTTCTTTCACACAGGACTTTTGTATTTCAATGATAATCACATTTCAGAAAAAAGCAATATATTCCATCTAAAATAATAAAATATATATTGACATCACCACAAAAAAAGCCTATACTGTCAGTATCAGCATCGAAAAAAGGAGAATCAACATGAAAACACCCAAGCTTGAAGAAATGACACTTCGTGAAAAGATAGGTCAGACACTTATCTTCAATCATTCAAATCTCGGAAAGTTGGAGAAGCCATCCGAATACTTCAAAAACAATGTTATAGGCTCGGACTGGGTATCAACTCAGCCGAAGGAGACCTACAGATATATCGAAGCGGAAATGGGCAATCCAAACCTTGAGGGACGCAAGGACGATATGTTTATTGACTTTGTGAACTATGCAAACAAGCATATGTCAGTTCCCTTTATGCCTGCGATAGACTGTGCTCAGGGTATTCCCGCATCGAAGTTTGAAGGTCATGCGGCACTTCCCACCGCCGCAGGTCTCGGTGCTACAAGAGATGAGGAGCTTGCTTACAGATACGCCAAGGCTCTCGGTGACGATCTTCATATATCAGGCTTCCGTTGGGTATGGAGTCCTATTGCAGACAATGCAGGACACTATGTGGATCTTCGTCAGACATCCTCGGATACGGAGAATAACTGTAAGATTCTTACAGCATTTATAAAAGGTATGCAGGATGCGGGCGTTGCAACGGGAGTAAAGCATTTCCCCGGCTCCGATCCTTACGAATATAGAGATTCACACTTTTGCACCGCTTCCTATTCTCAGAGCTACGAATACTGGGAAAAGACGCAAGGACGTGAATTCAAGGCTTGTATAGAAGCAGGAGTTGACAGCATCATGGTTGGGCACAAAACTTTCAAAGCCGTTGACGATACTATGGTGGACGGTGCACTTTTGCCCTGTACGCTTTCATATAAGGTCGTGACAGAGCTTATAAAGGGCAAGCTCGGATTTGAAGGTGTGGTTCTCACCGACGGTGTCGACATGAAAGCATTTAACGCGGTGTATCCGCCGGAAAAGGTGTATGTTGAATGTCTTAAATGCGGTATCGACATGATACTTGGTCCTGTTGAGCTTGACTATATTGATATTATAGAAAGAGCTGTTCTTGCCGGTGATCTTTCCGAGGAGAGAATAAACGATGCCTGCAGACGTGTTCTTAAAATGAAGGAAAAGTATGGCATTTTCACTGAAGGTGAGATAAAGAAGCCTACAGCGGAGGAACGCAAGAGGGTAGAGGATAATATCCACGCCGTTTCCGAGGACATAGCGAAAAAGGGCATCACCATGACCGCCAACAGAACCGGTATCGTTCCGATAGACAAAAACAAGATAAAGAAGGTAAAGATAGTCTATATCGGTTACTCAAAGTACTGTTCCGACAGCATACAGCAATATGCCATTCCCGAATTCGAAAGACACGGAGCAACAGTAGATTTTCAGATCGGATACAAGCGTGAGGATAACGACACTATAGCAGACTATGACCTCATAGTTTATTCCACCTTCATAGGCTTCCATGCTCCCGCAGGCGGACCGTACTTCTTCGGCGACGAATGTAAAATGATGGGACTTATCATGACAAAGGGAGTTGAAAAGTCAATAGGCATATCCTTCGGAAGCACAGATATCTTCTTCAACTATTTCACTGCGGCAAAGACATTCATCAACTGTTACAGCTACAACAAGGAGACTGTCGAAGGCTTTGTCAAAGGCCTTTACGGAGAAATAGAGTTTACGGATTATAATCCATTCCCCCTAAATCCCATCAAGAGAAATGATGATGTATATGACTGAGTATCCATAATTCATCATGCTCAGCATCAATGTCTTTCATTTTTACAATCGGATACTCTACCGATAAAAACCTCAAAGGAAACAAACGACATGACAGAAAAAGAAAAGCGAGCCAAAGGCTTTTTATACGATGCAAACTACGACAAGGAGCTCCTGTCCGAAATAGCACATTGCTGGGATCTTTGCAGTGAACTCAACATGACAAGCCACAGAGATTCTCAAAAAAGAACAGAGCTACTCGGAAAAATACTCGGCAAGGCGGGAAAGGACATCAATGTGGTCTCCCCTTTCTACTGCGATTACGGATATAATGTCTATGTGGGAGACTATTTCTTCGCCAACCGCAACTGTCAGATACTCGACGGATGTGCCGTAACCTTCGGCGATCATGTGTTTATCGCACCAAACTGTGTATTTACCACTGCGGAACACGCTATAGATGCCGGGCAACGGAATGCGGGACTTGAAGTTGCTCTTCCCATAACTGTCGGAAACAATGTATGGTTCGGTGCGGGCGTTATCGTTCTCGGCGGTGTTACAATCGGCGACAACGCAGTCATCGGTGCCGGCAGTGTTGTAACAAAGGATATACCATCGAATGTGGTTGCCTGCGGTGTTCCTTGCAAGGTAATGAGAGCTATTACCGAAGAAGACAAAAAAAGATACCCGACAGCTCCGTAAAACCGTCGGGATGACATACCAATTACTGTATTGATGCCTCCGTTACGGAGGCATTTTTTTGATACTGCCTGCGATTACACAAAACGCTTATCTTTTATCTTTCTTGTTAAGCACTCTGTATTTGCCCGGCTGTATCCCTTCCGCCTTTGTAAACCGTTCGGTAAAATAGCTGGCAGAGCCGAATCCGCAGGAGTATGCGATGTCCGTTATGCTGTCATCTGTGGTAACAAGCAATTTCTTTGCCTTTGTGAGCTTGAGCTCGTTCTTGTAATCAACAACGGTTATTGCTGTCGCTTTTTTGAAAATGTGGGACATATAGAACTTGCTCATGCCTATCTTTTTCGCAACATCCGCAACAGATATGTCGGCTTCAAGGTTTTCCTCAATGACAGACTTTATCCTGTCGATAACGGGCACGGACTGTGTCTTGCTTTCCGTGACATTTTTTACAAGAACGATTATTTCTTCAAGTATCTCGTCGTCATAGCCGTCATGCTCGTCAAAGCGGGTAATGAGTGCATCAAGCTTTTCGCAGTCAAGCTTGTGCATATTGGTGCAGTTCACGGAGAAAGCATCGAATATCACGGAGATATACTTCTCTCTCGGATGGTCATTCATTATCTGTTTTACAGCTCCCACCGTATCATACTGCGGAAGGAACATATAGGGATTTTCCACATCGTCACGGCAATATCTTCCGAGCTTTGAGGCAACACATTTAAGGTAACCGTCACTTTTAAGCGTACCCTCGATAATATCATCCTCGGTTATCTTTGCCACAAGAATCTCACGGGCTTTACTGTACGCCGCCGCAAAGGATCCCATAAAGCCTCCGCGCTCTCTGTCGTAGGTTATGTAGATATAACCGTTGCGCTCAACAGCATCCGGATAGGACACTTCATTTCGTTCGTCAAGAAGCAGCTTGTACTTCCAGGTCTTGCCCTCATCCTCCGAGAGCATCGCATAAAGATTGTTTCTGGAGGTGTAATTATAGTGATTGATAAGAAGAAGCCTACCGGAAGAAAGCCTTGTTATATGGAATCTCGAGCAAGGTCCGCCGTAACCTGTGTTGAAAGATGCTCCCCAGGTCTTTCCTCTGTCGTAGGAATCGGATGCACCTATACCGTAGCCTGTACGGGCAAAGAGCCTCAGTCTTCCGTCTGGAAGCTCCAGAGTCATGTGTTCATCAAAGCTTCTGCCCTCTACCCTTGCGCCTCCGAGTTTTGTAAAGGTCTCTCCGTTATCTGTGGTCTTGTATACGAATGCACCTGTCTCACAATCGGGTATTCTTGTTTCCGGCCAGATGTGAGGTACAAGTCCCCTTCTCCACACGGCTATCGGGAACAGCCATTCCCCTGTCGAAAGAACGGTAGGTCTGCACATCATAACATCGTTTCCTATTTTCCGTGGCGTTGACCATACGAGTTCATCCGCATCCGGATCGTCACAAACCGAAGCATAAACACCGTTTGCGGGAAGCAGAGCCCAGATAAACCAAAGTCTTCCGAGAGGATCTATCCACAAAACAGGATCATAGCATCTGTGATTCTCGTCCTTATATGCAACGGCGATGGGATCGGAGAATGTCTTTCCGTCATCATCCGATTTTATAAGAAGAACATAGTTTCCGAAATGCTCCTTTATGTAACCGGAATAGAAAGTGACGAATATTCTGCCTTTTTTTGTTACTTCAATACTTGATATTCCCTGCCATATGCGGTTTTCGGCAGTATATTTTTTGAGTATTTCCTTATCTGTTATCAGCATGGTAGTTTCTCCTTTGGGGGATTCTATAAATTTATACTATCATACATTTTTTCGGAATTATATCATTTTTTTGCGTTTTGTAAAAAGGACAAAATATGGCTGTACCCAAATAGACACAGCCATGTATTTTTCACTTATTGCTTTCAATGATATCCGCAATAAATCCACCGTATTCTTCATCGGAAAGCACCCGGTCACCGTTTGTGTCAACAGTGTACAAGGCTTCCTCCGGAGCATTCTCCAAATCACCGGATATTACGCGCATCATTGTATTAAGATCTGCCATAGTCACATTTCCGTCTCCGTCCGTGTCACTCTTTGCGGCGATGACGATCGTTTCCTTCATGTTTCCCTTGGTCAGAGTTATTGTGTCGCCGGTTTTTACAATTTCCGGTGATACCTCACCATCCCGTGTCTGTATAACTGCCGCCATATTCAGCGGAAGAGTCAAAACAGATCTTATCTCCGAGCTTTGTGTATTCAGCGGTACAGGCATTATACGATTTGATGTTCCGTGTGTTGCGGGGATGGTTATGCCATTATCGTTTTCCTTCAAAGTAATATCAAAGCCACCGGGAATGGAAAGTCCCACATATTCCGTAAGAAGTGTTATGGAGTACTTTGTTCTGCCATTGTTTCTGACAGGCGTGTTATCCTCATTTGCGCAGTAAGCTCCCGAGCTGTAACCAACAACATTGGTATCCGAAGGCGTATGGGAGGAGAATCTTATAACATCATTTCCCGCCCTCTCGATATCCTGTGCAGTAACTCCGTCATTGACCTTGAATGTCACTGTCGCTATCTTTTTGTCCTCACTTGTAGCATCAAGTTTTAACGAGCTTGGTGCATACCATGCAAGGAAAAATTCGCCGGTTTCTTCATTTATAAGATCGTGCAGCTTATTGGTCTCGTTCGTTATGACGCACTTGTTGTCTGCTGTGACAAAATGGGTTATCTTCAGTTTTCCCGAAGCCATCTGCTCCTCGTATTCGGTTATTATCCTGCCATCCGTCAATGGCACCGCAAGGGTAACAAGCTCCGTATTGTAGCATAGTCCGAACTGTCCTACAAGTCCCAGCCCATCCGTAAGGTATACCTCGGATGTCACAATCCCCTTTGTCTCATCATAGGTATTTACGAGCTTATATCCGGGTACTGTCGAGGTATCCCCTGCCTTTACGGCAAATACCGCAAAGGTATATATCAATAATATCACTGCCGACAAAAACGCCGACAAACGGCATCTTCTTACTGTCATTTCTCCATCCTTTCGGAACAAATTATTTTTTTCTCACACCAACGCCGAGATGCAGCTTTCCACCGCTGAGAACGTGCTTTTTCATGTTTTCCGCAAAGCTCGAGGAAGCATAGCGACTGCGGAGATTCATTCTTGTGGTGTCCCATCCGAATACATATCGAAGAGCCGCATAATCCTCTGTGATCTCCGATTCTATTCTTGTGAAGGAATTCTGGAATTTAAGGATATTGCTTTCCGGCTTAAGAAGTTTTGCAAGCTCCTTGTCCATTATCCATGAGTGGAACGTGAAGTGCTCATATTTGTGTTCAGGATAATACTTCGCAAAGAATTCCTTTGCCGCATTTATCGACTCTTCCACCTTTTCGGGACGCATATCCGCTCCCTCCGGAATATGTATCTCGACTATCGGATCGCCCTTTGAAAGTCCAAGCTCCGGACAACTGTATTCGGTGTTTGATGCCACAAATTCAAGGCTTCCTATTCTGAACAGCTTCATCTGCATATGGAAGGACAGCCAGGGAAGCTCATAAAGACACAGCTCGCCTTTGACGTTTGTCCAGGAGTTTGTCCAGAGGACTATGTCCTTAGCGGTGTCAATGAGTATCTTTTCGTCTATGCCCTTTTCCCTGTACTTTTCTTCAAGCTCCTCGCACATAAAGAGCATTGAGAGAAGGTTTCGCTTGCCGTCCTTTTCGCTGTAGTCGTACTTGTCCGCTGTGATCGCATCCGAAATGTTGTACTCCTTCAGGAGAAGCTCGAAATCGTTGTCGTACTCCATCGGAAATTCCAGCTTTTTGTACCATTTGCGGCAGATATCGGCAACGCCTTTTTTGTTGACAAAGGGAATCCTTTCCGGAACTTCTTTATTGATACCGAGAAAGCGCATGAGGTTGTCGTGATATATCCTTTTTCTTACTTCGACACTTACGCCGAGCTTGTCAAGTATCTTTCTGTCCATCTCATATATGTGGTCGAGTCTTGCGGATTTGTACCTTTCCGCCCACTGGTCACAGCCGAACATGATATTGTTTACGTTGTCCATATCAACCTCGACAAGCTTTGTAAAGAGCTCTTCACGATAATTGTCGGGTGTTCCCGGTGTCAGATCAAAGAACATCTCGCAGGGCTTTTCGCCATCTTTGAACAGCTTCTTTGCATCGTTGAGTCGCCCGTAAAGAGCAATACACTCATCCACCCACGGCCACGAGCAGTGTCCGAGAGAGAAACGAAGTCCCGGCACTTTCAGCATAGCCTCCCAGTTTACGGGACGGTTGTACTTTGAGACCTCATCCGGTATGGATGACCAGAGTATTCCGGAATGGAAGAATATCGGCTTATCGTATTTTGCAATCTCACGGAAGAGTGCAAGGCATCTTTCGTCACCTGCATAAATGTCATGAAGGATAAACTTAAAGCCCGCAACACCTCTGTCAACGGCTATCTTTACTTTTTCTATCGCATTTTCCTCTGTGGGATGCATCCATATTACAGGGAAAAGTCTGCCCTCGTAGCCCTTTGTCCATCTGTCAAGCTCGTCAAGACGAGCCTCAAAGCTTATGCCGTGACTTATTTCCGGAACATCCGAGGGGGAAGAAAATATACATCCGCCGTAGAATCCCGACTTTTCAAGCTCTGCAACAAACTTTTCGGGATCAGGGTGCTGCTCGTAGGTATGTATGTGCATATCGAATTTTTTCATTTGTTTATACCTCGTATATTATTGTTTGGGTGTTTATCAGAATCTTATACCGTTATTGTAGCCTGTCATGATGCCTTCACGGTAAAGATGTGAGTCATTGGAGTATGTCATGATTCTCGGTATGGAATATCCTTCACCGTTGTCACCGAAATTTATGACTGTCATTCCGGAATGGCATATATCAAAATGTATGGCAAACTGAGGGTATGGTATATCAAGGATGCAGCTCAGAAATGTAAGTCCGAAGCCCGCATGGGCAAACAGTGCAACTCTGTCATTATTCGGATTTGTCGCCTTGTACATCCCCGTACCCGGGATATGCTCATAGCCGAGGGAGGCGAACAGCTTATCACTTTCCGTTCTCACTCTGTCTATGCCCTTTTTATAATCATATTCGGCAAATTTCGGATGATCGTACCAGTTATGTCCGAGCTTTACAACCTCGGGATCGCACAGGAAGCGTCTCATTTTCGGGACATCTATGAGCCATGTCCATTTTGTCTTTTCCTCATCCGCCCAGCATCCGAGCTGTTTCCATGCATGCCCCTCATTTGCAAAATCAAGAAGCTCCGGCTCTTTGCATAGAAGCTCGCAGGTCGGCTTTGCGGTAAGTTTAGCTCTGTTTGACGTTGAAGAATAAACTTTATCTATGCCGTAAAGCGCAAGCCTTTTTGCAACAGCTTCCGCCTGACGTTCACCGAGCGGTGTAAGGCTGTCGGGTGAATATATCGGATGCCCGTGGCGTATATAGAAGAACAGCATGATATATCTCGCTTTCTTTTAAATTTACCTTAATTATAACATATTTTTTGTTTAAGTCAACTGTATTTGAAAAATAAGGACGTATTATTGAAATAATTTACAAGTTCACTAAAAAAGCCCCATAGAGTTCAGGAGGAATATCCAGCCGAACAACGTCAAAAGGCAAAGTGCCGATGACACGACGACAACCTGTGCCGCAAGAGCCTCGTCTCCCCCCATCTGCTGTGCCATGGAGAAAGATGATACCGCAACCGGTGCACCAAAGGCTATAAGTACGCAGGCAAGTGCTTCACCGGTAAAACCTAAAAGAACCGCAAAGAATATCGCAATCGCGGGAACTATGACAAGTCTTGCCGCAACAACGGTACAGAGCTCCTTTACACAGCCGCGAAGACTTGAGAAAGTAAAGCTCGCACCAAGTACGATTATTGCAAGGGGACTTGCTATCTTTGCAACGTCGGATACTGCTTTTTCAACAACGTCGGGAAGCTTTATTCCGGCAAGATAGAAAACAAGTCCGAGAAGACATCCGATTATCAGTGTATTTGTCAATACACCCTTGAGCATCTTAGGTATATTGAGCTTACCGTCACGAAACCGTTCAAGGCTGATTACCGCAAGCACATTGAACAACGGAACTATTACCGCCACCATAAGTGAGGAAAGTCCGCTTGTCTTGCCCTCGCAGATGTATTCCACAAGAGGAAGTCCGAGTATGGCATAATTTGAACGGAAGAAGCCTTGCAGCATAACTCCCCTTTTGGCATTGTCTTTTGTAAGTATAAAAACGGAAGCATAGCCGACCGCAAAAACAATAAGCGTTCCCGCAACAGTAAAAATCATAAGCCCGGGATTTACCACATCGGCGGATTCTGTCTTGTAGATATTGTAAAACAGAAGTGTCGGCAGAAATGCCTTGAACACCAGCCTGTTTACCGTGTCGAAGCCTTTTTTGTCGGCTATATTCACAGCTTTGAGGATGTATCCCGTCAGCATCAAAAGAAATATCGGCATGACGGAATTGAATGAGAGTATAAGACTTTCCATATGAACGTTCCTTAGAGTTTATATAAATTTACCGGGAGTTTTGCCGGTATGCTTTTTAAAGAATCTTGAAAAATATGACGGATCATCAAAGCCGCATAGGCGTGCCACTTCGCAGACCTCAATTCCTCCGTTCCTGAGAAGCAGCTTTGCACGTTCGAGTCTCAGGGAATTGATATAATCTTTCGGAGATATACCGAGTCCGGATACAAATATGCGTCTCAGAGTTGCTTCGCTTACATGAAATATATCCGCAAGATGTGATATCTCCACATTTTCGGAAAGGCAGTGTTCGCCTATATAGTCCATCGCTCTTGACAACACCGAAGAATTACCGTCGGAATTGCTCTTTTCGAGTATCTGCTTTGATATCTCGGTAATTATTCCGTAAGCCTGCGCTTTCAGAAGCGACGGTGAAAATGCGGCATTAAGGCTGTCTTTGCATATGTTGTCAAGCATTATACTGAGTTTCTGTCCGTCAGAGGGTGTAAACACACGGATATTCTCCGAAAAGGTCAGCGGCTCGCCGTCACTTGTTTTCAGTGTAAAATTCAAAAGATAATTTGTTATATGAGCCGACTCACCGACAGAGTTGCGACTTTTTGTAAAATATGCATCGTATCTCGCCCCCATAGGAAGATACAAAAGCTGTCCCGGATATGATCTTATCTCTTTGCCTTTGTACGTCATAACGCACTCGCAGTCGGTGATAAGCATAAAACCGTTATCGGGACGTCCTTTTTCCGGCATTCGGTAGACAGCTCCCTCCTGCCATCTTTGGGGAAAGGCGAGGACGGAGAATATGCTGTAATCGTAGGAATAGGCATCCTCAAGAGATATTTGCTTCAACAGAACTCCCCCATTTACACATATTTCGCAAAGTAATTCTATCATACAAGCAAGCATTTGTCAACACAAAACGGTACAAAGTTTGAGCGATTTGTCCTATCATATGCACGATTTCTGCATTGAAATTTCTCCGCACGGAATATATAATGTAACCATAGAGTTATCCTTAAAACAAAGGAGGAATACAAAATGAAGCAATTCAAGCCCGTAAAGGTTGCGGTCATCGGCTGCGGCATGATAAGCGGCATTTATCTTACAAATCTTAAGAATATGTTCAATGTAACAGAGCTCGTGGGCTGTTCCGACATCATTCCTGAGCGTTCAAAGGCAAAAGCCGAGGAATTCGGCATAAAGCAGATGACGAACGAGGAGATATTCGCAGATCCTGAAATTGAGGTAGTTGTAAATCTCACATATCACACATCCCACTTTGAAGTATCAAAGGCGGCACTTGAAGCGGGAAAGAATGTATATTCCGAAAAGATGATGTGCATAACGGTTGACGAAGCAAAGGAGCTCGGACGTATTGCCAAAGAAAAGGGAGTTATATTCTGCGGTGCTCCCGACACATTCCTGGGTGCGGGACTTCAGACGGCACGTCAGGTCATTGATGCGGGACTTATCGGCACTCCGGTTATGGCAAATGCGATAGTTGTCAGAGGCTATCACCACGAAAGATTCAAGGATACTCCCGAGAGAAGATTTGCATTCCTTCCCGGCGGAGGTATAATGTACGATATGGGATGTTATTATCTTCAGGCTCTCATAAACATCCTCGGTCCTATAGATTCCGTCTGCGGCTACAGTGATACAAGAGATGCAAACAGCCGTATCTTTATGAACGCAAAAAATCCCGGTTACGGTACTGTCATGAAGATAGAAACTCCCAACAATGTCTGCGGAGCGATGAAGTTCAAGTCTGGAGCTATGGGTGTTATCATCACATCTTCAGAGTCGGTAGGTGCGACAAACAGCTTTGTCATTTACGGCACAAAGGGTGTGCTTACCCTCAATGACCCCAATGACTTTACAGCACCTATAATTCTAAAGACAGCAACGGGACAGACAAGTGAGATCCCTCAGAGCTTTGCCTACAAGGACAATTCAAGAGGTCTCGGCGTTGCGGATATGTGCTATGCTCTGCGAAACGGCAGAGAACCGAGATGCTCATATGACAGAGCGATACACGTTCTTGAAGCGGGCGTTAATATTATGAATCTTGAGGGTGAGAACAATTACCACAAGATGGAGACCACCTGCGAAAGAGCTGCAGCGTTTGAATCGGGTATTGTTGAATATCCGGAAATGGTATTGGATATATAAAACGAGACATTTTCAAAAAGGAGATCGACTATGAGCAGAATAGGCTTACAGATGTACACAATGAGAGATCATGTAAAGACTCTCGAAGATTACAAGGCAACGGTAACAAAGGTTGCAGAGATAGGATACAAAGTTCTTCAGATGACAAGACCGGCTTTTATGGAGCTTTCCGAGAATGTGGCATTTCTTAATTCCCTCGGACTCAAAGCGGATTCCGTATTTAAACCCTGGGATAAGGTAATTCCGGAAATTGCGGATGCGGCAAAAGAGGCAGAGGCTTACGGCTGTGATGTACTTCGTACCAACTCCATTCCCGACGAGATGCGTATAAAGGGTGCAGACGGCTACAGAGAATTCGCAAAGCTCATGAATGAGAGCGGCAAAGCTTGTAAGGATGCGGGACTCAAGTATATGTATCACTTCCATGCTTTTGAATGGATCACATTCGGCAAGGAGAGAGGAATCGACATACTTCTCAATGAAACAGACCCCGAACTTGTTTACTTCTATCCGGATGTTTTCTGGCTGACAAATGCAGGAACAGAGCCGTCCGTTTCACTTCGTATGTTCAAGGACAGAGCTTTCACAATGCACGTTAAGGACTATGCCATAAAGCAGCTTGAAGGAAAGATAGAGAACGTTCCCTATTATTTTGCTTCCGTAGGTGAAGGCAACCTTAACTGGGATGGTATTATGAAGACCGCAAACGATATCGGCATCAATCTTTTTGTCGTTGAGCAGGATATGTGCGACGGTGATGTTTTCGAGGCGATAAAGACGAGCTATGACAGCCTTCGTAAAATGGGGCTTAAATAATATCTATAACACAGTTATGGGCGGAGTTATACTCCGCCTTTTTCGTTACAGCCAAAGCATAAAACAATGGGAGGAGCAAAGCCCCTCCCTTACGAAACTAAATATCCCTTTTCAATTATTTTCTATCTTCACTATAAGTCCCGGCTCGGAGGTGTCGCCCTCATGGTTGCAGCTTGTACCTATCTTCGTGATAAGCTCTCCGGGAATGATGAGCTTTCCGTTTTGTACTTCGCAGAGCTCCGTAACGTCATATGCCGCATCGTCTATGAGATCCTGCATGAGTATACGGGAGCTTTCTTTTATTGCGGTACTTTCAAGCGTGAGCGATGCATAATATCCGAACACACCTATCATGTCTGCATTTTTTACATTCTGTGTAACCTTGCAGAGAGGATTGAAATATCTTCTGCCCTGTGTTCTTGCAAGTGTACCTACGGATGCTACACCACAAGGATGCAGTGCGGAAATAAGGAACGGTACAAAGCCTTCATCATCCGGCTCTGCCACAGCAGGCTCAAGCCCTCTGCTTATTCTTGCAGGACCGCTTCTTTCTATGTGGTCACCGTCTTTATACTTCCACCATGCCTCTATCTCCTTCTTCTGCTCGATAACATCCCAGAAGTCGGTCAGCTTGTTCTCGTCGATAAAGGTATCACTGCCGTTGACGGAGAACGCGGGCGCTATCCTGTGCCATCTTACAGTCCTTGTGACCTCATCCATTTTCGTCTTGAGCTGTCTGTGAAGTGCGGGGAATGAGGGATCGGGATCACCGTTGGGAAGATTTCCAATCATGTTGTGACGTGTAACGTCTATGGCACATCCGAGAGCTGCGGCGGTATATACCTCATCCATACAGTTGATATATCCAAGATATCCGGGTGCTGCATCAAACTTGAAGTCAAAGCCGAGCTTTTCCATGGTTATCGGTATAGCAAGAAGCGTGAATACGTCATATGTACGGTAGGAGTCTGCATAGGGGATCATTTCCGGAACTATCGCCTGCTCTGCAATAAGATCGGGAGCGTACTTGAATCTCAGATCTGTTATAAGGCGACGTACTCTATATGTGTTGCAGTCACGTCCCCAGTCGAGCTTCCAGTATTTCCATCCTGCATTCTGCGACCATTTGAGTCTTTCCGCCCAGTAGGATTCGTCATCCTTTTCTTTTGCAAGAGGTGACTTTTCAACGCATATCCAGCCTCCAAGTCCCTTCCAGCCGAGGGATTTTATCTTTTCGGAAAGATTTCTCATGGAGCGTGTGTTTCTCTCACCGTCAAAAGGATCACCATCCTCGTAAAAGCTCGGGAACTTATCCTTTGCAAGTATCTGGCTTGCATACCACGGGTCCTTATCCTTGAGCGCACCTATCGGGATATCCCAGCTGTCATCAAGCAGATATATAAGGTCACGTCTTGCATCCTTGTGAAGATGTGCCGCCCAGCCGATGCCGTTCTTTCTGTCTTCGGCTTCATTTCCCGTACCGAAGATATTGCCTTCCGTCATGTTGTCTCTCTGTCCCTGAGGTCCCGTGTTGTTGCACTTAAAAAGCTGTACCTGCCATGTGCAGAAATAGTCGGGAGATGTATTTACCGTATCGGGAACGAGGTTTATGTCTGTTCTTTTCATATTCGTTATCTTCATGTTTTTGCTCCTTTCCACCTTGTTGTCTAAAGTATATGCCACATTACATATTTTGTAAATGTATCACAGTATCCGATATATGGAAAATATTCACCTTTTTCTGTTGACACACCCGAAAGAGAGTGTTATAATCATATTAAAAAAGAGGTGATACACCATGTTTGATTTGCAATATGCAAGAATAGAAACAAAGACAGAAAATATGGAATTTATTATCAACCGTTCGCAAAACGTCTCCCTATCAAAACTTGCCGTCACGGAAATGGGACACAGCAAACCTGTGACGGGTAAACGAGCTGACGAGATAAGTCTTTATTATCAGCTTCATTTTGTTGTAAGCGGCAAAGGTCTCTTCAGAGGCTCGGAAATAAGCGAAGGTACAGCCTTTCTTGTAGTCCCCGGTGAATCGCAGGGCATGAGTGTTGAGAGCGACAACTTTGAACAGTACTGGATAAACTTTGATGGAAGTGAAGTACCGGAGCTTCTTCAAAGCTTTGGGATACCGATACAATCACACACCTTTGATTATGCAAAGAACGAAAGCGGAAAGAGGATCATGATTTCGCTTTTTGACAGTATTTTTCCAAAATGTCCCGATGATGCGGAAGTATGCATTCGCCGCAGACACGCATATCTTGTCGGCATACTGTACCAGCTTCTCAGCATAGTCGACACAAGTACAACGGACAATATTACAACAACCGACAGATATATCGCTTCCGTATGCTCTTACATACGGTCACATTATTCACAGGAGCTTACAGTTTCATGGCTTGCAGCGGTTGCGGGACTTTCACCGAAATATCTTATCCGCATATTCAAACAAGTCACGGGCATGACAATCATCGGATATATCACAAAAACACGACTCGAAACGGCACAAAGCCTGCTCCGCACCACCTCAAAAAGCATAGGCGAAACAGCACAAAGTGTCGGTTATACCGATGCATTGTATTTTTCAAAGGTTTTCAAAACAGCTTACGGTATGTCTCCGTCGGAATTCAGAAATACAAAGCAGCATATCGAAGTATAAAAACACCACAAAACTAATACTTTTAGACCATAGACAACAGCTTTGAGATATTATAAAATATAACCAAGCATATATGGAGGAGAATGTTATGTATAAGGTAGAATACAAAGTAAAAAACGCATATGAACCATCAAAGCTTTCCGAGACAAAGCTTCTCGGAAGTATAGGCGAAAAGCTCGACAGAGTAATATACGAAAGACTTTCCGGCGAATATGCTCAAAACGAAGTTTTCGGTGAAGCGGAAAGTGCCTTTGATACAATGGCTGACGACGCAGAGCCTCCAATAGGTATCTGGCAGGGAGAATTCTGGGGAAAACAGATGATTTCCGCCTGCCGTGCATATAAATATTGCGGTGACAAAGAACTTTTGAAATTTATAAAGGAAAGCTGTTACAGAGTAATCTCCCACCAAAGAGAAGACGGCTATCTCGGAACATACAAGAACGAAAAACAGCTTTTCAGAGTTTCGCCAAAAATAGGCAGACAAATGAGAGGCTGGCCCTGTGACTGGACGTGGAATATCTGGTGCAGAAAATATATTATCTGGGCACTTGTTGAAGCCTTTGAGGTCACAAATGACGGTAAAATACTTGAATCTGCGGAAAAGTCACTTAATCAGATGATAGATATGCTTCACGATATGGGTGCAAGAATCTGTGAGACGGGTATGTTCTACGGTCAGGCTTCAGCTTCGATTATGAAGCCCGTGCTTATCCTTTACAGAATTACCGGAAACAAAAAGTATCTTGACTTTGCTCTTGAAATCGCATCCCAGTGGGAGGATGAGGATACCTGCAGTACGAAGCTTATCCCCTGCGCTCTGAATATGATTCCCATTCACACCTGGGGCGAAATTCCCGCACGCATTGTGCCGAAATCAAAATACAATCCTCTGCTTCCGGAAGGAAGTCCTGTTTTTGACGTAACTGAAACGGATGTTGAATATTCAGGTAAAGTATATGAAATGCAGTCCTGCTTTGACGGACTTTTAGAGCTTTACAGAATCACAGGCGAAGAAAGATACCTTAAAGCAACAAAGAACTACTTTGAACTTCTTGTAAGAGATGAACTTAATCTTTTCGGTTCCGTAGGCTTCAATGACAAGTTTATGAACGCCGTAAAATACCAGAATGCCATTTCCGAGCTTTGCGACGTTATTCACTTTATGAGACTTGCAACAGAGCTTCACAGACTGACAGGCGAAGCAAGATACCTTGACTACGCGGAACTCGGCTTTATAAACTGCTTCCTTCCCGGTGTAACGAGAGACGGAAAATGGGGTGCAAGAGGTGTAAGAGCCGCAGACACACATCTTTTCGTACATCTTCAGGCAGGCTTTACAAAGAACCACTGCTGTGTAAACAATATGCCAAGAGGCTTCTTTAATATATCCGAAAATATTTTAAGTGCAGGAGAAGGCGAAGTTATGGTAAACTTCTACACTCCCGCAAAGGCTACCGTACATCCGACGGGCAAAGACACTGTAAGCGTTGAAATATCCGAAGGCTATCTTAAAGAATGCAAGGTTAAACTTAAAGTTAATGCAGAGCTCGGTTCAAGAATAACACCTACATTAAAGCTGAGAATCCCCGAATGGTCAAAATATACCGTAGTGACAGCAAACGGAAAGACATACGCACTTAATGAGTGCGGATACTACTTTGCACTTCCTCTCCAAAACGGTGAGAGCGAAATAACGGTTCATTTCGACAACACTCCGAGACTTATTGAAAAAAACTACAACTTTGCTTTCTATCCCACAAGTCCATATATGCTGCAAAGATATATATCTGCGGAAAAGATACAGCTTGATACAATGATAGACAAACCTCATGCAACGGTCTTTATCGGTCCTGTTTTACTTGCAAGAACACTTGAGCTTGGTGCAACGATTGAGGATATCAAAGCACAAAATACTGTTTTCGGCAAAAATTATTCCGTAAAAGCAGTCCCCCTTGAAGTTGAAGATACTCTCTGCGCCTATGAGCTTTCCTTTACTTCAAAAAACGAAAAATACGAGAACTTCACAGTAAAGATGTGCGATTTTGCTTCTGCAAGCGATACTGAGGAATATAAGGAATACAGATATACGGTATTTATCTGATAATATATTTTCCGACATAGCTATTATTACGGCTGTGTCGGGAGCTTTTGAACACACAAAAAGAACAGAGGAAGGCAACATTGCTTTCCCCTGTTTTCGTTTAATATGTTATTTTGAATGTAAGCGCATTATCTGCTCTTTCCGAGGTCTTTGCGGTAAACACGGCACTTTTTCCGTCATATTCAAAGGGAACGACCTCACCGTTTACCGTAATGCTCTGCGGCTTTCTGCCGTGTATCTCCACCGTCATGTTTTTTTCGGGCTGTATACCCTTTATCTCCGGAACAGAGTTTCTCTTCATGTCATGACCGTTGTCGGGACGACCTTGGAATGTACCCTTTCTCGGATTTATGACAAGCTCAAAGCCGTTTTCGGTACTGTTTCTTGTTTCTATAATTGTTTCTGCATATATACCATTTTCGTAGTCATATGTGAAACCGTCATCCTCAAAGAGTGCAAAAGAAGAATCTTTGCCGGGATATACCTTTACCACATAATCATGCTGTTTTTCAAGCACATACTTCTGCGGCTTCATGGTCACAATAACGCTTCCTTCCTTTACAAACAGGGCACCGCCTCTGCCTTCGGGAATATTGTAGGTGAAATCACCCTCATATACTTCATCCGTGAAGTAGTCTATCCATTTTCCGTCCGGAAGCTTCAGATCCATGTTGAATACACCCACATAGAAGTTGTCGCCGAGCATATAGGCGTTATTTGTGCCGTCAAATCGGTCGGTATCTTCAAACATAAGAGGAAGAGGACGCATCACGGGAAGTCCCGTTTCGTAGGCCTTGTGTGCCATGGTGTAGATGTAGGGAATAAGCGATGAACGGAGATTTGAATAGTATCTCACCATGTCCTCGATTGTCTCACCCATAAACCACGGATACTTCCAGTTAGCCCAGCAGAAATACTGTGACCAGGGAAGCAAAAATCCGTAATGAAGTCCCGCAGGATCTACGTCTATATCACAGGATGTATTTGAGTGTCCGCACATTGCATAGTTGAGAAGGGATGTCACGGTCTTCGGACCGCCTCCGGTATCCCCTGCCCATGTAGCGGCGTACTGCTGAGTTCCCGTAAATGCTCCTGCGGTATAAAGCAGAAGTCGTCTGTCCGTATAGTCACGGAAGCCCATCGTCATCTGCTTTGCAAGTATAACAGGATACACATTATGTACTTCATTGTCAAAATACTTTCCGCCCCAGAGTCTGTCGCTGTGAGAAAGTACCTGGGTACAGCCGTCAAGCTTGAAGGCGTTTGCTCCGTTATCCACAAACTTTTTGAGATGGTCAAACCACGGCTCTTCCGGCTTTGTAACAGTATCAATCCTGACACCGGAGGAAAAGTTTGCGTCAAGAATCACCGCATCCTCATCGAATTGGTACTCTTCCTTCTTTTCAAGGTTCTTGTCCTCGGCATAGAAAAGATCGTAATCCTCGCAGAGCCAGAGGCTGAGCTGCATCCCCATTTTCCTCATGGGATAGAAGAAGGAAAAATGATCCGACTGATTCTCCGGAAGCCAATGCGGCAGGTAAAATTTTTCCTTGTTCCACTTTTTATCCACCGAAAAATCATAATGCTTTTCCATCCAGTTCGGCTCAAGTCCCATGGTATCACAAGGGATGTTCCTGTCACGAATGGTGCGTATATCCCAGAGAAGGCTTCTTGCATCCGTCTGTTCGTTCTGAACGAATGTAAGACCGTAAGCGAACTTCGGGAGCATCATGGGTTTTCCTGTGACATCCGTGATCTTTGAAAGAAGTGTCTTCATGCTGTCGCCGACTATAAGGTAATAATCTATATCGCCGCCGAGAATATCAACGGTAAGAGTGTCCTTATCCTTTTCTCCGAAGTTGAATACACTGCGATATGTACAGTTGAGTATGAACGCCCAGCCGTCCGTACTCATGAATATCGGCATGGGACCGTAGCCTACGACATTCTTTATCTCGACATCTATCTTCATGCCGCGCATCTGCAATGCCTTTCTTGTGGCATCTCCCATTCCGAAGAAGCGTTCATTTTCCGACATGGGAATTGTCAGACGTATATGCGTCTCTTTCTTTTCTGCGGATATTTCCACTTCTCTTTTTGCGATAAGCTTTACTCTCTCATCCTCTGTTGTGCAGATGTCATCCTTTTCCATCTCGCAGTCCCTTTTTAAGATACCGTAACGGTACAGCATACTGCGATCGGAATCACCTTCATTTATATGGTATATGCCGTTTCCGAGATTTTTTATAATTAGCATTGAGTCTCCTCCTGTAAAACAGTTTTCTATATTCCATTATATATTCCGTTGCTTGTATTGTCAAGTGTAAATCATATTTTTGATTTTTAAAACAATAAAAATGTTGACTTTTGTTTGTCAAGGGTTTATAATGAGGTAAACTCGAAAAAGGAGGATCCAAAAAATGAAAGCTGAAATAATCATAAATAAAAATTACACCGTCGGCAAAGTCGATCCGAGGCTTTACGGCTCATTTATAGAGCATATCGGACGTGCCGTATATACAGGCATATACGAGCCTGATCACCCCACAGCCGACAAAGACGGCTTCAGGCAGGACGTTATAGAACTTGTTAAAAAGCTGAATGTACCGATAGTAAGATACCCCGGCGGAAACTTTGTATCGGGCTATAATTGGGAAGACGGTGTAGGTCCGAAGGAAAAGAGACCGAAAAGACAGGAGCTTGCCTGGTTTACAACGGAAACCAACCAATTCGGCACAGACGAATTCTGCACATGGGCAAAGAAAGCGGATACCGATGTCATGATGGCGGTAAACCTCGGAACAAGAGGTGCTGACGATGCGAGAAATCTCGTTGAATACTGCAACTTTGACGGTGATACAAAGTACGCTAAAATGAGAAAAGAAAACGGCTACGATAAGCCGCACGATATTAAAGTATGGTGTCTCGGAAACGAAATGGACGGTCCGTGGCAGATATGTCATAAAACAGCCGAGGAATACGGCAGAGTAGCCCTTGAAAGTGCAAAGCTCATGAAATGGGCAGACAGCACCATAGAGCTTGTACTTTGCGGAAGCTCCGGTTACAATATCAACACCTTCGGCGAATGGGAATGGACTGTTCTTAATCACGCCTACAACAATGTGGATTATATATCTCTACATACCTACTACGGCAATGACGGCAATGATGCCGAATTTCTCGGAAGAAGTGTCCAGATGAATGAATTTATTCAGGGAGTAAAATCAATATGTGATGCCGTCAAAGCAAAGAAGCATTCAAAGAAAACAATAAATCTTTCCTTTGATGAATGGAACTTATGGTATCATGATCCCCAAAGGCGCGGAAAGGACTGGAAAGAGATATGTAGGGTAAACGAAGACATTTACAACTTCGGCGATGCGCTTCTTCTGGGCTGTATGCTGATGACCTTACAGAACAACTGTGACAGAGTAAAGATGGCGTGTCTCGCACAGCTTGTAAACGTCATAGCTCCCATCATGACAGAGCCCGGCGGCAAGGCATGGTGTCAGACCATATTCTATCCCTTTATGTACGGCTCAAACTTCGGCAGAGGTACAGTTATGAATACGATTACAAAGTGTGATTCTTACAAGACCTCCTTTGCAAATGAAGTTCCTTACATTGAGACCTCCGTTATAAACGATGAAGAAAAGAGAGAGCTTCACATCTTTGCGGTAAACAGAAATCTTTCGGAAGATATGGAAGTCGAGCTTACATTTGAAAACTTCGGTGAATGTGAAATTACGGAGCACATTATGCTTTACAGCGATGATCTTCTTGCGACAAACAGTGCCGAAGAAGAAAGAATTGCTCCTATAAATGTTGAGGTATGCAAGGGCAAAAAAACCGTGCATTCGGTGAAACTGAAGAAGCATTCGTGGAATATGATAAAACTCAAATACTGATTAAAAACGAAAAAGGCGTACCTCCTTTATTTGGAGGTACGTCGATTTTTTAGGGGCTGCAGCCGTTTATTTCGCCACAGCCCCCGTTTTTTGAGATATTTACTTTTTAATATAAATTTTTTCGATATACTCACCCAAAAGATCGGCATAAGCTCTGACTCCGACACGCCCGGGGTGAACACCGTCATTGGCATTACAGTTTTCTGCCGTTCTCAAAAAATCATACGGATTATATTTCTCGCATTCCTTTCTTATATCGACAAGAGCGACATTCTTATACCTTGCAATCTCACGAAGCTTTTCCGTGTATTCATCAAACAGTGCCAGGGCACCACCGTATTTTTCATAGTCTTTTTCGTTATGACGGGAATAATAATATTCGCTTTCGTTCCCCTCTAAAAAATAGTTGGGTGTGACAAGCACCGCCCTCGCGCCGATTTTTTCGAGCTCGTCTATAAAACAGCAGATATTCTTTTCAAAATCGGAAATCTGCGTATACCTTCTGCCCTCTTTACTGAGCAAATGGTCGTTCATTCCGAAATTTATAAACACGATATCAGGCTTCTTTCCCAATACATCCTTACAAAATCTTTGCATTGCAAGGTATGTTGTGTCTCCGCCGACACCTGCGTTTACTACATCGACGTTGTGCTCTCTTGCTATAATTTCCGTCCAATTCTCAAATTCGCCGCCTATCGCGTTTCCTGCGGTAAGGCTGTCACCGAATGCTATTATTTTCAGTTTTTTGTTCATAACAGTCACCTTTATTTAAGCCTTGCGCCTTGCTTTATAAGGTGCTGCTGCAGTGCCGAAACGTCTATATCCTTCAGCGCACATCCGCTTTTATGTGCAATACCCACGGCATTTCCCGCGGCTTCACCGAGGCAGCTTACGATAGCAATTATTCTTATGGAGGCCTGCGCTTCGTGAGTTGCGGATATACATCTGCCCGCAACGGCAAGATTTTCCGCATTCCTCGGCAAGAGACTTCTGTAGGGAATTGTATAGTATTCTCCGGGACTAAAGTAGTGGTGACTTACACCCTCTCCGGTTGGGTTGTGTATATCAAGGTCATAGTTTCCCGCACATATGGAGTCCTCAAATATGCGGCAATTTACAAGGTCCTCCCCTGTCAGCACATATTCACCGACTATTCTGCGGCTTTCCCTTATGCCTATTGACGATGCCGTTTTGACAACACGGCTGTTTTGGAAGCCGTCGATATTCTCTTTCATAAAATCGTACAGCTCGTAAACCTGCTCTCTTGCCAGAATTTCCGCCCTTGAAAGGTCAAAAGCATCAACGGGATTGAGCTTTATTACTCTTGTGGAATTGAAATGAACGGTATTTTTTGCACAATTGAGAAAAATCTGCACGCTGTTATTTGGGTTCTTTATCTTTCCGAGAGCCTTCAGCTCATTGAATCTCTTGTTTATTCTGTCGCCGTTTCCCGGCACAAGGAATTTTTCCATATCCACGTTAGCCACTCTGAAGCCAAGTGACATAGGCTGGCAAAGTCCGTCCTCTTTTCTGCCGAGCTCCATGGGGCAATCACAAAGATACGCAAGGTCGGCATCACCGGAGGCATCTATAAAGTAGTCTGCTTCAATTTCAATATTGCCTGACTTTGTTGCAAAAACGACACTTCGCACACGATTTCCTTCCTTGTTTGCAGAGGTAAGAAAAGCGTGGAACAGAATATCAACGCCGTTTTCCTTCATCATATTATTGAGATGGAATTTCAAATATTCATCATCTATAAGATAATTGCTGGTATAAACATATCTGAAATCATCAGCCTTGTCACCGTGATGTTCACGAAGGGTCTCTTTTTCTCTTTCCATAAGAGCCTCGGCGATTTCACGGAATATTCCGTAGCTGAAGACCTCTCTCTCGCCGTTAACGGTGGTAGAGTTTGGCATAAAGGGAGTAACAAGTCCCTGGGTACACGTACCGCCAAGACAGTTTCCTTTGTCGGCTATAAGGACCCGAAGTCCGCTTCTTGCAACAGAAATTGCGGCACATACACCTGCAAAGCCTCCGCCTACCACTATTGCATCATATTTTTTCATATTATCACCAAAATTTCCTTACTTTCCGATAAAGGAAAGGAATATCGAATTGTCGCTGCCGTATTTTTCACAGCCTATAGGCTGCATCCATTCCGCCGCCATAACGGCACCTCTGCCGTCATTCATGGTATACGCACAGAAGTTGCCAAGTCTTGCTCCTCTTTCGGGTGCTACTATGATCTCGCTGTCCCTTACAAGCTGTGTCTTTTCATTGACCTTTGCCGCAAAGAGCGGGGCTCTGTGCCTGAATACATGATCGTTATTTGCACCTCGTCTTGTGTAAACAAGATACAGCTCATCACCGACCGTCATGAAGTGCTGTTGGGTGTTGTAGCTCTGAAGAATGCTTCCGTCGTCCCATGACCAAAAGTGCATTTCCTTATAGTTTAGTCCGTCACTACTCTTTGACCACAGTGCACATTCGTCGTTTCTCATTGTAAGATAATATGTACCTTTATGGTAAAATATCGAAGGCTCGTATGCCCCTCTCGCAATATCCAGGGCAAGCTCGTTTCCCATCTCGACAAGCTCTATATTCTCTCCGTCAAATGAGCATCGCATGACCACCGATGAATACCTGCCTGACGACTTTTTCATATAGATCGGTATGAGCAGTTCGCCGCTCGGAAGCTCCCACGACTGTCCGCAGCCATTTCCGCTGTCCGTGACAGTTTCGGGCATTTTGATAAACTTTATTTTTGAGAAGCATCCTTTTTCCTCATCATAAACACTGTACCATGTGCTTCTCACTCTGACAGCAGGTCTCTTTCCGTTCTTATCGTACTCTGCCATACTACCTGTAATTATCACTTTGCCTGTCTTTTTGTGGTACATGGGAGTGCCGTCACATCCGACGACCGTATATTCTTTATTGTGTATTGCGGCAAGCCCGGGCTCCGGAGCGAACTCTGTCCACGCTTTACCGCCGTCATAGCTCTTTGAAGAATATATACCGTCAAACATATCGCACCCCGTAACATCAAGATGCTGTGCCGTTGCGATAAGGAATCCGGGTGCTTCGCAGAATCTTGCGTGGACAAAACACTTTTTGCCGTCGTAACCGGAGCGTATTGCTGTAGTATTTATATTCATTTGAATAGTCTCCCTTTTTTAAAAATGCAAAATGAGGGAAATAAAGCTTTCCCCATCCATTACATATCAAATCTCTATAGCGATTGCCGCAAGCATCTTCGCTGAATATGCGACAGAATCAAGCCACGCCCATTCGTCCTTTGAATGTATACTTCCGCCGTATGAACCGAAATTATCAAGTGTAGGTATTCCGTAGGAGGTCATATCAGAGGCATCCGAGCCGCCCGCACCTTTATTTTTTGCCACAGGCATAAGTCCGTTTGCAGCGAAGATCTCGTTTATTCTTTCAAATAGAGCCTCATTCTTTTCACATATCTCCATGCTGACTCTTTGGCTCTTTACGGAAAGCTCACAGGTCGTACCCTCAATGTAAGACTTCTCTGCGATCTCCTTTACTCTTTTTTGCACTGCTTCAAGCTGTTCCTTTGTTTTGTATCTTATATCGACCAGAACACTGCATTTTTCGGGAACGGTATTTGCAACCGTACCGCCGCTTATGACACCGCAGTTGCAGGTAATCCCATCATCATTTTTCCATTCGTCACCGAGACCTTCTTCAAGCTCGATGATCTTATGAGCCGCTTCAAGGATCGCGCTTTTACCCTGAAAGCACTTTGATGAATGAGCCGCCTTGCCCGTTATATCCATAACGTATCTTATGATGCCTTTACGCTCAATTGTGACCTTGCCCTTGTCGTGCCCTTCACCGTTAAGGAAAGCAACGCAATCCTTTGCACAGTCTGCCATAAACTTGACCGTGGATTTGCCGCTTGTGATGCTGGAGACCTCCTCGTCAGATTGAAGTATTAGTTTTATCGGTCTTTCGTCAAAGCCACATTCACGAAGTGCCGCCATAGCAAGAAGCGAAGATGCCACACCGCCCTTGCAGTCAACAACACCGGGACCGTATATTTTGCCTGCAGCCCTGTCTATCTTTACCGGCGGATAACCGAAAAGACCTTTCGGATGTACCGTGTCGATATGTCCGGATAAGCAGACGGGAGCTTTCCCGGCATCCTTGTTCATAGTGATGCATACGGCATTGCCGGAGACCTCCTGCTTATTAATCTCAACATTCCAGCCGAACTTCTTTGCGATATTTATTATGTAATTTCCCACA
>SVQR01000121.1 GCA_015065225.1 Oscillospiraceae bacterium | reverse complement strand
ATGGTAGTACCGGAGATCAATCCCGAACATCTTGAAGTAATCGAAGCTCAGAAGAAGAGACTCGGAACAAAGAACGGCTTTATCGCCGTTAAGCCCAACTGCTCTATCCAGAGCTATGTTCCCATGCTCACTCCCCTTCTCAAGTACGGTATTGACGAAGTTATAGTTACAACATATCAGGCTATCTCCGGTGCGGGCAAGACCTTCAACGAATGGCCGGAAATGATAGACAACCTCATTCCCTTCATCGGCGGTGAAGAAGAAAAGTCCGAGCAGGAGCCTTTAAGACTCTGGGGTAAGGTTGAAGGCGGAAAGATCGTTAAGCGTGACGACATCAAGATATCCGCACAGTGCTACAGAGTTCCCGTTACAAACGGTCACACGGCTGCTGTATTTGTAAGATTCAAGAATAAGCCCACAAAGGAACAGATCCTCGAAGATTGGAAGAACTTCAAGGGTGAAGCTCAGGATCTCAAGCTCCCCAACGCTCCCGAACAGTTCATCACATATTTTGAGGAAGATAACAGACCTCAGATCAAGGATGAACGTAATATTTACAATGGTATGGGTATCACAGCGGGCAGACTTCGTGAAGATACTATCTTTGATTACAAGTTTGTAGGTATGTCCCACAACACTCTCAGAGGTGCGGCAGGCGGTGCTGTTCTTATTGCGGAGCTTCTTGCGGCTAAGGGATATATTGTTGAGAAATAAGGATTTAGGATTTAGGATTTAGGATTTAGGGATTGTTGAAAGCTTCGCTTTCTTCATTAATTGAAATGGTTGCGGCTGATCGGGTGATTTGACCCGGTCGGTCGTTTTTCTTTTGAAATGGGACAGCAGTTACGTCTGATAGCATAGAAAAACGGGAGGAGCAGAGCCCCTCCCCTACATTTATTCGTTTTTGATCAATCTCTTGATATAAAGTGCATTATGTGATCCGCACCGCTTATTATGTGGTCGATGATCTCTTTCGGGTAGAGTGGTATGCTGTGTAGCTCGCTTAGCGGGATCCAGCAGAAATCAAGGTCTACCCTTTTGTTTTCATATTCGTCATAGCCGTGGAACGTTCCGTCTCTCGGAATGTCGGAGCTTTCCGGGATATGTGCTTTGAAGTAGAGACCGATCTGTTGATATGGGATATCATCCCAGGTGAAGAAGGTCTCTCCGACAGCGTACATTTTGTCGACCTCGATCCCGGAGTGTACCTCTTCCATGAATTCACGCTTTACCGCTTCCTCCGCTGTTTCGTTTTCCATGACCTGACCGCCTATAAAGGCATATTCTCCGTTGAAGCGTTGGAGAAGTGCTTTGCCGTTTTCAATTATTACCGCGGCGACTCTGTAGGAAAAGCCGTAGTCGGCTCGTCTGTAGGATATGTCTTTGTTCATTATTCTATGGTGATCTTTCTTCTGTATTGTTCGTCGTAAATGTAAGTTTTATCGTTGTGTCCGGTGCCTTTGTGCGGGAAGTAAATATAAAACTCTTTTCCGACTTCTCTCATGTCATCGGTGCAATCACCGTCCGTGGAGATAAAGAAGGAATAGGGTTGCATGAGCTTTTCGTCGTTTTCATCAATTACCATAAAATCGTCAAAGTGCTCGCCGTCCTGTGAAAGGTATGCAACGAGCTTGCCGACAGAGCCTGTTTGCATGGTCATCATGAATCTGTCAAGAGGTCTTATATATACACCTTTGCTGTGTGAATCGGGATTTATTCCGTCAACTATCGGGAGGATGCTTGCACCCATTTCATCAAAGGGATCGGTATCCCATCTGCCCGTACCGCTGTACTTTCTCACTGTCGGGAGTTTGCCTTCCTTTACTGCGGCGATTGTCTCGGAGAGCTTCATTCTTGCAGCCGATATCCATTTTCTTGAACCGTCCTTACAGTGGTCGTTGAAATATATGTAGATATAATCATCCTTTACAAACATGGGAAGTCCTCCCATATTTCCGACTTCCATTGTTGTTCCGTTTCTGGGTGTACCGAGAATATCGCCGAGGTACTTCCAATTATCACCGTTGTCATAAGATACGGCGATACCTGTGAAGAAGTAATTACGGAAATTGGGATCTGTTCTGGAAAGCAATTCTCTGTGGCAGAAGCAGAATATCATTCCGTCATCGCACTTATATGCGGACCAGGGCCATATTCCGCTGGGATATGTATCCCAATGTCCGTTTGCATCCATTGTACAGAAGCCGTGTCTGCGGTAGATGTCATCCGGTGTTCCGATAAATTTGTGATGGTACGGCTTTTCTCCAAGGTCGCAGGTTATGAAGTTCCATGTGCCGTCGGGATTTTTAAGGGGGACCATTGTACCGTCAAGAGTTATCGGCATATCCTTGTCCGCAAGAAAAAATTCAAGCTCTCCTATCTTTATTCTGTCTGTTATTTTACTCATTGCAATTACCTCCATATCAGAACTGCGTGCTTTTTTGCTCATTTTAACACAGCCGCACGATAAAGTCAAGTAAAATGAGTCAATTAATTGTAATTTTTGGCAAAAAAGTATTATAAAAAAGCAATTTTAGACTTGCATTTTTCCGAAATTATGTTAAAATATAGGGTAGATAGATATATTATCGAAAGGAACATAGCTATGGCAAAATTGAATCTTTCCGTCAAGAGCTATCTCGGTGAAAACAGCGAGCTTTTTGACGGTGCGGTGCTGGAATACGGCGAAAAAGACGGTTTCACCTCCGTCTATGTAAAAGCCGATGCCGGCGACAAATGCTTTACGGCAAGTCTCGGTGCGGCAATAAAGATAGAAGAACCGGAAGATATGGCGAGATATCTTGCCGTACACAGGCCGGGTGAATACTGGTGTTCCCCGCAGTTTTCCGAGGATCTCAAGGAATCGCTTCATGATACACAAATGCTCCTTATGGAGAACAACGACGGTACTTACACATGCATACTCCCCGTCTGCGGTGACAAGTACACCTGTGTTCTTGAGGGTGATGAAACAGGTCTTTATGCGAAAGTGCTTTCATGGTACGACAAGCTCTCCACCATTGATACGCTTGCTTTTGTTTACGGAAGCGGTGAGAATCCATACACCCTTATCCATGATCTTACAAAATATGCGGCGGAATGTCTCGGAAACTACATAGTTCTTCGTGAGGACAGACCTTATCCCGAAGTATTTGAATATCTCGGATGGTGTACCTGGGATGCATTCCAGATAAAGGTATCCGAGAATAATGTTCTTCGTAAATGCCGGGAGTTTAATGAAAAGAACATCCCTGTCAAATGGGCTATTTTCGATGATATGTGGGGCGATGTAAGAAGCTTTGTGGGCAAGCCTCAGAACAGTCAGCAGGAGATCAATACTCTCCGTATGCAGGGAGCTCTTGATTCATTTGAGGCGTGTCCCGTAAGATTCCCGAACGGTCTTAAAGTCTGTGCGGACAAGATGAGAACTCACGGTGTTGACCTTGCCGTATGGCATCCCGTACAAGGATATTGGAAGGGCATATCCCCCACAGGCGATATTGCAAGAGATTACAGAGATACTCTTATTGAGAGAGAATATGACGGAAAAACGAGACTTGTTCCCGGTATTTCCAAAGAAAACTTCAAGAAGTATTTTGAAGCATACCACAGCCACATGAAGGAATGCGGCTCGGTATTCATGAAGGTAGACAATCAGAGTACGATACGCCAGTGGTATAAAGGTCTTGCACCTGTCGGTGAGATCGCAAGAAATATGCATGAAGCTCTTGAGGAGACCGTATTCAAGTATTTTGACGGTGCTCTAATCAACTGTATGTGTATGGGACAGGAAAATATTTGGAACAGACAGCGTTCCGCTATCTGCCGCTGCTCAGGTGACTTTATGCCGGAGAACAATGAGTGGTTCTCAAAGCACATCCTTCAGTGTGCTTACAGTACCTTCTATCAAGGCAGTATCTACTGGTGTGACTGGGATATGTGGTGGACTGATGACAGCAATGCCTACAAGAATGCTCTTATCCGTGCAATCTCCGGCGGTCCCATATATGTTTCGGACACAGCAGAGAGAAGTATTGCGTCTGTGCTGAGACCTCTCGCTTTCTCCGACGGAAGGATACTCAGATGCGATAAGCCCGGTGTTCCGACAAAGGATTGTCTTACCGTCAATGCAAAGGAATCGGACAAGGCACTGAAGATATTCAACAACTGCGGTGATATCTATTATGTTACGGCATTCAATCTCAACGAGCAAAAGAAACCTGTTACCGTAACGGTTGATCTTGACAATATGTTTGTAAAGCCGCTTTGTGACAAGTATGTTATTACCGAAAGATTCACAGGTGCAAGAAAGGTCGTTACCAAGGATGAAGGCTTTGCATATAACGACACGATAAAGAACATTGATGACCTCAGACTTTATACGATCGCTCCCGCAATAGGCGGCTTTGCTTGCCTCGGTCTTTGCGAAAAATATATCGGTGCAAGAACAGTCAAGGATGTTACAAAACATGGATTTACTCTTATTGAAAAGGGTGACTGCGAATTCTACAGCGAGGCTCCGGTTTCAAAGGTACTTGTTGACGGCAAGCCTGCTGTTATTGCAAAGAACGGTGATTTCTATACGGTAAAGATCACCTCCGAGGCAAAGAGTGCAAAGGTTGCAATTATTTATTGATATATACTGAAAGGAAAATGAGTCATGAATTCAACATTTTTCAAGGCACAGGGATTTCTCGGTGCGGACAGCGAAGTATTTGACGCTGTCGAGCTTATTCACAAGGAAAAAGACGGCTTCGGTGCAGTATTCGCAAAGGCAGATGCAGGTGACAAGTGCTTCAATGAAGAACTTGCCGTTGCAATAAAGATCGAACAGCCGGAGGAAATGGAAGCATTTGTTTCCGTAAACCGCTACTCCCCTTATTGGTGCCGCCCCAACTTCGGTACGGATCTCAAGGAAAATCCTCACGATACACAGCTTCTTCTCATGAAGAACAAAGACGGAAGTTTTACTGCGATCCTCCCCGTTTGCGGTGACAAGTACAAGACAGTTATCGAAGGCGATGAGACAGGATGTTATGCAAAGGTATTCTCCTGGTATGCGGGACTTTCCACCGTTGATACGCTTTGTTTTGTTTACGGCACAGGTAAGAACCCTTATACACTTGTACATGATCTTACAAAGTACGGTGTTGAGCTTCTGGGCAACTACATCAAGATGCGTGAGGACAGACCTTATCCCGAAATATTCGAATACCTCGGCTGGTGCAGCTGGGATGCATTCCAGATAAGAGTTACAGAGACGGATATGCTCTCCAAGTGTCAGGAATTCAAGGATAAGGACATTCCCGTAAGATGGGCCATCTTTGATGATATGTGGGGCGATGTAAAGAACTTTGTCGGAAAGAAATATGCCAACGGCGGCGAGATGTTCAGGCTGATGCACTCCTCTGCCCTTGACTCCTTTGAAGCCGCTCCCGAAAGATTCCCTCACGGTCTTAAATATTGTATTGAAAAGATGCATGATGATTACGATATCACTACGGGTATGTGGCATCCCACAACAGGCTACTGGAGAGGTGTAACTCCCGAAGGTGAGATATATAAGAATCATCCGGAGCTCTTTATTACAAGACATATTGACGGCATGGACAGACTTGTTCCCGGTACTACAAAGGAACAGTTTGCGGGCTTCTTTGATGCATTCCACACATTCCTCAAGGATTGCGGTGCGAAGTTCATGAAGGTAGACAACCAGACTTGTATCTCCATGTGGTACAAGGGCATAGCTCCCGTCGGTGAGATCGCAAGAAATCTTCACTACGGTATTGAAAGCTCACTTTACAAGCATTTCAACGGTGATCTCATCAACTGTATGGGTATGGGACAGGAAAATATCTGGAACAGACCTTCAACGGCTGTTTCACGCTGCTCCGGCGACTTCCAGCCTGAAAACAGAGCTTGGTTTACAAATCATATTCTTCAGTGCTCATACAACTCCTTCTATCAGGGACAGCTTCTCTGGTGTGACTGGGATATGTGGTGGACAGATGACAGCCAGGGCATAAAGAACTCTGTTGTTCGTGCTGTCTCAGGCGGTCCCATTTATGTTTCGGATACTGCAAAGAGATCAAATGCACCTGTTCTTAAGCCTCTTTGTCTCTATGACGGAAGAATCCTTCGCTGTGATGTTCCTGGTATGCCTACGGCGGACTGTCTCACGATAAACCCCGAAGAATCTACTGATTCATTCAAGATATTCTCCAACACAGGTGATACATATTATGTTGCCGCATTTGACATCAACAAAGATAACAAGAGTGCCAATGTTAAGATCGCTCTTGAAGACTTCTTTACAGAGCCCGTTTCCGATAAGTATGTTATCAAAGAACACTTCACGGGTCTTCGCACACTTGTATGCAAGTGCTGTGATTATACATATGAGTCTGTGCTCAAGAATCAGGATGACTTCAGACTTTACACTCTTGCCCCCGTTAAAGACGGCTTCTGTTATCTCGGACTTTGCGAAAAGTTCATCGGCGGCATAACAGCAGAGAATATTACCGCAGATGGCTTTACACTTCGCGAAAAGGGTGAGTTCGAATTCTACAGCGAAAAGGCTGTTAAGAAGGTCACGGTTGACGGCAAGCTCGCGATCCTCTCCAGGAACGGCAACTTCTATAAGGTAAAGGTTGCATCCGAAAAGAGAACAGCCGAAGTCAAGATAGAGTATTGATCTGTCATGTGTAATAAAACAGAACATTTCTGTACCTGCCGTGACAGGGAATGTCCCAACAATCCGAATAACAGCGATTTAAATTGCTGCAGCTGTGATGCGTGCGTTGCTAAAAATCTCGCTCTCGGTGAGATACCCAGCTGTTTTTTCAGGAAGATAAAGGACGATCTTTCCGGACTTTCGGAATTCACTGTAGAGAGCTTTGTTAAGTTCTGGACAGAGAACAGAAAATAAGGTAAAAAAATGTACCGGGTGTTATATCCACCCGGTACTTTCTCTTATTTATGCTTTATTATGGAAACAGCCTTGACCAATCGAACAGCTCTCCGGGATCTGTCTTTGCGGGATTGTACATATCGTGGCCTATGACGTGAGTTTCGTCAAAAGGAATGCCGTTTCTGGTACATATATCCCGTACAAGCTTTCCGAGACTTTCATACTGCGCATCGGTATAACCTATAAGATCAGTCGACAGGTTATCATATTCCTCATCCGTAAGATACTGTGCCATATCCTTTTTGGAACCTATCGCCAGCATCTCGATGCCGATTGAGTATTTGTTCATAGCATTTGTAAGCCTTTCATTGTTGTTGAAAGTGCCCTTCCCTGCGTGCCATGCGGCTCTTGTTTCCGGAAGCCAGCAATGTATAACTCCTTCACGATCTATGATATAGTGGATGCTCAGGCTGTTTTCTTCAAATATACCTCTGACGGTTTTAATATCATACGGCTCCTCCTTTGAGAGTACAACGGCACTTGTAAAATGCAGCATTACATATTCGGGCTTCTCCGTCATCTCCCATGAGTAATCGTCAAACGGCTGAAGAAACTCCTCCAAGGCAAGCGGTGATACTGTAGTGACTTTTTCATTTATATCCTGCTCATTATCCTTTGCATCCGTTTCGGGCGTTGCTTCAACAATCCCGATGTTGTCTTTTACAGTATCCTGTACTGCATCTTCCGTGTTACAGCCGGATAAAGAGATAAGTGAGAGCATCATCAGAGCAAAACTCAGGGTCTTCATTACATCCTCCTTAAAAAAATGCCCCTCCACATTATGCAGAGAGGCTTATGATACAAAATTACTTCTTTGCCGCAATAGCTTTCTTTGCTGTTTCGGCAATATTCTTTGCAGTAAGTCCGTAGTATTCGAGAACTTCCTTTGCAGGACCTGAAGAACCGTATGTATCCTGAACACCGACTCTGAGTACTGTACAGGGAGCTGTTTCGCATATAGCTTCCGCAACTGCTGAGCCGAGGCCACCGTAGATAGAATGTTCTTCCGCTGTAACAATCGCACCTGTTTCCTTTGAAGCCTTGCAGAGAAGCTCTGTATCTATAGGCTTTATGGTGCATATATTGATAACTCTTGCACTGATACCTTCTTCTGCAAGCATATCCTTTGCCTTCATGGCTTCGGATACCATAAGACCTGTTGCAACGATGGTAACATCCTTACCGTCGGCAAGTACATTGCCTTTACCGATCTCGAACTTATAGTCTTCATCGTACATTACCGGTACTGCAAGTCTTCCGAATCTGAGGTATACGGGACCGTCGTATCTGACAGCGGCTTCAACGCACTTTCTTGCTTCCGTATCATCAGCCGGGTTAAGGATAACCATACCGGGAATTGTTCTCATAAGGCCGATATCTTCATTACACTGATGTGTCGCACCGTCTTCACCTACGGAGATACCTGCATGAGTTGCACCGATCTTTACGTTAAGATGAGGATAACCGATGGAATTTCTTATCTGCTCAAAGGCTCTGCCTGCCGCAAACATTGCAAAGGTAGATGCGAATACGATCTTACCTGTTGTTGCAAGACCTGCCGCAACCGACATCATGTTTGCTTCCGCAATACCGCAGTTAATGAACCTTTCCGGGAATTTCTTTTTGAATGTTTCTGTCTTTGTGGACTTGGAGAGGTCGGCATCAAGAACAACGATGTCATATTTTTCACCGAGCTCTGCAAGTGCCTTACCGTAGCTTTCTCTTGTTGCTATCATATCTGCCATTGTAATCTTCCTCCCCTTTTTACTTTGTAAGGCAAGCGGTAACTTCATTCAGTTCCTTCATTGCCTGCTCGTACTGTTCTGCGTTAGGTGCGCTTCCGTGCCATTCTGCCTTGTTTTCCATGAAAGATACGCCCTTGCCCTTTACTGTCTTACAAATAATCGCTGTGGGCTTATCCGACTTTTTGGATGCTGCAACAGCTGCTGCGATCTCATCAAAATTGTGTCCGTCAATGACCGTTACATTCCAGCCGAATGCAAGGAATTTTTCATCAAGAGGAGTGGGATTCATTACCTTTGTAACTTCACCGTCTATCTGGAGACCGTTGAAGTCAATGAATGCCGTAAGGTTGTTGAGTCCGTAATGTGCCGCAAACATAGCTGCTTCCCATACCTGACCTTCTTCACTTTCACCGTCACCGAGAATGGTGTATACTCTGTAGCTCTTTTCGGAGAGTTTTGCGGAAAGTGCCATACCGCAAGCCGCGGAGATGCCCTGACCGAGAGAGCCTGCGCTCATGTCGATACCGGGGATACCCTTCATATCGGGATGTCCCTGAAGATATGAGCCTGTATGTCTGAATGTTACAAGATCCTCAACCGGGAAAAATCCTCTGTGT
>SVQR01000120.1 GCA_015065225.1 Oscillospiraceae bacterium | reverse complement strand
GTAAGCTCAGGCGCGACAATTCCGGGCGGTATCCCAAAGTCCGGTTATCCCAATTCCGGAATGCCTGTGTCGGGATATCCTGCTTCAGGTTACGGAACATCTGCCTATGCAGAAGCACCCAAGGAGGATAAGAAGGGACTCAAGATCGCGATCGTTATTCTTGTGTTGATACTTATCGGTATCCTTGCTTTTATTCTCTGGAGCATGATCTCGGGAAACAAGGATGACGCTTCAAACAACGTAAACACTCCCGGTGCACAGCAGCCCATGCCAATGGATAACGGTATGATGCCTCCTCCGCCCCCAATGGAGATGCCCGTTTATGAACCCGGAAGTATCATTATTGATAATAGGGATTGTAATGGATCTGTTGATTACTACAGAAATGAAGATCTTGGCATGACATTCTTTGATATGAAGCAGTTCTTTGAATTTGTTGGAGCAGATGTAGTTGTGACAGATGATGTTATAACCATCGCTACTACAACGCAGGTTGCCGTATTTACTGTTGGTTCCAATCAGGTTGAGATCACAATGAAGCAAACAGGTAATATGAGAACCGGCTTCCTATACCATGCTCCTTACAGAGAAGGTGACAAGGTCTACTTCTACATCCGTGATCTCATTACAGTGTTTAACAGCGCTTCTGTCTACTATGATGACAATACAGATGTAACCAACATCTTTTTTGCAACGCCGGCTCCTCCTCACATGGGCGGTATGATGATGCCTCCTCCTCAGGGCGGCGGTATGATGCCTCCTCCACCTCCTCAGGGCGGTATGTACGGTCCTCCGCCACCTCCTCCCGGATACGGTTATGCACCGGCTCCTGCACCTCAGGGGGAGAATGCCACCGTTGAAACAGAGCAAGCTCCCGCTCCCGCACCACAGGGACAACCACCCCAGGGACAGCCTCCCCAGGGACAGCCTCCCCAGGGACAACCTCCCAGAGGTAATTGAATTTCAAGATCATTTCGGTCTGATCATTATACTTAATAATTAGAAAGAAGGAATATAATTATGATGCAACAGTGTCCTAACGGTCATCTTTATGACGATGCAAAAAACAGCAGTTGTCCTTATTGTAACGCGTCACCGGACCCCATGATGTCTACAATGCCCGTCGGAGGAATTGACTCTATGCCTCCTGTCGGTATGGTTATGGAAGACGGCATGACTCCCACAGAAGCTATCGGATCTCCCGCAGGCGGCGGTTTCCCGATTACTGAGCCTCTTGATCCGGGTTTCAGAAAAACCGAGCCTATTTATAAAAATGAAAAAGATATCGTCCCGATAACCGGATGGCTCGTTTGTCTTGAAGGTGAGAAGAGAGGCGAGGACTTCAAGATACGCGGAGAACAGACAACTATAGGCAGAGGCCCCGAGAATGCCATCCAGCTTGATTTCGATGATAAGATCTCAATGGGTGCAAACGCAATCATCGCATACGACAGAAGAAACAATAAGTTCTTCATTTATCAGAAGGAAAACAGAAACAATATTTATGTCAACAACTCCCTTCTTCTTGTTCCTGTTGAGATCCATGACTATGATGTCATAGAGATCGGTGAAACAAAAATGCTGTTCCGTTCATTCTGTAACGATCAGTTTGTATGGAGTGAGAACAAAAAGAATTAAAGCATGATTCCAAGGGGGGACATATAATAATGCATCCCCCCTTAAGGAGATTATTTCGGGCGGAAAGAGGAATGATATGAAAAAGAATGGAAATTTTCTGAAATTTATACTGATTGCCATTGCAATTGCTGCAAGTATATTTGTATTCTCCGCCTGCAGTAATAAGGACAGTGAGGCGGATTCGATCGTGATGATCAAGAACCGCGAGCTTTCAACATACGGTACAGGTTTCGCTGTCGGAATCCCCGGGGAGCCTACTGAGGTCATCATTACATCCTACAGCGTCATTGCTACAAAAAACGGATCATATCCGCGTACGGCACTTGTCAGGACAGGCGTGATGAATGGTGACTATCTTGCGGATGTAATATTCGGTGATTCCGAAAGGAACATAGCGATCTTAAAGCTTCACGACCCGACAAAAGATATAAAACCTATGCTAATAAAGAAAAACAGTGAGCTTATCAAAGGCGACAAAAGCTATTATCTGTGCGGATATGACGGCACAGGAAATATAATGAGCAACTTTGAACAGTTCAATAAAAGCAATACAGTTAAGCGCTATGGCGAAATTGTCGAGCATCAGGATATCAAAACTATGACTGTTTACAGCTTTTCCGAGGAGTTCAACCGTGCAATGGTCGGCGCACCTGCCTTTGATCAAAACGGAAATGTTCTCGGAATGTGTGCATACTCGCTGGACAATATGAATACATACTCCCAGTATATTCTCGCAAACAGAGAAATAATTCAGTGCCTTGATGTTGCAAAGGTTGACTATATGACTTATGAGGAATATGTCAACAGATATATTATTCTCGGTATTGCGGTGCTTGGGGCTTTGATCCTGATCATTAATATTCTTCTTGTTTTCAGAAGACCCAAAAAAGAAAATAACCTCATAATGGAGGAAAAACATATATATATTCTCGGCGGCAGACTTGCAGGACACAGCTATTCGTTTACGGACAGTATATCCATAGGAAGAAACGATAAGCTTTGTAAGGTGGTATATCCGATGGATGCGAGAGGAATAAGCGGACATCATTGTACCATATATCACAATGACGGAAAATGGTATCTGAAAGACAATAATTCGTCCTACGGTCTGTTTACGGCGGACGGAGCGAGAATATTGCCATCAATGCCGATGATGCTTCCGATCGGAACTACTGAGTTTTATCTTGCAGATCCGGTCAATATGATAAGAGTAACAATATAAGCCGAAAGGCAGAACGGAGCACCAAATGAAGATAGATATATTTCACTATACAAATCCCGGAACTCGCCCTGTGAATGAGGACAGTTATGAGATAGGCGATAAGAACGGAAAGTATACGTTTGCGGTCTGTGACGGTCTTGGAGGTCATGAATGCGGTGAGATCGCATCAAAAAGTGCTGCAAAAAATATCATTTCCGGAATTGACCATCTCGGAGATGTAACAGTTGAGGGAATACATAAGGTCATGACAAAGATTAATGACTTCCTTATCCATAAACAAGAGGAAAAAGAGACGGTCAGAGGAATGCGTACTACCGCTGTTGCATGCACCTTTGATAAGAACAAGATATGGTATTTCAATACAGGGGATTCCAGAATATATATATTCAAAAACGGTCATCTTTTAAGTATGTCAAAGGATCACAGCATTTCTCAGATGTCGGTTGATATAGGAGATATGACATTCAATGACATCAGGTCAGACCCTGACAGAAACAAGCTTCTAAAGGTATTGGGGCAGGAGATAAGCGGCGACGTTACAACAGTTTATAATACCATCGACGTTCAGCCCGGGGATGCAGTACTTCTTTGCTCGGACGGTTTCTGGGAGTATGTCCTTGAAGAAGAGATGGAAATAGATCTGTCCAAGTCCAACACTGCCGAGGAATGGGTGAACTATATGCTTGTGAGACTTCTTCTTCGTGTATCCGGCGAATATGATAATTATACTGTCGTTGGTGGTATCATAACCGAAATTGACAAGGAGGTATAACCAGGTGTTTTGTAAATATTGCGGACAAAAGATAAGCTCAAAAGATCCGAAGCGATGCCCGTCATGCGGTGCTAACATTAATATCTACGACTACGGTCAGTCATACTTTGATGACGGAGAGCTTGCTGCATGGGAGGATAAGTCCTCATTATCTGCATCATCCAAGACTGTTATGCTCGGTGTATCTTCCTCTCATAGCAAATCCTCCGCGCCGAGTTTTCCCGCTCAATCTGTTATCCCCGAAACAACCATGCGCAAGGCAGTTCCCACGCCAATACCTTCAACGGGAATGCCAGGATTCTTCGCAAAGCATAAGCTTGGTGTCATAATATGTTCTGTATCGATAGTTTTGATTCTTACTCTTATTGTTGTTGCTATCCTTGCACTTAATAAGGGAAATGATTCCGAAGAGAACCTTCCTCGCGATCCCGGAAAGCCGACAGATCCGAATACATCAATTATTGTTGATAACGCTCCTGACGATACTTCTGATTATTTTGCGGTGGTTGAAGTTCTCGAAGAAGGATTTGGATGTACTATCATAGGACGTGATACCAGCTCATTTGACACTGAAAGAAAAATTAGTATAGAACTTGTTCATAATAATCATAATTATACTCTTTATTTCTTTATTAATACAAATCGTATTATGATATATGATGATCAAGCGAAGCAAACTATTAGTAACGATGAAGTTGAAAACGAACTGAAGATAATTGGCGACAGATTAAGTGGTAAAAGACAAGAACTCGAAAGCATTTTTGAAGCCGCATTCAACTGTGAACCCAATCAAGGCTATTATGATCCTTCCGAGGATATTCCTAAAGAAGAAGTCCCTGTCGTTCCGGAGAACGATAGTGGAAATATTATTGATTATTCAGATACTCTCGACTTAAATCTATTCTTACCGGATTTTGATGGGGTATTTTATCCACAGAAGTATGAATATTATACCAGTCATTGTACTTTTAACTATAATGGTAGGGATAGATATGTAGAAACCATTATTGATGGAGAAAATGTATATGTAAGTTTTAATGATTTTTTAAAAGAGATTTCCTTTTTCGATAAAACTCAGAAGAATACAGATTCAGAAGGTGTGAATTTCTACTGTTTTGTAAACCATAATTTCTTATATAATGATGTATTTTATGATATGACATTTGAATTTACAAGCAATAATGCATTATACTATAATTGTTTTTATGGTGCTGGTACAAATAAAATGATATATAACTACGAAACACCTGGTCGTGACCCTGTTACAATTAAAAACTTAGTTATTTTTCCTGAAACAGATCCTTTCTCTGTATATATCGGAATAGACGACTTCAACAGTATTATACCAATAATTTTTGATAAATCGTATTTCGCTGAATTAAGTTCTGTTAAATTGATCCCATCTAACGGAGGTCTCCAGCAATGATCTGCCGAAAATGCCGTACCCGCAACCCAAACAACAGTACCCACTGTATAAGATGCGGTGCAAAGTTCGGAAGGAACTCCGGCTTCAACTATTTTATAGCTTTTATTGCTGCTGCATCTCTCTGCGTCGTACTTGCGGTAACACTCATCATAACGATACTTTCGGATAGTAAAAAGACTACAGAGATTTCCGACAATACTGCATATTACGATTCATTGCCTCAGCAAGCCGTTGCTTCAAATTCACAATTGCAAAATGATGCCGTATTCGATGATTATGTTGCGGTGGAATATCTCCTCAAATCACTCGGTGCGGAGAATATAAGCCTTGATGACTCGGGAGAAATGTATGTTGTAAGCTTCGGTTATCTTGATAAAGAGTACATTCTGAAGCTATCACCGAATATTAATCAGCTGACTTACTCTGA
Source organism: Oscillospiraceae bacterium (assembly GCA_015065225.1). Lineage (GTDB taxonomy): Bacteria > Bacillota > Clostridia > Oscillospirales > CAG-382 > SIG622. The sequence goes on along the minus strand of SVQR01000120.1, from coordinate 3,853 downwards.
CAATGAGAGTACGTATACCGCTTATGCTTTCGATAACAACACAATAATCAAGAACGGCGTTTTGAATGTTCCGAGGGCGGAATTCATTTTGTTCTTCAACTCAAAGATAGGCTGATCGTGACAAGATGATATGCTCATGTTCAATACACATATTTAATTGAAAAAAAAAAACAGGGTGTATCCTATTAATTTAGCGGTACACCCTTACTTTGTTATTAAAATGAATTATGAGATCATGACTTTAGGAGACTTACAGCGTAATCAGCGTTTTCTTCGGCCTTTTTACGCAGTTCTCCGAGGGAGTCGACAAGTTCCTCGCGTCTTTGCGAAAGCTCTGAAATCAGCTTCTGTGAGACATTCAGCAACGACTCAAGCTCAAGCTTTTCAACATCAAGACAAAGAGGCTGATGAATAGACTGCATGAAAGCTGTTACCTTCGGATCGTATGACAATGCAATCACGGGAACTCCGAGAGTTGTTGCATAGATGAGTGTGTGAAGTCTCATTCCCACGCAGAGAGTAGAGAATCCAATAAGTGAGAATACCTCCGCAATTTCCGGCGGACGTCTGAGCATATGTCCGGAATGCTTCATTTTTGATATTATCTCACCGGCAAGAACTTCATCTTCTTTATATTGCATCGGCAGAAACAGCGGAATGATCCCATGCTTTTCAAAAAGATCATCACAGTAAGATGCCAGAATATCCGCGAAATCCGGTGTCGAATTTTTCCATTCCCTTACAGCCACGACCGCATATTTCGATCCGGGCTTGATCCCCGCTTCTTCAAGAAGAGCATCATTCTCGGAGAGATCATCAAATCTTAGTGTAAATGCAGGATCTGCCGTGATGTGGATCGGAGGCTTGTTTACACCGATCTCGGCGAGGAGCTTATCGGAAAGGTCATCCCTGAGGGTTATAAGGTCCACCTTATTTAGACACTTTGCCGTTTTGATACGGCTTTTTTTGTGTTCAAGCGGACCTATACCGTTACCGTAAAGCATTACCTTTATCTTACTTCTCAAAGCCATATTGAGGATTGTGAGGTAATAGCTCAGCGATCTCCTGCTTGTTATATCCTGCAACAGACTGCCGCCGCCGAATATGAACAGATCGGAACTTCTGAACAGGCTTCTGATCTTTAAAAGATTGTACCTGTAAACCGATTTTACATTATAGAGCTTTTCGGTCGACTCAGGATGCATTGATAATACTGTGATGGAGATATCGGGATGCTTTCGTCTGAGTATATCTATCATGGCCTTCAGCAAAGCTTCGTCGCCGCTGTTTGCAAAACCGTGATAACCGCATATTACTATCTTCTTCAAGATATCATTTCCTTTCGCCTATTATCAGTTTATACATTGAATAGAGCTCCTCGTTCTTGGAGAGTGAAGGCAATACATATTTTCCGAAGAGCTTCTTTACGATCTTCACAAATATAAGATTGATTATATATGCTACAGCCGCACATACGACACCAAGGATCACGCCGTTGATTACTCTTCCGTAGATTATATCTACAGAGGTGAATACATGACAGAAGCTGTTAGATATAGATGCCGCAGTAATTGCAGTACCACAGAACAGGATCGCCTGAAGTATCTTGATGTTTGTATTCTTGTAATAGTACACAAAAAGAGCAAGACAAGGATAACCGATGAGGAATTCCTTTGTTCTGGGACGTGCACTGAAGACATCTGTAATGAAATTACGCATTGCCGCTTCAACAGAGCTTATGGTATTTACATTTCCGCTTCTTACAATGTATATTGAAATGATCTTATAGCCGATGAACAGTACGATAAATGCAGCTATAATGTAGATAAGTTTTATATCCGAAATTTTATAATTTGCGATATTCGAAAGAAGTTTTTTGTAATCTGTTTTTACAAATATCAGAACATACAGTACCAATGCAAAAACAAGCGGCAGGAACAATGAAAGCTTTATTCCTCTGAATATATCGTTGTTTACGTAGTAATTAATACCCGAAAGAAGAGAGGACTGCACTATTCCGAAAAGGCTCATAAGTCCGACGAGCGTCGTTCCGAGAATGATTATTAGACCGAGTGAATTGACCTTTTTTTCGGTCCTTTCGGCAATGAGCAGCATTATTGCAAGAGTAAAGCAAGGGGCAAGCACCGCCCATGCTGTTGGGAATGCCCATGTAAGACTCTTGGGGATATAATAGCTCACAGCAAAAGCAGCGACCGCGAGCACCAGCGCAATAGGGAAGAGATACTTGAAATTAGGCTTGAAGATCAATGCAATGAGAAGATATATCATCAATACCATTATTGCAGCGGAAACAGCATTTGGGAGACTCAGGTCTACATCATAATCAAGCACAGGATTTTCTTCGTTTACCGTGTATCCGAGCTCATGGAGCTTATTGATGTACTCTTCAACAGCACTTAAAGTATACTCATTACACTTTTCATATGACTTGTTGGCGATGTGGATCTGAGAAACTGTAACAAATCTTATGTTTCTGTCAATTGTTGAATTGAGATACTGATGATAGCGGAACATATAGTGCGTTTCTTCATCCTGCGATGCATCATATGTTTCGTATGAACGAACAACATCATCACTGTTCATATTAAAGATGTGCTTGTAACCGAAAGGTGTTTCATTGGAAAGCTGATTTGGGTTTTCGGTGACAACCAGCGTTAGATCATGCTTATCAATGATCTTTCCGATCCCTGAATAATGCTCTTTACCTTCTTCTTCTTTTACCGGACCGAAGCTTGTTGCACGAATGCTGATGTGCTTGACATTGTACTTTTCAACAAGTCGTTCAAGATTTTCAATATAATCCGTTTCGTTGCTGTCAAACAATCTTAGAATAAGACAAATATCGAATCCATTATCGGAGAACTCCTTGATCTTATCTTCATTGTATCCGATCATTACATCATTTGTGGGAATAGTACCGTCAAAGAAACAGAATATCGTCGTTTCAACGCCTGTGACAGAGTTTACATTAATTACCTTCTGATACTCCTTGCCTTCTGTGAATCTTAAGGGAAGAGCCTTTTCAAGGAACTCAGCCTGCTCCTGATCCTTTGTTATAAGAAGCTGTGAGTCATAAATAATATCCGGAACTTCCTTTGCTATCTGCTCTGCCATTTCGATACTTTCATCATCGTATTTATGACGCAGAGTATTGAATTTGATATTTGTAATATCTCCACGCGCAACCATTGAGTTGATGTTTTCCTCGGAGAATGATACAGTAGTAACACCAAGTTCCTTGAAATCCTCTATCGCTTCATCCAGCTTATGCCCACGAAGTCTGTTGGCGATATCATTATAGTACAGGGAAACTATAACATTTGTATTCTTATCTTCAACTTCCATTCTTTTTGTGAAGTGGGGGATAAGACATACTATAAGAGCTATTATCAGAATACATGAGATGATCTTGGTAAGATTCTTTTTCATTTCACTTTTATTCCTTTCGAATATATATTAATTATTTTCCGATCGTTCCTTCTTGGGATTTCTGATGAGCTGTTTGTGCAAGCCAAGAATTATTATGCATGCAATATATACAATACCGCAGATGAGAATGGGAAGCGCGAATACAGGGGAGGTAGCCGTGACTATTCCCGGCATCATGATCTTCAAAATGAAATAGACAGCAACGGCAACTCCGCCGGAAATGAATATTTTGATGATGGATATAACTACGCTCTTGGAAAGGTAACTGCCTATTATTTTTTTCAGCATCATAAAGTTGATTTTGTCAGCACGATGGAGAAATTTGATACCGGAACGCCTATTGGTAAAGCCATGCTGATGATAGTTATGATATTTGCTCAGTTGGAGCGCGAAACTATTCAGC
>SVQR01000119.1 GCA_015065225.1 Oscillospiraceae bacterium | reverse complement strand
CAACAATGAAATGTCCTTTGCGGGCGGTATCCACACCTGGGAAGGACCGAATGTCAACTACACCATCAGCTTTGAAAGCACTATCTGCGCACTTCGTTCCTGCAAGAGAAGCGGTATAAAGGATGTTTATGCAACAATGTGGGGCGATCAGGGCTGTGAATGTGACGTCACATCGGCACTTCTCGGACTTCAGCTTTATGCCGAGTGTAACTATACAAGCCTTTACCCGGATAAGACGGTAGTTCCGACCATGTTCAGGATCTGCACGGGTTTAGATGCCGAATCCTTCCTTGCCCTTGACAGCGATAACTATTACAACAGAGAATGCCCTCCCGAAATAGAAAAATATGAGCTGAATATTGAAAAATATCCTGTAAAATCGCCCACAAAGCAATCTCTCTATCAGAATCCCATGTTCGGTCTTATGGATAAGAATTTTGAGTCTGTGGATCTCGGCTCTCACTTTAAAAAGGAGTGCGAGAGATTTGCAAAGGTAAAAGTCCCGAAAGGCTTTGAAACTTTGTTTGCATACCACGGACAGTTACTCCGGGTCGTCGCATCAAAATGTGATATCGGTATTCGTATAAAGAGGGCATACGATGACGACGACAGAAAGGTTCTTGCCTCTCTTGCTTCGGAGCTTACGGTGCTTTCCGTTGAATTACAAAAGCTGTACGAAGCCCGCGCAAAGCTCTGGTACGAGAACAACAAGCCCTTCGGCTTTGAACAGACCGGTTCGAGACTTATGGCGGCACGCGGACTTGTTATAAATGCATATACGAGGATAAGCTCCTATCTTGCGGGTGAAGTTGAAGACCTTCCCGAACTCTGTGCCGAAAGGCTTTTCTACAACGGTGAGGAGATGCCCTTTGTCGGTGAGTATGTTGCGGATAATATTATGCTCCCGTAAATTCAAAATCCGAATAAAGAAATAAAAGCTCCCGGGTACGGCTTTGAATCGGCTGTCCTCGGGAGCTTGTTGTTTTATATGATTTTATTCTTCAAGAAGAAGCGCATAATAAAGTGACCAGTCCTGATCGTTTGCCCACGCATCATAGCTTTTGCCGTAGAATGTTCCGGGCTTCAGGAATCGCTTCGGCTTGTCCTCCTTTGAAGCGTATTGCACTACCTTGTAGGGGTACAGATAATTGTTGGATGCAAAGCCGTCCTCTCGGTATACACACAGATTTCCCGTAAGATTGTGCTCTGCAAGCTTTTTCGCTTCTTCGCTTCCGAAGGCACGGTCAAACCAAGTAAGTCCCCATCCCGCAAGCGCACTCCAATAATGGGGGAACAAATCACCGTAGGATTGACGCTTGCCGAACCAGAATCTGTCCCAGTATCTCACATTTATGCTGTTGAGGTGGAAATCGGGCTGGTGGGCAAAGAATGCCTGCGTCTTTAAAAGCTGATCCTCTGCCTTTTGTCTGTATTCCTCCTTCGGCTCGAGAAGATACGCCTGAGAAAGATAACAGATACGGCAATTGGGATACTCGCTGACATACGAGGTTTCAAGAATCTGCTTGATATTTTCCATATTTACCTTGCCGTATTTAATCTGATCGGCATAACGCAGAAACAGTTCCTTCAGCGAATTGCGAAGGTCACACAGTCCCTCTTTTTCAAGAGCCTTGCAAATGCGGAAAATCTCCATACATTGGCAATCCTTCGCACAGCTTGTTATTTCAAAAAGATTTAAAAGAATTCTTGCGGAGTTTATGAGGCATTGCTTTTCGCCCGTAAGCTCATACCATTCGAAATAATATGTAGATACCCATGTATAGTTAAAAATACGGTTGAATCTGTTATCGCGGGCAATCTGATTATAAACAATACCCGTCTCTGAGTCAAACACTTCCCGCTCAATAAATGCACGGTGCTTTCGGAGCGATTGCATTTTTACCTCATCGTATTTTGCCTGAAGTGCCTTGCAGACGATAACACCCATTGCAAGCCTTTCACGGGCGGCGTTGTGGTCACCGAAGACCTCGTCGAAATACAGAGAATCCGTCTCGTTGTCGTAAATGAGATACGCACCGTCGAGTCTGCTTCCTTCACGGTGATACTGCTGTTTTTTTACTATGAATTCGGCACGCCTTTGCAGAATTTCCGAAACCGGCAATATAACCTGCACGCGAATATTGGTTTTTCTTCCGTCGACCTCTGCAATAATTGTCCTTTCACCGATTTTATCAAAGGAAACCATAGCGACAGCGGTGTTACCCTTGCGGATATGCGGAAGCTCCTTTTCCTCACAGGACAGCTTGAGATTATTCCACGAAGCATTGCTCTCAAAGAGTACCGTAAACGGCTCATTACACTGAGCTGAATATTTATTTGCCGTAAGACGGATTTCACAAGGCTCCGTAAGTGGAGCGGTGTCGGGCTTTACATCGGAGAAACGGTATCTGAATTCCCAGCATTTTTCCTCGCCCGGTGCAATGATGCAGGCTTCGGGGTGCAATACTATTGCTCCGCGGTAGAACGAGCCGTTTGTTGTGCGTGAAATATCGTATGCGATGCTGTAATCCTCGATTGCGCCTTTGGTTACCTTCATAACAAGATAAGGCACATCACCATGACAGCGCACGGAATACATCCAGGCACTGTCTCCGCCACACCATACATGAGAAATACAGCACTTGTTCAGAATATCCTGACCCGGTGTGTAAAGACAATTGTACGGAAAAGGAATTCCGAAGCGGTCCTTCGTGAGAAAATATTCCGCCGTGTCCTCGTTCTTCAGTGTGTATTTTTCTATATAGCAATCGTCTTCTATATATTTTTCTATCTTTATAAATGTCGGACGGGACCTTGAAAGGATTACGGTGATTTTTTCGGATTCCCTTGAAACAGACTGTGTTTCAAATCCTTCAATCAATCCCCATCCCGCATCGTCGAGAATCCAGTTGTTTACGTCGTCGTTTCGAAAAATACCTGTGGTTGCTCCCGTTGTTTCATCCACGGTTACCGTGATTTTTCCGTTGTTGAGTTTCATTGCGGTTTTCACTTCCTTTTTAAAATCGGGGTATTTTAATTATAGCATAAAAAATTCATAAATAACAGTACTATATCGTAGTATTTGTATGGTATTATCGCACTATAAGCTTCAGAGAAATATAAAGCGTGAGCAAAATAAAAAAACGGGAGGTACCGATAATGAGCTATAAAGTATATCCGATAACAAAAACAGACCTGTTTACGGAAAATTATAAAATAAAAATCAACGGAAAGGAATATCTTCCCGATACCGCAAGGGTCTCCGCTTACCCCTTCAACAGAAGATGGCCGGGACATCAGAGAAGCATCGACCAGACAGAGCTTGTAAATTTTCTGAGCCTTGAAACGGACGAAGCACTTGAGTTTGAGATAATACCTAAAGACACTTTTGAAAAGGTCGAGATCCGTCCTTTGACGCTTGGTATAAAGCCGGAAATATCCGACGGAAAAATACGTTTCACACTTCCGAAAGCCGCCTATTTTACCGTTGAGCCCTACGGAAGACAAAACGCACTTCACATATTCGCAGACCCGCTGAGTGATTATTCGGACATCGACAAAAACAGTCCAAATGTTATTTACTTCGGCAAAGGCGAGCACGATGTTGGTATGATACGGCTTGAAAGCAATCAAACGCTATTCATAGATGAGGGTGCCGTGGTTTATGCCTGCATACGCGCAACTGACGCGGAAAATATAAAAATACTCGGCAGAGGTATACTCGATAACAGCAGAAACAAGGAAAAGATAAAATTTGAAGTAAACGCAGAGAACAACAACAGCGCAGTAAACAATGCGGAACGCCTTCATACCATACAGACGGAATACTGCACTAATGTTACCATAGAAGGCATTACCGTCCGCGATTCACTCGTTTACAACATAAAACCCGTTGCCTGCGAAAATCTCGATATAAGCAACGTGAAGATAATCGGTAACTGGAGATATAATTCCGACGGAATAGATATGCATAATTGCGTGAATGTTCACATCAATAACTGCTTCTTGCGTACCTTTGATGACTGTATATGTGTTAAAGGCTTTGATTTGTTCTTTGAGGATAATGTTATGGAGGCGGCGAATAAAGCGATGTACCGTAACGGAAAGAGTTATGATGCTTTCAAAAACGCCGTCGTGGAAAATTGCGTACTGTGGAATGATTGGGGCAAATGTCTTGAAATAGGTGCGGAGACGAAAGCCGAAGAGATATATAATATAGAATTCAGAAACTGCAATATCATCCATGTGACAGGTCCCGTGCTTGACTGTATGAATGTTGACTGGGCGGATGTACACGACATATCCTATCATGATATAAACGTAGAATACGATGAAACGATCCTCCAACCCGTGATTCAGACATCCGATTCTCACAAATATGTGAATCCCGACAGGGACTATTCTCCGGCCCTATGCAGTTCGAATGTCATCCGCCATTTTGAATATTCCAAAGGAAGTACAAGGCTTGGCAGAAACAGAAGAATCACCTTTGAAAACGTAAATATCTTCGGCCGTCAGACCCCGAAGCTTATCTTCAAGGGCTTTGACGCGGAGCATATGTGCACCGAGATCACCGTGAGAAATATCTTCCAAAACGGCAAAAAGCTTGAAATGAAGGATTTCTACACGGAAATAAACGAGTTTACGGAAAACGTGATTATCGAATAAAGGTGTATTATACAAAAATATAATCGCAGAGTACATTTACAATACGCCTTTTGCGTGATATACTTTGATAAACAGTGAATTTTCGCAAAGGAGAAAAATATGCAGAACTACGATATAGCGGCTTACATATGGCCCGCATATTCCGGAGACGAGGAAAGGAACCACATCTTCTGGCCCGAAGGCTACGGCGAATGGCAGACGGTAAAGGCGGCAAGGCCCTTCTTTGAGGGTCACAAATGGCCGAGAAAGCCTCTCTGGGGCTATGTCAACGAAGCAGACCCTTATGTTATGGAAATGGAAATAAACGCCGCCGCCGACCACGGAGTCAACGTTTTTATCTATGACTGGTACTGGTACGATAATCGTCCCTTTCAGGAGCAATGCCTTGACAACGGCTTTCTGAAGGCACGCAACAACAGCAGAATGAAGTTCTATCTTATGTGGGCAAATCATACCGCAAGTACAACCTGGCATAAGCCCACAGCGGAAATGCACACAAAAATCTGGAACGGCGCCGTTGATAACGCTACCTTCGATTTCCTTTGCGAAAGAACCATAGAAAAATATTTTTCGCATCCCTGCTATTATAAAATAGACGGCAAGCCCGTGTTTATGTTCTACGATGTGGAGAATCTCGTTCCGGGACTCGGAGGCATAAAAGAAACCCTTAACGCCTTTGAACGCTTCAGAAATAAGGCATTAAAGGCAGGATTTCCGGGACTTGAGCTTCAGCTTACAGTCCATTGCGACGACTTTATGAAGAGAATGCTGGACGACAAAACGAACATCCGCGACTTTATAAATATGAAGCCCTTCGACAGCGTTACTCATTATCAGTACTGCGACATAACGAGTATGAATATGCCCTATCCCGAAATACTTGAGAGGGTAAAGGCAGAATGGGCATTCCTTGACGAAACGGTAAAAGTACCGTATTATCCCCACGTATCTCTCGGCTGGGATCCCAATCCCAGATACAATTGCCTTGTGAACAATATCTGTACGGAAAATACACCCGAAAATATCACAAAAGCCTTTGAGCTTGCAATAGACTACCACAAATCTCACAGTCTCAGAGCACCGCTTATCACCGTAAATTCATGGAACGAGTGGACGGAAGGAAGCTATCTTCACCCCGACGACCTTTACGGCTACGGCTATCTTGAGGCAATAAAAAAGCTGTTTGTAAAATAATAAAGCACTGATTTAATCCGAGGATTCACATCTTCGGATTATTTTATTTTGTATTCCGAATAATAAATATTGTGTCTGTCATCCCAAGAGAAACAGAAGAATTACTTTCGAAAACATAAATCTTTTCGGCCGTCAGCCCCCGAAGCTTATCTTCAAGGGCTTTGACGATGATCATATGTGTACGGATATCACAGTAAAAAAAATCTTCCAAAACGGGAAAAACTCGAAATGTCTGATTTTTATACCGAAATAAATGAATTTACCGAAAACATAATAATATATTGACTTTTAAAACTGTAAAAAAGCAAGGTGTATTTCCAAATACGGAAGTACACCTTTTAGTTATTGATCCGAATGATCATTCCTCAAAGCAATCATAGCTTTTAAGTATATATTCGCCTATCTCATACATAAGTCTTTCAATCTTCTTCTGCATGAAAAGCTGCGGCTCGCAAAGCCTTGAATCCGTTTCAAATTCATGTCTGTTGCCCTGCCAATACTTTGCGGGGCGAAGCGTATTGCAGGACTCGAACGTGAAATATCCCTTGTAACCGCTGTCAATAAGACCGTGCATGATATCATCCATATTCAGAGTTCCGCAGAATGGGATAACGTGTTCATCGCCTCTGCCCGAATTGTCATTTATGTGGAGTGCGTAAAGCTCTTTGCCCAGTGTCATGAGATGCTCATACTGATTACCTTCACAGTTGCCGTGTCCCGTATCCCAGCAGGCGTGAACGAGAGGGTGATCCATAGCCTTTATAAAATCAACAAGCTCAGCTCCCGTCACGGGGAAATACCATGTGGGCATATTCTTCTTTGTGGTGTTCTCGCATAGCATATTGACACCAAATTCCTCGGCAACAGGCATAAATTCCGAGAAGAACTTTATGTTCATTTCCGTAGCCTTATCCTTGTCCTGTACATTTCTGTCGTAGCCGTGATGAATGACATTGTTCTTTATTCCGAGAATACCGCATACCTCGATGGAACGCTTCACCTGACTTACGCTCTTATCATAGTCCGCACCGTCGGCAAAGGGATTTAAGCCGGGAGCGTGGGACTGCACAAAGGTAAGTCCCAAAGTTTCAGCATATTCCTTTATGTGCTTTACGTTTTCACGCCAATTGTCCGCTTCGAATATCTCCGGAAAGAGTTCCGGAGTATACTGCGTAAGATCAACATATCTGAATCCCGCATCGGCAATATGGGTAAGACACTGGGTGATCGTCGGGCAAAATCTTGTAAAATCCTCTGTGGTTGTGGCAAGTTTCATTGTTATATGCTCCTTTTTGTTTTTTTATCAGCAGTGCTGATGATTGCTTCTTTTGGTATCGACATATTTCTTCGGAGATATTCCTGCGTACTTTTTGAAGGTTCTTGAAAAATCGTATATGCTCGGATATCCCAGCGAAAGTGCGATGTTTGTGATGTTGCTGTAATCAATGCTCAGCATTTCCTTCGCCTTTTCCGTTCTTATAAAATGAATATAATTTATCGGTGACATACCGAAGCTCTCTGTAAAAAGCTTTCTGAAATAAACGGTTGATATACCACACATTTTTGCCAGCTCATCATTTGATACCTGCTTGTCGTAGTGTTTTGCAATAAACTCTGCGGCAGGTTTTATTTTTTCTCTGTGACTTCTCGGATGATACTCCTTTGTTGATGATTCCGCAAGCTTCAAAAGTATATCATAAGTTTCCTTTATACATTCAAGTTCGCAAAGTGGAGATCTTACCGTGCGCTTGTATTCAAGCTCTTTCATTGCGCGCAGTATCTTTGCAGAAAGCTGTTCGGATATTTCAAAACCCAGAAGATCATCATATGTCTTATCACTGTCAAACTCTATTATGCTGTAATGCCCCGAGATCGTGCAAAGCCAGTCATAAGTCGTACCCTTCGGAAGTACGACCATGCTTGTTTTGTTGGAAACAAAGGTTTTTCCGTTCATATAATATTCCGTTTCACCCTCATGCTTTTGGACAATTGCCCATCGGTTTCTCATCATTCTTTTGAGCTTTGTACCGGCATCGGTATATATTGTGTTCGCAGAAAGGAATTTTGTTATTATCAAATCTGTCAAAATATCTGTATACATATATTGGTTATCCTTTTTGACAAGGTTATTGAATCTATAATATCACAATCAAAGGAGAATGTCAAGTTCTTTATCAAATATGTTAAAAATATCAAATGTGATATTTACAAAAGCATACAGCCGTGATATACTCGCTGTAAAGAAACAGATCATAAAAGGAGATACATACAATGGAACGCTTACCATCCTTCGCAAAACCCGAATCACCGCTTCTCGCAGCGGTAATAAGACAGAGAACACCCAAGGAAGCTATAGCCGCAATAACAAACGCACAGTATCACGGAGCAACAGGTATAGATCTACATCTTTCATGCCTTGACGAAGAATACAAGAATTCAAAAAGCATAGAGGAGATCCTGAAATTCTGCAAGATACCTGTAATGGCACTGAACTACAACCACAGAATTGACTACAGCGGGTACACTTCCACGGAAGAGGACAGGATAGCACTTCTTATGATGGCGGTGGAAGCGGGCGTATCCTGTATAGATATGCAAGGGTACACCTACGATCTTGAATCAAAGGGCGGCTTCAGACAGGAATACCAAAAGCTCGGCTACTCATTTACAAAGGGAAATCCGAGAGAGATTGTCTGTGACGAAAAGATAATAGAAAAGCAGATGAAACTCATAGATGACTGTCATAAGGTCGGCTGTGAAGTGCTCCTTTCCTGTCATCCGGGAGTGTACCTTGATACCGAGCAGGCTTGCGACCTTGCAAGATTTATGGAAAAGAGAAATCCCGACGTTATAAAGCTGGTATGTACCTGTGACAGCGACGAACAGCTTGCGGAAAGTTTTACTACGATGATAGCCCTCAGAAAATCGGTGGGCTGTAAGGTCTCATATCATCTGAACGGACCGAAAGGAAAGCTCTCAAGAATAATAAATCCCGCACTGGGAGGGCATCTCATTTTCTGTATTGACGGCTATACGGCGGCGGATTCTCCCGAACAGCTTGACCTTGCAACGGCAAAAAAGGCACTTGATGCACTAAAGCTTATAAAGTAAGAGGTGTTCATGATGAAAAGAAAACAGATAATATTCACAGCACCAAAAACAGCGGAATTTCTCGAAACGGATATTCCGGAGCTTTCCGATAAGGGTGTCCTTACAAAAATGGAATATACCGTAGTCAGCGGCGGAACGGAAAGGGCAAATCTTCTCGGACTTCCCAATATTCCCGGTGGCGGATTCCCGAAGTCACTGGGGTACTGCGGTGTAGGTCATGTGGTTGAAATCGGGAAAGACGTAAAGTCCGTAAAAAAGGGTGACAGAGTCCTGGTTTATCACGGTGTACACACAAACTATAATGTCCGCGAAGAAAATGAGATAACAAAGGTTGAAAATGAATCCGTTTCATCACTTGATGCATCC
>SVQR01000118.1 GCA_015065225.1 Oscillospiraceae bacterium | reverse complement strand
ACTGCCGGATTAGCCGACCTGCTCTTATAACCTTGAGTTCACTTTCATAGTTGCTGATAGACTTTGTCATTTTTGTTTCGAATTCCTTAAGATCGAGTTTCATAATTGTACCCTCCTGATATTTAAATTATAGTTTTGGGAATGCTCCCATAAATTTCAATTTGAAATGACTGTTCCGAGTTCTTCGCCTGCACAGACTCTGACTATACTGTTTTCGTCCTTGAGTCCGAATACGATAAGAGAGATATCATTCTCACGACCGAATGCAGCTGCCGTAAGGTCTATAGCCTTGAGATCCTTGTCGATTATCTCGGTATATGTAAGCTTTGCGAGTTTTCTTGCTGTCGGATCCTTTTTCGGATCTGCGGTATATATACCGTCAATATTCTTTGCAAACAGAGAAGCATCACATTCAAGCTCGGCTGCTCTGAGGACTGCCGCTGTATCGGTGGAAAAATAAGGATTTCCGCTTCCGCCGGAAACTATAACAACCTTTCCTTCCTCAAGATACTTTATTGCCTTTTCGCTTGTATAATACTCCGCTATTTTATCCATCGGAAGTGCTGACATTACCTCACAGGGAACACCGGCGTTCTCTACACCTGTCTTTACAGCAAGTGAGTTTATGGTAGTGGCAAGCATACCCATGTTATCGGATCTTGATCTTGTGACCTGTACGCCCTTTGCACCTCTCCATATATTTCCTCCGCCGATAACTATAGCGACCTGGGTTCCGGCGTCAACGCATTTTTTTATCTGTGCGGATACTTCAGCTATAAAATCAAAATCAAGTATACCCTCAGCTCTGTTCTCGGGAGCAAGTGCTTCACCGGACAGCTTCAGAAGAACTCTCTTATACTTTGCCATGAAAATGATCATTCCTTTCGCGAAAAACTTTATCTTTGATATGTTACCATAAATAGGTGTCAAATATCTATCTTAAAATGTTAATTATCGATTTCTTTGAAATAATTATTGTCTTTCGCCTTATTTTTCATTTTCTTTTTCCTCAATGAAACGCAATACCTCTTCATGCGTCGGTATGGAAGGAGCAGCACCGGGTTTTGATGCTACCATCGCACCCACTGCATTTGCGTATCTTGCAGCTTCAAGTATGTTTTTACCGTTACGAAGATATTCCAGTGTAAGTGCTGCAGTAAAGCTATCTCCTGCAGCTGTCGTATCAACAGCATTAACTTTGAAGGCTTCAGAGAAATTGGCATATTTACCGTCATAAATAAAGCAACCCTTTGAGCCAAGTTTTAAAACAACGTATTTTGTATTGACAATATTCCTTATTGCTATCGCTGCTTTTATACAACTCTCGTAAGCATAAGGTCTTATCCCTGTAAATATCTCTGTTTCCGTCTCATTGGGTGAGAATATCTCAAGATGACCAAGTCTCGAAAGATCGAGCTCTTTGCTTGCCGGTCCCGCATCAATCACGACCGGAATATCACGCTCATTACAATGCTGTACCGCTTCAACAACACGCTCATAATTTATCTCAAGCTGCATTATGGCAGCACCCGGATATGTTATGACCGCAGCTTCAACATCCTCGGCTAAAATATGCATATTGGCACCGGGGTAGACTATAATTCTGTTGTCTCCGTTTCCTTCGACAATTATGGAAGCAAGCCCTGTAGGATATTCACGGGAACACTTAAGATGACGTACATCAATACCTTCATTTTTATAAAAATCATAGAGAGATTTCCCATATGAATCGTTGCCGAGCTTGGCGCAAAAGACACAATCCGCACCGAGCCTTGCAGCAGCAACAGCTGTATTGCCGCCCTTTCCGCCGGGAACGAGCATATATGACTCATTGGTTGTAATGGTCTCTCCTGCCGCGGGAAGTCTTTCGGTATTGCAGACAAAATCCATATTTGAGCTGCCTATAATCAATACTCTTTTCTTCATTGTCATCCTCCGTTTTCTTTTGTCTCTTATATTATACATTATCTTTTTATTCTTGTCAACGATTTTCCGATATACTTATAAAAAAATTACCGGAGAATGCTTTATTCCCCGGCAAAGCTTATTTATTATTCTTCCGACTCATTCTTCTTTGCATTCGGATCAAGACGGTAGACCTTCACGGGACCTTCCTTTTCCTGCTCGATATTCTCCATTCCCTTATCGGTTATTATGAGATTCAAGCTTGCGGGGTTAACTACAACTGCAAAGCAATTGACGTATTTTTCGCGAAGATCGTTGTATGTGATCACACATATTCTTGCTTTATCGCCGAATACAGCCTTAAGCTCACCTATATCGGTAAATACAGGGAAGAAGGTCTTGTCATCACCTGCGGCGGAATTCTTGAGAGTAATAAACTTAAGTCTTCTTCCGTCACCGTTGGCAGGCTTATATTTTTCAAGACCTATCACAGGCGGCTTTTCATCCCTCATCTTTGTAACTGTGGCTTCGGTAAAATAAATATTGTAATCGTCTTTGACGTTGCCTTCCTCACCCTCAAAGCACATAGGAACAAAGAAAAGTGACTTCGGAAATTCCTTACAGAATGCACTCCAAAGTGTAGCACTGCTGAGGTTTGCATTCGTCTTATCAAGAAGCTGTTTTGCCTGAAGATAACGGATCATCAGAGAATAACATCTTGAGTTTGTGAGCATATACTCTTTAAGCTGCCCCATATTGGCGACGTCATCTCTCGCGGCCTCGCCGCCACCGGGCTGAAGCATATCGACCTTTAATCTGAGGATACCGTATCTGAATAAATTACTGAAAAATGCACCGAGATGTTTCTTATCAAGTTTACCGACAGCAAGAGGAACTTCAGGTGCTTTTTCAACTACAGCATTTGCATATTCTTCTTTTGTAAATATCTGTGCTGCACCGCTGTTGTCTATAGTAGGAAGCATATTACCTGCACCCTTGGTATAAATATACCATGCTTCTTCGTTCTTGAACATTTCTCCGATAAGCTTCTTCGCTCTTTCGGCACTTTCACCCATGATCTTCTTTTTCTGCTCTTCAAGATCGGCTACCTTTTCGGAAGCATATTTTCCGTTGTCAATAGTCTCTTCTCTGCCGTCCTTGCGAAGATTATTCTCAGCAATGATCCTGTCCTGAGGTATCTTGTGCATTAGTTCAAATGCAAGATCGTCAAGCTTTGAAACATCGCTGTCTTTAAGGTCGAACTCTTCCTTTGTTATGCCAAAAACTGCTGTTGCCGGCTTTTCCTTGCTTGTTTCACCGGGAATTCCCATGATGAAGCCTGTTGTATCGGTTACCTCCATTACATAGAGATTAAGCCCTTCAATTATTCCTAAATTATAATTAAGGTTTTCACCTTTAAATACACGTTTGATCTGTATTTTTACCGACTGACTCATTCTTTTATCCTTTCATGAATTAATATTTTATCAACAATAGATATATTATATCATATCTTTTTATACATTTCAAGCAAAATTTTTATATTTTACAAATTGTCATATAAGTAAAGATCCGCCGCAGGATACACGACGGACCTCATGATCATATTCAATTAAAGAATTCAATGCCTTTAAGGATAGTTTCCACAGATGCTGAATTTATTTTTCTGGGATTCGTAACAGTACAAGCATCGTTCACGGCACTCTTAATTATATGAGCCTTTGCCTTTTCATAATCGTTTTTGGAAACACCGGCATCGGCAAGTGTCTGAGGAATACCGAGCTGCTTTGACATCTTCTTTATCTCATTTACAAGATTCAACGCACCCTGTTTTTCCGAAAAAGAAGGAAGCCCTACAAATCTTGCGATCTTTGCCATTTTTTTGCAAGCAAGACTGCATTCACCGAATTTACCACCTTCAAGCTCAGCATTATACTTCATGACATGATACAGCATCATCGCATTTGCTCTGCCGTGAGGTATATGGAATACAGCTCCGAGTGCGTGTGCTATACCGTGATTTACACCGAGGCTCGCATCATTGAATGCCATTCCCGCAAGACATGAAGCAGTGTGCATCTTTTCTCTCGCTTCAAGGTCATTTCCATCCTTACAAGCCTTGGGCAGATATTCAAAGCATAACTCAAGTGCCTTTTCGGCAAATGCATCCGTAAAATCGTTTGCACCTGTCGAAATGTATGCTTCAAGTGCATGAGTAATTACATCAAAGCCGGTATCTGCGGTTATTGCCGGAGGCACGCTCTTTACAAGCTCACTTGACAGGATCGCCATATCCGGCAAAAGTTTATCCGATACAAGAGGATACTTTACGCCCGCTTCTCTGTCTGTGATAACAGCAAATTTTGTAACCTCGCTTCCCGTTCCGCTTGTTGTCGGGACTGCAATGAGAGGTATTCTTTTACCTGTTTTTTTGCCAAACATTAGGATAGTGGATTTTGCGGCATCTATGGAAGACCCGCCGCCGAGAGCTACAACCGCATCCGTATTCTTTTCAAGGAGAAATTCAAGTGCTTTTACAATTAGCTCTATCGGAGGGTCCGGGATAGTCTCGGAGAATATCGAAATATTCTTACATCCCGTCATAAGACTCTTTATCATATCCGCATTTCCGGACTTTGCCATGAATGCATCGGTAAATATCACCGCATTTTCATAGGAAAGCTCGGAAAGTGAGCTGAGAGCATCGTCACCGAACACCACTTTTGTTTTGATCTCAAATGTATTCATTTTACTCTACCGTTATCAATAATATAGTTTTATTCCTTTGCTTTCAAAGAAGTTCTTCCATCTTTCCTCAGGTTCGACATCGGTAACAACGACATCGACACCGTCAAGTGTTCCGAGCTTTACAAAGGATATCTTATCGAATTTTGTATGATCTATTGCAAGTATTACTGTTTTTGCGGATGACAAAAATGTCTTTTTAAGCTGTGCAAAGGGTTCTCTGGTATCGGTAATACCCTTTTCGATGTCAAGTCCTTTGCAGGAAAGAATGGCATAGTCAACGTGGTATTTTTCCACAATCTCCTCAGCCGCACTTCCGTAAAATGCCATAGACTCACTTCTGTACTGACCGCCTGTAGAGATAACATTCCAGTCATTTCCCGCCGGAAGATCCAGAAGTATCTCGACCGAATTTGTAATGATCGTAAGATTATGCTTTGAGAAGATACTCTTTACCGCAAAGATAGCAGTTGTACTTGAATCAAGAAGAAGGCTGTCACCATCCTCTATCAGCGATCCTATGATCTCCGCAATATACTTTTTACCGCCGACATTTGTCTGTTTTCTGACGATATACGGAAGCTCACTTGCGGTATTGTCGTTTCTGACAGCTCCGCCGTATGTCTTTTTTGCGTATCCGTCGCTTTCGAGCTTTTCAAGGTCACGTCTTATGGTCTCTTCAGTTACCTCGTACTTTTCGGCAAGCTCCGCAACAACGACTCTTCCGTCAAGCATCAGCTTCTGGAGTATCTCGTTTCTTCTTTCTATCGGAAGCATATCACATTATGGATGCCCAAAGGCTCTTGTCGGGATTGGGGATCACGGAAGAATCGAGAAGGAGTCCGTCCTCACCAACCTTAAGTCTTGCACTTTCGATAGCCGCACTTACTGCCGCAACATCACCTGTGAGAAGCATATATGACTTACCGCCCATGCCCCTTGCTATTCTCAGTTCTATAAGTGTAACATCACTGGTCTTTGCAGCAGCATCTGCCGCAACTATTATAGCGGGTGTACTGAATGTTTCAAGTATACCGAGAGCCTTTGCGTTCTCAACATTTGCACCGCCGTAGATTGCAGGGAATATATCTTCGTGGGGATTACCGAGTACAAAGGAATCGGTAAGCTTATCTCCGAACTGCACCTTTGCCGCATCTATTGCCGCACTTATAGCGGAAAGCTCTCCCGAGATGAGTGTGATATATTTACCGGGACAGATCACCGTTGCCTGAAGGATCTCTATATTAGCGGTCTTTATCATGAGGTCTGCGGCTGTGATACCTGCTGAGACTGTCTGATATTCAACCATTCCGAGTGCTTTATTTATCATTATCATTACCTCTGTCTTTCTTAGGGTTCAACGATTATGAACTTATCCGTAACCTCTTTCACCGTTCCGTTGACGGGAGAATGTACTGCCGTACCGAGCTTGGATTCATCGAATGTACCGAGTACATCACCGGCTTTAACTCTATCACCGGCCTTCACACAAGGTGCGGAAGGAACACCGATACTCTGTGAGAGCATTATTTTAAGGCTGTCAGACGAAACCTGTGTATCAAGTATGGGAGCTTCAACATCATATTTTGCAAGTCCGAGCCTGGAAATGAGTTTTGACATCGGAACTCTCTTATAATCCCTCATCTTATCGACACTATCGGCTTCAAGTCCCTTCGGAGGCATTATACCGCCTGCTCGCATCTTGCCTTTAAGCTCGCCGATAAGCGTTCTGGGATTGAGTCCCTGACCGCAGGCGAACATTTCGCAAAGTCCGCAGGAGGAACAGCTGAACGCACCGATAAGTCCTTGAAGGTCACTACTGTTACCCGATGCCACAGCTCTCATTATCTTATGAGGCTCGATGGGATGTCCGATAAGGTTTCTTGAGCAGAGGTCAGTACAGTATCTGCACTGGCAACAAGCCGCCATGGCTCTCTTGACATCTATTGTAAGAGGGGTTGTTCTCTTTTGAACTATATATGCGTTTCTCGGCATTACAAGTATTGCATTGGAGGTCTTTGTAACCACATCGCTCTTTGCGGCAAGTCTTCCTGTCATGGGACCACCTGCAACGATAAGCGTATCGGGATGTGTTTCGCCGCCCGCCATCTTTATAAGCTCGCCGTATGTGATACCGAGAGGTGCTTTGAATGTGCACGGATTCTTTACTTCACCGGCAACGGTTATGTATTTATGAGTTACCGGAGCATTTTCCTTCCATGCTCTGTAAACATTGTATATGGTCTCTACATTGTAAACAATACAGCCGACAGTTATGGGAAGTGCACCGGGATTTACTACTCTGCCCGTTGTTTCATAGATTGTGACAACTTCATCGCCTGCGGGATAAATTTCGGGAAGGAGTCCTATCTTTGTCTTGGGACACTTTGAGAGATTTGCCTTAACTGCGTCTATTGCCTCCGTGTAAGCATGCTTTACGGCGATAATGACCTGTGAGGCTTCAAGAGTATCTGCGATTTCCTCAAGTGTTTCCATTATCTCACTTGCGTATGTTGCAAGCATCTGCCTGTGAAGCTTAAGCAGCGGTTCACATTCAGCACAATTGAGAATGATAGTATCC
The DNA here is from genome assembly GCA_015065225.1 of Oscillospiraceae bacterium. GTDB lineage: Bacteria > Bacillota > Clostridia > Oscillospirales > CAG-382 > SIG622. The sequence goes on along the minus strand of SVQR01000118.1, from coordinate 2,161 downwards.
GCCGCCATATTCAGCTTTGCGTATGAGGGGAAGCCTGCACCGCCCGCACCGACAACGCCCGCTTTTCGCATTATTTCTGAAAGCTTTGTAAGTTCCATTTATTTACTTCCTTTCAAGATACTTTCGTATGTTACTGCTCGTCAACAATACCGACTATTGCCGCATCAACGGGAGCATTCTCGAGGTCGCATCCCACTCTTGCGGCAGAGCCTGTCGCCACAAGTACGGTCTCACCTATACCTGCGCCTACATTGTCTATTGCCACAAACTCGCCCTTCTTTTCCATGTTTTCCAAAGGACGGATCACAAGCAGCTTCTGTCCTATAAGTCTTTCGTTCTTACGTGTTGCAATTATACTTCCGACTACTTTTCCGATTACCATAATATCAGTTCCTTTCGCAAATTTTCCTTTGCGGATGTTACGCCGTACTCTCAATTTATCGGGGATACCGAGTAACACTCGCAAGTCCGCCTGCACCGGGGAAGGTATAAACCATCCCCGGATACATGATGTAATAATTCATTACTTGAGTGCAGGAAGGATCTTTTCCACGTCTGTGTGGGGTCTGGGAATAACGTGAGTTGCAATAACTTCACCGAGACTGCCTGCTGCTGCCGCGCCTGTTTCAACTGCTGCCTTAACTGCGCCGACATCGCCTCTTACCATTACGGATACGAGACCTGAGCCGATCTTCTCTGTGCCTACGAGCTCAACGTTTGCTGCCTTGAGCATTGCATCTGCCGCTTCGATAGCTGCTACGAGACCTCTTGTCTCGATCATACCGAGTGCCTGCTGTACCATTTTTACATTCTCCTTTACTGTATTTGTTTCCTTGACCTCGGGCATAGTTTCTGCCTTTACGGTCTTAGTTGTTTTTTTTGTTGCCATTTTAAGTATTCCTTTCTTCTAAAAGGATAAGCAATTATTTCTGAAGTCTCTTTGCGGAGAGCTGTACCATTCTGATTGTTTCATCGTGGGGATTTGCTATTACGTTTGAAGCCATAATGGGATAAGCGGCATTTTTCTTTGCACACTCTATGGCTTCTGTCACGTCGGATACGGAGCCTGTGATAACTATAGTCACCATTCTTCCGCCGAGCTTTCTTTCCCATGTCACGAATTCAACGTCCGCACTCTTTGTCATAACATCAAGTGCGCTGGTTGCAGCTACAACACCTGAAACTTCTATAAAGCCGAGTGATCTCATACTCTCAACCTTTCGTTATTGATTAACTCAGATCTTGGGAAGGATCTTTTCAACGTCTGCGTGGGGTCTGGGAATTACGTGAGTTGCGATAACTTCACCGAGTCTTGTTGCTGCTGCAGTACCTGCTTCAACGGCTGCCTTAACCGCACCTACATCGCCTCTTACCATTACGGATACGAGACCTGAGCCGATCTTTTCTGTTCCTACGAGTGTTACCTCTGCTGCCTTAACCATTGCGTCTGCAGCTTCGATTGCTGCTGTAAGACCTCTTGTTTCGATCATTCCGAGAGATTCCTGTGCCATTTTTCTATTCCTCCAATTAAATAATTTATAAATTTAGTTTTTATCGTATGCATTGAGTCCGAGCATCTTATCCGCACCCTTTTCAACGCTTGCGATTATGTGTTTTGTTACAACGCCTGTTACAGCTTTTGCCGCAACCTCTGCCGCTTCAACAGCAGCTGTAACATCCTCAACACTGCCTCTGAACTTAACAAGTATCTGAAGCGGTACCGGAAGTCCGTCCGGATTTGCCGGTTTATTCTTATCGAAAGGTTCTACCGTGACGTTTGCCGCCTTACAGCCTGCATCGCAAGCCGCAAATGCCGCTACAAGTCCGTAGACCTCTATCATTCCCACTGCCTGTGACATATTACAAAATTCCTTTCTTCATATTACGGAATAATTGCAATTTTAAGACCGTCCTGACGAAGGTTCGTCTGAAGAGCCTCGTTGGCATCCGCAAGGTGGAACTTATGTGTGATAAGTTCATTGAGCGGAAGTCCTATAGCCTTTGCACGCTTGAGGAAGTCAAATGTTGTTGCGTAGTCACGAAGTGTATATACCCATGATCCGACAGTTGTGATCTCCTTCGCACAGATATCAAAGTGAGGATTTATGGTTGCGTCACCGCCGTTTATAAAGAAGCCGAGCTCACAAAGTCCGCCGCCGTT
>SVQR01000117.1 GCA_015065225.1 Oscillospiraceae bacterium | reverse complement strand
ATTTTCCGTTCGGGTTTGTTTTTTATAAATGTTTTTTTGTTTTGTGTATTGCAATGGCGGGGGAAAAGTGGTATAATACCTTTAAATCGAATATTCACACAGAGTGTCGTTTGTACCGTAAAGTTTCAACAGGTACATTCGGTGAAAAGGGAATACGGTGAGAATCCGTAACGATACCGGTCGCTGTATGCATCAGAGTTTTGTTTTCCGGCGAAAGCCTGTCATTGGGAAACCGAGAAGGCGAAGCAAAACGCCGTTCTTTGAGAGCGATATGATGTAAGTCAGAAGACCTGCTCTGATGCTTTTCCGTAAACGGTCATTAACCGCAGGAAAGGTGTTTTTGCCGATGGGGTATCCTTGTATATTTTTGTCGAAATGTGTCGACAGCTACTTGTCGGTGAGATGTGTGTTACGGAAATACTGCCGTAGTGATGGACAACATCGCTGCGGTCTTGTTTATATATTACATGGATGCTGTCGTCATTGATTATAGCGTTTCCGTGGGAAAGGGGAAAGGTATATGGTGGAATTTGCGTCATATCATCCTTTGGTGAATTTTTTATATTTTCTGTTTGTCATAGGTTTTTCCATGGTATTCATGCACCCTGTGTGCCTTGTCATATCTCTCTTTTGCGGTCTTGCTTTCTCCTTTTTGTGTTCGGGAAGAAGAAATGTTCTGAGAAGTCTTATTTATATGATACCTGTCTTTCTTCTGACGGCTTTTCTTAATCCCGCCTTTAACCATGAAGGCATTACCATCATAACATATCTTCCCGACGGAAATCCTCTTACGTTGGAATCGTTAATATACGGCATTTGCGCTTCCTGTATGCTTATAAATGTCATAACATGGTTTTCCTGCTATTGCAAGGTCATGACAAGCGATAAGTTTATTTACCTTTTCGGAAAGGCGATACCGTCGCTTTCCCTGATACTTTCCATCACTTTAAGATTCGTTCCCCGATTCATGTCCCAATTCAAGGCTGTGGCAAAGGCACAGAGAGCTCTCGGAAAAAGTCCCCCATCGAAAGATCCGATAAAAAAGATAAGATACGGTCTTACCGTTCTTTCGATAGTTGTAAGCAAGGCACTTGAAAATGCCATAGAAACAGGCGACAGCATGAGAGCGAGAGGCTACGGAAATCCGGGAAGAACATCCTTCTCTATCTTTCGCTTTTACAAAAAGGATATCATCGCACTGATATTTATCCTTGGCTTCGGGATATACACCCTTGTGGGCAGTATTCTCGGAGGGATGTATTTCAGATATTTCCCCAATATAAAGAGCGTTGAGGTGTCCTTTTATTCGGTATCTGTATTTGTATCATATTTTCTTCTTTGCATATGTCCCGTATTTATTGAAGCTATGGAGGTGAGAAAATGGACTGCTTTGAGATCAAAGACTTAAACTTTTGTTATCCCGGAAGAAGCGAAAAGGCTTTGTCGGATATTGATCTTTCGATAGGCAAGGGCGAATTTGTAACGATATGCGGAAGATCCGGATGCGGAAAGACAACTCTCCTTCGGCTCTTAAAGCCTGTCCTTTCACCTGCGGGAGAGCTTTCCGGGGATATAATGTTTGAGGGAAAGCTCCTTTCCGAATATAGCCCCAATATGCAGGCATGGAAAATAGGCTTTGTAATGCAGAATCCCGATAACGGCATAGTTACGGATAAGGTATGGCATGAGCTTGCCTTCGGACTTGAAAATCTCGGTATCGAAAGCAACGAGATAAGGACTCGTGTTTCCGAGATGGCATCCTACTTCGGAATACAGACCTGGTTTCATAAGTCGGTGGATGAGCTTTCGGGAGGTCAGAAGCAGATGCTGAATCTTGCCTCGGTGATGGTCATGCAGCCCTCTGTGCTGATACTTGATGAGCCTGCAAGTCAGCTTGATCCTATCGCCGCATCGGAATTTTTTGCTACCGTCAAAAAGATAAACTCCGAGCTTGGCACGACCGTCATTTTAACCGAGCATCGTCTTGAGGATGTTCTTCCGTTGTCCGACAGAGTGATCGTCATGGATTCGGGAAGGGTGATCGTAAACGATACACCGGAAAAGGCGGGGGAAATACTTTCCGCAAAAAAGCATGATATGTATCGTGCAATGCCTGTTCCAATGAGGATATTCGCACAGACCGAATGTGAGCCTCCCTGTCCTTTGACTGTTCGTGACGGTAAAGCTATGCTTGAAAGATTCGCATCGGAAAATGAGCTTCATCCCGAGCTGATACCCTCATCTCCTGCGGAAGATACAAACAAAGAAGCGGTACTCAGGATGAAAGACGTATGGTTCAGATACGACAAGAATCTTCCCGATGTCGTAAAAGGTCTTGATATGACCGTTCATAAGGGCGAGATATATGCGATAGTCGGAGGCAACGGTACGGGAAAATCAACGGCACTTTCGCTTATTACGGGTATAAACAAGCCGTACAGAGGAGAGGTAATTGTAAAGGGCAAAAAGCTGTCACGGCTTATGGGAGGATACTCATCGGATATTGCCGCAATGCCGCAGGATCCTCAGAGCCTGTTTGTCAAAAAAACTGTCTTTCTTGATCTATATGATATGCTCTCTGACAGTAAGCTCACGGACAGCGAAAAGCAGGAAGCTCTTTTTCGGGTTGCATCGCTGTGCCGTATTACGTCGCTGCTTGATTTCCACCCTTACGACCTTTCGGGAGGCGAACAGCAAAGAGCCGCACTTGCAAAGGTGCTTCTTGCAGACTCAGAGATACTGATACTTGATGAGCCGACAAAGGGCATGGATGCAAAATTCAAGGAGGAGTTCGCATCCATACTTCAATATCTTAAAAAAAGAGATATCACAATAATAATGGTCTCCCACGACATAGAATTCTGTGCCGCAAATGCCGACAGATGCGCAATGTTTTTTGACGGCAGTATAACCTCTCAGGGTGTGGCCCGCGAGTTCTTCAAGGGCAAGAATTTCTATACCACAAGCGCAAACAGAATGGCAAGGACACTTCTTCCGGATGCGGTGCTTGCGGAGGATGTCATAGCGGCGATGAACGGCAGACCTGTGATCAAAGATACAGACGATATACAGCCCGATATTATTGTAAGACCTAAGCATAACAAAACACAGGATAAACAACGGCAAAAGCTCTCAAAGGCAAGGCTACTTTGGGGAATAGGCTCAATAGTCTTGTTTGCTGTGTGCATCATACTGTATCTTATTTCGCCGGACAGCCTCTCACCGAGGGGTAATGAAATACTATGCATCATGCTTGTTGTTTCTGCGGTATCCGCCCTTTCGGCACTGTTTCCCGACAAAAAGGGAAGGGAAGTTCCGCTTTTGACACCAAAGCGTAAGCTGACAAAAAGGACACTCATTGCGGCACTCATGATACTTGTGACTATCCCCCTTACCATATGGTTGGGAATACAGCATTTCGGTGACAGAAAGTACTACTTCATAAGTCTTTTGATAATTCTTGAAACCATGCTTCCTTTCTTTATGGTCTTTGAAGGCAGAAAGCCAAAGGCACGGGAGCTTGTGACGGTAAGCGCACTTTGTGCATTGGCTGTTGCGGGCAGAGCCGTATTCTTTATGCTTCCGCAGTTCAAGCCTGTGGTTGCCGTGGTGATAATATCCGGTATATGTCTCGGCGGTGAGACGGGATTTCTTGTGGGTGCTATGACAGGCTTTGTGTCAAACTTCTTTTTCGGGCAAGGTCCCTGGACACCCTGGCAGATGTTCGCCTTCGGGATAATAGGCTTTATATCGGGAATACTTTTCGGAAGAGGACTTTTCCGCAGAAACAGAGCAATACTTGCCCTTTTCGGCTTTTTGGCGACATTTATCCTTTACGGCGGCATAATGAATGTCTCATATGTCTTTCAGGCACAGGCGCATCCTACATGGGAGATGTTCGCGGCATCATTCCTCACGGGATTTCCCTTTGATATGATGCACAGCATATCCACGGCACTTTTCCTGTGGTTTATATCCGGTGCTATGATAGAAAAGATAGAGAGAGTTATTGTGAAATACGGCATTCTCAATGAATAAAGGTAAAATTCGACCTCATGCGTACATTTGTATACATGAGGCCGTTTTGTTAGTCATCTTCAAATCCGATAGTTGCACAGCATCCGTTCTCCGGGATGACAGTATTCTCAAAAATATCTGTAATTATATCGTAATACTGCAGGGGATGGGTATTTGCGGGGCTGTAGTGAGTGAGCCAGAGATCCTTCGTGCCTGCTCTTTTTGCGATCTCTGCCGCTTCCTGCATCATCATGTGACGCGTTTCTTCTGCCCGTGCCTGCTTTTCCATATCTCCGAATATACCTTCCAGTACCATAAGATCCGAATCCTTTCCGTACTTCTCGAGAGCCGCAACGGGACGGGTATCCGTAGCGTATAAAAGATGTATTCCTTTTCGTTCTTCGCCCAAGACATCCGAAGGTACAAATCCGTCAACCGACTCGCCATCTTGAAGCCTTGACCAGAGCTTTACCGGAATACCAAGCTCCTTTGCCTTTTGTACATCAAACCTTCCCTGTCTCAAAAGCTTTATGCTGTATCCGAGGCAGGGCAGCTTATGATCCAGCGGAAAGGCATCTATATCAAGTCCGATACATTTAAAATGTGTGGCGTTGTCCACGGCAAGCTCAACTGTCCTTACTTCATAGGGAAGCTCAGGTGCAAGAACGCGCAAGGCTCTGACCACATCCGTTACTCCCACAGGACCGTATATCGTCACAGGCTCTGTTCGCGATTCGTTTCCCATTGAAAGAAGAAGTCCAGGAAGACCGCTCATATGATCGCCGTGAAAATGGGTAATGAATATGGCATCTATGGACTTAAAATTAAAGGGAGAGAGCCTTATCTGCGTCTGAGTTCCCTCACCGCAGTCGATAAGTATGGAATGCCCCATATAACTCACATAAAACGCAGTCAGCGCGCGATCAGGCAGGGGCATCATACCGCCCGTACCCAGAAGTGCAAAATCTATCATCATCCGTCTCTTTTCTTTGTTCTGTATGACTGTATTATAAGCTCTTATTATTACTTCATGACAGTAATTTTGTAAAAATACTGAAAGAAGGTGAGACGGAAAGGCAAAAAAATACCCCCGAACCTGTATATCCGGGGATAAAAAGTATATTACTTGAGAAGAGCCTCTATCTTCATAGCCTTTTCTTCCTTGGTGATAAGGCCCATATCAGCCTGCTGTTCGATCCTTCTGATCTCCTCGAAGTTGTCGACTTTCTTTCTTGCGATGGCGATCTTCATGTCATATTCATCCTTGCTTATCACATCCATACCGAGAGCCTTGTCGAGCTTGGTCTTTTCCGCAAGGAATTCTTCTTCCGCCTGCTGTTTTTCGCGAAGTACGTTCTTTGCCTTGATCTCCTTTTCAAGCTCGATTATCCTCTTTTCAAGCTCCTGCTTCTTTGTGATCTTCGGATCTATGAGCTTTAAGATGTCGGTAACATCTATACCGGGCATCTCACCGGATTCTATTACATAGTCGACATACTTTCTGCCTATCTGAACATAAGAGGAGTTTAGTTCCTGTTCGATAACATTGATCTGCGACTTGAGAGCCACAAGCTCGCTCTGCTCCTGAGCCGCCACGGAAACGCTTGATCCCACATTTCCCGCTGTTTTTGCAACACCCGCACCGATATTTGATGCTGTTTTTACTACTTTGTCAAAAAGTCCCATTTTTCTTTTCCTCCGTTTTGTTATGTAATATTTTGTAAGTTATAAAAACTCATTTCCGATAAAAGTGGATAGGATATAGGATATAGGGGTTAGGGGATAGGGGATAGGATATAGGGGATAGGATATAGGGGATGAGGATTTTTGCGTACAAGGATGATCTAATTTGATACAGATACTCGCAAAAATCTCCATTTGATCGTAAGATCATCGCATTTAAATTATTAGAAGGAAGCAAAGCTTCCAACCTTCCCTGAATCCTAAATCCTAAATCCTGAATCCTAAATCCTAAATCCTAAATCCTGAATCCTAAATCCTAAATCCTAAATCCTGAATCCTAAATCCTAAATCCTAAATCCTAAATCCCAAATCCTATTGTCAGAATCTGTATCCGCAGGCTCTGCATTTGTATATCTTTCCGATATCGCCCGCACCGAGAATGCCGAAAGCTCCGACCTTTACGACCTTACCTACATTTGATATCTTGCCCACATTGTGTGATCTGCATATGGGACAGGTAACATGGAATTCTGCGTTTCTGTATTCCTCTACCATCTCATCTACCTGCGCTTTACGTTGGGAAGCCTTTCCCGCGATTATATCGTCGCGCATACCGTAAGAGTCGGAATCAAAATCCTGCCCCTGTTTTATCATATCAAGAAGCCTTTCTTTTCCGTCGGGTGATCTGAACATAAATCCCGTAGCTGTGAGATATTCTCCCGGAACGGGAAACAGCTCCGTCTCACAGGCGGGACACAAAGCCTTACCTTCCGTTTTTATGTTGGCGATGTAAGCGCACTTTTTGCAATATTTGAACATGATCCTCACTCCTTATATATATGGATATCGACGATATACCGAAATATCGGGTACACGTATTATTAATATTTTACAGCATATGATACCATAAATCAAATCCCTGCTTCCTTGTGTCTGTCCATGCGCTTATTTGTCGATATTTCGGGACGACAAAGCAAAAAAATCCCCCCGACGGCAATAAACCGACGAGGGAAAATGTATATCAATGTGAATATGACAGCTTCAGCACCGGTGCCTTTTCGTGCGTCATATTCTGCGTGAAGGTTATCTTTTTTTGGCACATGAGATTGCTGTAAAGTACGGAAACACCCGATGGCGGACAGGTGTAGTCGCCAAGCCCCGCTATTATCTCTGTCGGAGCTTTGATACGCTTTCCGAAGGATACTGTATCGTAATATCCGAGCCCCTGACAATATTTCGGACGCCAGCCGCCCAGCCTTCCGTAGTTTTCGCTTCCGAGATCACACATCCACGGTATCTCAAGCGTTACCTTTGTTATATCATCCGGAATAAGAGATGCCACCGCGGCGGACTGGAATGCACCCATGCTTGCACCCTGAAGCTCAAGATCTTTGCCGTTCCAGTAATATTTGAAAGCTTCCTTTATGTAGCGCACACCGTGGATATCTCTCAATATCATGTTTCTGAAATAGGAATCCTGAGGGACTTCATTATTGTAAAAGCCGAAGTTTGAAAGCTCGTTAGCCTCTAGCAATTTGTAGTAAAGATCATACATTCCGTTATCTATCCCATGGGGATTAATACAGAAGGTTATATAGCCCGGTACGGGACGGATGACCGCGGGAGCTACGCTGTATCCCATGTAGATGACTCTTATTTTAAGAGAACCGGGCGATGCGTTTTTCGGAACGCATACATATCCTGAAACAGGCGTTGATCCCTCTATGCAGGGGATAGAGACATCGTAGACGGTATAATCGGTGTATTTATGATTGGTATATTCCGTAAACCGTGATGCATTACAGGGTACGCCATCAAGAAGCGAGAGCTGTTCCTTCCAGAATGCATCGAAATCCTCAGGCTCGGGCATGGTCTTTGTGATCCTGCCGAATCCTGCGCAAGCGCCGCCCTCAAAGGGAATGATGTTATCTCCTCTTATCTCATTCATATCTGCATCGCAGGGTGAGACCTTCAGATGAACGAATCCGGGAACGGAGCAGGATGCCGTGATGGTTGCCGTACCGTCTGATGCTTCGAGAAGTCCCGACGAATGAGTTCCGTCATCGGCATAAAGCCTGTATTGGAAATATTGGATATCCATTACCTTACCCTCGACATATGCGGCAAGGGTGAATGTCATAGTCTCGCCGACCTCGTATGTCATGGGATTCTTATCCGTCTCTCCGACGATATACAGGTCGCTGTCCGAGCTGTACATGAATCCCGGCCCTTTTTCCTTATCTTTTTCTATATCCCAGTCTTCGCCGCTCTCATACCAGCTGTCCACCGCAACGGAATCATATGCGGAGCTTATTCCCGTCTCTATCTCGGAATACGGGACAACGGATGCAAGTGACAGGACTGAGATCAATGATACTACTCTTATAAGATCCATTTTGCCATCTCCTTGTAAATTACACTTTATTCTATACCCGAAATATGACATAGGTATGAATTGCAAACAAAATCAAGCGGTAACTTATAAAACTTGTTAGGAGCTGGGAACTGGGAGCTGGGAACTAGGGAAGGATGATTTCCGCGCCGACCGTGGTTGAGATTGCAACCTTTGATAGCGGAAATCTTCATTTTGTTTGGATTTAGGATTTAGGGGATAGGATTTAGGATTTAGGGAAGGTTGGAAGCTTCGCTTCCTTCAATTGAGTTGAAAATTATTGAGTGCTGAATTGATTGTTCGGTTGATCGATAAAGTCTCCCCGCTTTTATCCGAATTTGAACGAAGCAAATCAAACCCCTAAATCCTAAATCCTATCCCCTAAATCCTAAATCCTAAATCCTAAATCCTAAATCCTATCCCCTAAATCCTTAATTCATAATCCTGCTCCCTAGCTCCTAATATTACAGTATTGTTAACATTATCATGTAGAAATACCAATGACATTTGTGCTATACTAAAATATATTTGTTATCTTAAAAAAGAGGTATAGATATGAAGGATAAACTGAATGCCCTTCTTCGTGAAGGAACGGAAAAGATTCAGGCCGCAAAATCAGAAAGCGAGCTTGATGAGGTAAAGGGTGCCCTTATCGGTAAGCAGGGCGCACTTACGGAAATTATGAAGGAAATGCCGAAGCTGGATGCTGCGCTTCGCCCGGAAATGGGTAAGCTCGTCAATAACGTAAAGACACTTATTACCGAGCAGATCGCATCCAAGAAGGAAGAGCTTGTTCTTAAAGCAGGCGCAGTTCCGGAAGACTTTGACTACACACGCCCCGGTATCGCACCCAAGATAGGCGGTCTTCACCCGATTACACAGATGAGATACGACCTTGACGATGCGTTTCGTTCCATGGGCTTTGAAATATTCCAGGGACCTGAGATCACAAGCGAATATTACGCTTTTGATAACCTCAACTTCCCTCCGAATCATCCCGCAAGAGAAAGCATGGATACATATTGGCTTGCCGGTCACGATTCAGGCTCCGCAAGCGATAAGCTCTGCCTTCGCCCTCATCTTACAGGTGACAGCGTAAGATATATGCTGACACACAAGCCTCCCTACAGATTCGTATATCCGGGCAGAGTTTACAGAAACGAAACCACCGACGCAAGACACGAGAGAGCTTTCTTACAGTACGAAGCACTTATCGTTGATAAGGAATTCACATACACCGCAGGTAAGGTAATGATAAAGAGCATCCTCTCAAAAGTATTCGGCAAGGATGTTCCCGTCAGAATGCGTGCGGGATTCTTCCCC
>SVQR01000116.1 GCA_015065225.1 Oscillospiraceae bacterium | reverse complement strand
AATTCGTTGCGACAATTGATGGAGTAAAGGGCTACACAACCCTTGATGCCGCAATCGCAGAAGCAGACGGTGCAAAGATCACCCTTCTTGCCGATGCAGAGCTCAACACAAAGCTCAACAACGACACCATAAACATCGACCTTAACGGCTATACAATGTTCGTAAACGTAGGAGCAAACTACATCATCGGCGACAACAGCATCTCGGGTGGTACGGTCGACATTTCAAAGGCTTCCTCCTCTCAGAATATCTTCGGTCTTGCACAGTATGCAACTCCCGCAACAACTCTTACAATGGATAAGGTGAACTTTGTTGGTAACGGCTATAATTCCGGTTATGGTGTATTTGAGATAGGTAACTCCGGTGCGGATGTTTCGCTCACAATTACAGATTCAACAATAGATCTCAAGAACGATAATGCAGATCAGGGCGGTTTTGTAAAGGGCTACGGTGCAAACTGTGTTCTTGTAATTGAAGATACAGATGTTACACTTGATAATACCGATATGTTCAACGTAAACGTATCCGCAAATATCAAGGATTCCGAATTAACAATCACAAATCTCTCCGACACCGCATTCAGAAATCTCGGCGGTACAATAGACAATACCGTTATTTCAGTAACAAACAGCGGTAACGGTATCAGAAACACCTCCACAGGCTACAACCTTGATGTTACAAATAACTCCAGCATTAAGATCAGCGGCTCTACAAACACAGAGGAAGGCAAGGTAGGTGACCTTGTTCTTGCCGCAGGCAATAAGGTTAATACAGACACAACCTCCGAGCTTCTCGTTGAAACATCTGCAATCGCAGATTGGGATGATATCTCCGGCAACGTAGTTTCCAAGGCAGACACGATCTACATCCAGTACAGAAGAACAGACGTTGAAAGAAACGATGACGGCACGATCAAGACAGAATCGGACGGTGACATAATCGACACTCTCGAAGGCGCTGATACATACGAGATCATCCTCGCAGGCTACAATTCCGAAAAGATCAATGAGCTTGCTTCCGCAGATATCACATTCAAGTTTGTGGGAACTCCCTACGAAGGCGCGAAGATGGATTATACCGTTACTCCCGTAAAGGGCGTAGCACTCACACAGCTTGGCGACTCCGACAGATTCATGTTCAACTACAACGGTATTGATAAATACGAAGAAACAGGCGCGGCTATCGTTATCGGTACTATCGAGGTTTCCGGCTACGGTAAGTACTACCTCGGAACAGATGCAACCGTTACAACAAACGCAGTTTACGCAACAGAGATCAGAGACAATATCGTTGAAGGCTTTGATGCGGCAGGTAAGCTCGTAGTAAATGCCGACATGGATGAGAACGATCAGATGGTAGGCGAAGTAAATGACGTTGAGATAGTAGTTCCCACAAGAGAGCTCATGATCAACATCACATTCCCGAACGCTGTTGAAAACAAGCCTTGCGAATATCAGCAGATGACAGTTAAGGTATTCGGCGGTGACCTTGACGAAGCACTTGTTATAGGTCTCGGTGAGACTCCTTCCATTCCCGATGTTCTTTCTATCTACAAGGACAAGACAGACTGCGAAGTAGAAGTCGTATTTGAAAACGGTGCATATGAAATTGAGATAGACGAGCTTCTCACACTCAGCAATGCCTACACGGTGGAAGTATCCGGCGCAGGCTACAGAACAGCAAGATACACCGTAACAATGACAGAGGATAAGACACTCAACTTCTGGAACAACGTAAAGGACAACGCCATCAACGTTGAAGAAGGCAAGGATTCCTCCGCAAAGAACGTAACCTTCCTCGCAGGCGACATCGTTAAGGACAACGACATCAACATCTATGACCTTTCCGCAGTAGTTTCCTACTTCGGTGAAGAAGGACTCGGTGTAGACAAGCGTCCCGAATACGCAAAGTACGACCTTAACAGAGACGGCAAGATCGACTCGAAAGACGTTGCATATGTGCTTGTTTCCTGGGGTAAGTAAGATATTATTACAAATTCATAATTCATAATTAAGAATTCCCGCATGGCTTTGGCTGTGCGGGAGATTTTTTATGGACAGGGAACAGGGAACAGGGAACAGGGAACAGGGAACAGGGAACAGGGAACAGGGAACAGGGAACAGGGAACAGGGGACAGGGAACAGGGAACAGGGGACAGGGAACAGGGAATGTTGGAATGAAGAAACCAAAGGTTTCTTTAAAGTTTGCAAGGCAAACTTCAGCTTCGCTTCCTTCTGATTGATCAAAATTTGTTTACATTTGTTACTTCAGCTTACAGAATTAAGATTGCACATAAAAAGATTTCAATTAATCTGCAAATTTCCGAAGGAAATTATCCTTCCCTGTTCTCTGTTCTCTGTTCCCTGTTCCCTAATTTAAACGCACACCGCTTGTAACGATGTGCGTTTTATGCAAAAGTTTTTTACAGATAAATACTCCTTTGAACAATGCTCTCGCGAAGATTTTCCGGAAGCCTGTAAAAGTATTCCGAATAACCGCCGACTCTGACTATGAGGTCCTTGTGGGAGTCGGGGGCTTTATGTGCCGCAAGAAGCTTCTCTTTGTTTGTGCAGGTCAGCTGAAGCTGGATGCCTCCGTTATCCATGTAGCCGAGAATCAGAGCCTTTAATATGTTGTTTTCAAATCCGGGATTTACCGTAAGATTTACTACGGGAATACCCAGTGCTCTTGCAAGATCAAGACTTGTAACACTTTCCAGCATGACGGTCGGTCCTTTGCTGTCCTTGCCGTGTATCGCTCCGAGAGATTCGCAAAGGGGAGAGCCTGCACTTCTTCCGTCGGGTGTCGCTCCGACACCGATACCCGATGCCGCCGCCTGTGAGAACTGTATGGAGGCGGGGATATATCCGAGACCGAAATAAGGTCTGCCACGGTCAAGATTCGAGAATATATCGGTACTGATGCGGTTTGCTTCTGCATTGGTACTGTCACAGCCGTTGCCGTAGCATTCTTTAAAGGCTTTTGCTTCCGACAGAAAAGCGGCATTGTTGTTTTTGAGAAGATCGCATACCTCTTTGGCGGTGTATTTCTTTGTTTCATATACAAAATTGCGTAAAACGACCATGGAATCAATGACGTTTATAAGTCCCGCAAAGCTGATGATGCTCCACATATACCTTGCACCGCCGCAGTTATAGTCAAGTCCTTTGTCTATGCAGTCATCTACAAGAAGTGTACGCATGGGCAGGGGATTCTGCTCCGCACGTTCCTTTTGCGAGCTTGCTATCTCACGCATTACCGTATCGCAGACTTTTTTTACTTCCGCCATGAATATTCCGTAGAATTCCTCGTATGTATCACAATCCTCAAGATGCTCATGTATGCACCTGTCAAGTATGAGCGCAAGATTGATACCGGCATCAAGAGAGCCTACATTTGAAAGTCCCGCAAGCATTGACTCTGTACATCCGCCGCCGCAGAATTTTTTTACATCTGTATCGCTTATCTCAGGAAAACGTCTGCACAGTCCGCCGAGAAGTACATCTCTGTTATAAAATGCAGGCTGACCGCCGCCGTTTTTGACAACATCCAGAGCCGCATCCCAGACCTCATCGGGAGTATCTTTTCCGACAAACAGCTCTGTCATGGGACGGCGTTTTCCCCTCAATGCTTTCAGACATTGCATCACAAGCGGATCGTATCCGTCTGTACCTATCGACATGGAATAGCCGCCGTTGATATCCAGATTGTCAAAGAGATTCTCAAAGAGAGGTACTGCATCCTCACCCTTATAATAGGGGAGAAGTCCCTTTGCAACGCATCCGAGATTGTCACAGCAATCGAGATACATAACAAAATTCCAACAGACAACAGCCTCATAAAAGGTCTCGCATGGGCGCATCGGAACTTTTGAAAGTGCCGCAATCAACTTTTCGTCGGCATTGACCGATCTGAGATACTCAACACATCTTGCCGCATAGCATCTTATACCCTCGATAAGCTCAAGAAGTCCCTCGCGGATATCTTTGTCCTCTATTTTCTCTATCCTCGGAATATAGGAATCAAAGCCTTCCGAGCATATCCTTTCGTAATTGGGCATGGAGTGAGTGTACATATTTCCCGCAACAGTATGCTCCTTCGGTACGGATGAACGGTAGCTGTGTACCGGATGGTCGTTTATGTACTTTGCAAGCTCCGCATCCTTTTCTTCTATGTATTTCAGGTCAAACCATATACCGTCCATATATGTAATACGCATGGAAGGGTTATCCGTTCTTTATCCGAGCGGACAAAGAAGCGTGCCGGTGTAGGGTGCGAGCGGCAGAGTCTCAAAGTATTTGCGAAGGGCGAGACTCTTTCTGTAGAATCTGCTCCTTTCGGGATGCTTGTAGTATTCCGCGGCACAGGGGATACCTGCCGAATCAAATCTTTCGTATATCGTCATGAAACATAAACCTTTCATAGTTTTTTGCATTTTGATTTTGAAAAGTACAGACAAGCTGAAAAATACATTTATTTTTTGCAAAGAATGTTATACAATGATAATATCATCAATTTTCGGAAAAGTGTATTGACAAACATTAACACTGTATGGTAAAATCCTAACAGGAGGTGGAGAGATGAGATATGATGTAACCTGTCCGAGAAGTGATCTTTCCGTGTCTCCCACAGCAATAGGCTGGAGTGCCGCCAGGGAGGTCACACGCTTCGGACCGTGCAAAAGAGAACAATATATCATCCACTATGTCACAAAAGGCAAGGGATACTTCTGCGGAAATGAAGTGAGAGCCGGTCAGGGATTTTTGATAACACCGGGACTTTTCGAGGAGTACCACAGCGATGAGACAGACCCCTGGACATTCCTGTGGGTGATAGCATACGGTGACGATATGGAAAAACTTTTCCGAATGTACCGAGCCGACGAAAAAAGCGGGATATTTGAGTATGATTTTGTGCCGCAGGTGGAAAAGATCATGGATCACATCACACAAAACAACGGAAAGATACTCGGCTTACTTGAGATGCAGGTGCTGTTTTACAGCTTGCTCTCCCATCACGAAAGAAAAGACAGGGAAGGGAGAAAGCAAAACAATTCACGGATATACCTTGACTACGCCGTTCGGATGATAGAACGCGAGTATTCAAAGGACATAAAGGTCTCGCAGATATGCGAAAAGCTCGGAGTCAGCGAGCCGTACCTTTTCAAGCTATTCAGAGGCGAATTCGGAAAGTCTCCGAAACGCTACATCAGCGATATTCGCCTTTCGCAAGGAAAGATGCTGCTTTCCGAAACGGATATGTCGGTGTCGGATATAGGCTGTGCCGTGGGGTACGAGGACGTGCTTGCCTTTTCAAAATTCTTCTCAAAAGAGACAGGAATGTCCCCGACAGAGTACAGATGTAAAAATGTGAGATGAAAATGAGAATTTTTGAGTGTCATTTTGCCGAAAAGTGTGCTAAAATTTTGTTGAAACATCCAAAATAGTTCAAAGCGCAAAAAATGTGTTGACACTTGCGATGTTGGCAGGTATAATGCAAGGTATAGGTTTAGTGGACAGTGGACATAGTTAGTGGACAGTGGACAGGGGACAGTGGACAGGGAATGATGGAAGCTCCGCTTCCTTCGGATAATTAAAATATTTTATAAATTAGGGTATGTTGCTTTGGCTTACAGGGCGAGGCTTCAACTTTTGAAAATTTTAATCAATTAGAAAATTTCCGAAGGAAATTATCCTTCCCTGTCCACTGTCCACTGTCCACTAAATCCTATCCTAACTTTCAACTCGTATTAATTTTTTGGAGGTACTATCATGCTTGAAAACAGAATAAAAACAAACGGCATCGACTTTGATGCAACTGCCGAGGTTATAAAGGAGATAGATGTTCTTGCGGATAAGCTGAAGAAGGAGATTCTTGAGTCGGAAACAAATGTTACTGTAAGCGGCAAGTGCTACTACGTTTCCGAAGCAAACGGTAATGACGATAATGACGGTCTCTCTGAGGCTTCCCCGTGGAAAACTCTCAAAAACGTAAACGAAGGTCCCGTGACATATCATGACGGTGTTTTCTTTGAAAGAGGCGGTACTTACAGAGGTATGATAAAGTGCCGTGCGGGTGTTACTTACTCTGCTTACGGCAAGGGTGCAAAGCCCCGTATCTGCGGTTCTCCCGAAAACGGTGCGGATGCTTCAAAGTGGACTCTTATGGAAGGCACGACCAATATCTGGGTATATGAAACAAAAATGCAGGACGTTGGACTTATAGTCTTTAACGAGGGTGAATGTCATTCGGTAAAGAGAATACCCTCATATGTTAACGGAAGATACGTCAAGCGTTATCAGAGAGATGTGGAATTCGATATAAAGAGAGACCTTGCGTACGACCTTGATCACTTCTGCAAGCAGGACGGAAAGCTCAATCCCGACGGCTTCCCGGATATAAACGATCCGGAGAATCTCGCAACGGTTTATCTCAGATGCGATAAGGGCAACCCCAGTGAAGTTTTCAGCTCCATCGAGTTCTCCACAAGACACAATGTTGTCGCTGTCGGAGGTTGGTTCCATGTTCATGTAGATAATCTCGCAATTGTCTACGGCGGAAACCACGGTGTCGGTGCGGGTACTTGTACGGGACTTCATGTCACAAACTGCTACTTCGGCTGGATAGGCGGTGCTATTCAGTTCTATGCCAACAGACCGGATACAAACGGTCACGGTCAGGTGGTACGCTTCGGCAACGCTATCGAGATATACGGCGGCTGTGATGATTACATCTGTGACCATAACTACATCTATCAGGCGTATGACGCAGGTATGACACATCAGCTTTCCGCAGGCGGTGAGAACGATTGCCGTCAGAAGAATATCCGCTATACCAATAACCTTGTGGAATACTGCACATATTCGCTTGAATATTTCCTGGGACAGCCTTCATCCATTCTGGGCGTAAGATTCCAGCAGAATATACTTGTCAAGGACAATATCTTCAGATACGCAGGCTTCGGCTTCGGTGAACAGAGACCTGAATACGACTGCCCCGCAGCACACGTCAAGGGTTGGGATCACTTCAATCCCCTTGATGAAAACTATGTCTATGAGGGCAATATCTTTGACAGAAGCCGTAACATGATGATACATTGCGGCGCAGGCAAAAAACAGTGGCTTCCCAAGTTCCGCAACAATATCTTTGTTCAGTACCTCGGAACAGAGGAAAGCACTCTCGGAAGATACGCACAGAACCGTACCGAGCTTATTCCTTACGACGAAAACGTAAGAAAGGTCTGCGACGATATGGACTTTAACACAGAGGGCGGACTATACTTTGCGGAAAAGGATCACCTTTATGAGCTTCGTGAATTTACGCCCAAGAATGAGAGGGACTGAGGAAAATCGGAATTAATGAATAATGAATGATGAATGATGAATAATGAATAATTTGGGTTGATTGCTTCGCAATCTTCATTTGATTATAACTGCTGCGGCGGGGACTCCCCCTGTCAGCTTCGCTGACATCCCCTTCTGCCTGAGGGGGACAAGGATTCTGCAACACCAAAGTTACCTTGTAACGATGCCGTGGGTTGTAAAGCTCACAAGTGAGCTTAAAAGAATTCTTTGAATTCTTTCTGCATCGTTACAACAAAATAAAGTAACAAATCAGAAGTTTCCGACAAAGGCACAGCAACAACGTTCATATCTGTAAAACCAAAAGAAAACACCCGGAGCCGGAGCATAGCGAGGGCGGAGCAAATCTAAAGTTCTTTGCGTCGCTTTCTTTCAAGAAAGCGACATCCCCCGTAAAAAAAGGAGAAAATATGAGAATAGACTGTCACGTACACACAAGAATGGGCAAGGACTACATGGATCTTGCGAATTATGATCCTGTAAGGTTCCGGAAACAGATAAAGGAAGCCGGCATGGACGGACTTGCCGTTTATTCGCCGAGTCCCAAAAGATATGAATATAAGACATGGGAAGAGAGGATGAAGGCGGGACTTGAGTTCTGCAAGGGACATGACAATCTCTATCCTTTCTACTGGATAAATCCGCTTGAGGAAGATGCGCTTCTGCAGGTGGATAAGGCGATAGAGCTGGGATATGTGGCGTTCAAGATAATATGCTACGACTTCTATCCGAGCGATAACAGGTGTATGGATGTCGTTTCAAAGATCGCACAGAGAGGTAAGGCGGTAATGTTCCACAGCGGTATCTGTTGGGACGGAAGAAACAGTGCAAACTTCAATAAGCCTTCAAACTTTGAATGTATGATAGATATCCCGAAGCTTCGTTTCTGTCTTGCACACCTTTCATGGCCGTGGACAGACGAATGTATAGCGGTGTACGGCAAGTTCAATAACGACTGTTACACAAAGACTCCGGAAACATGCTCCGAGATGTTTATGGACGTAACACCGGGTACTCCCGAGGTGTACCGTGACGAGGTGTTCAGAAAACTCATACTTACGGGCTATGACATTGACGAGCATCTCATGTTCGGTTCGGACAGAAATACCGATGACTATTCTGTGGACTTTATAAAGAACTGGACAAATATTGACGATGAGCTGTACGCAAAGTACTATAAGGGCGACCTTGAAAAGTTCAAGTCTAATGTTTACGGAAATAATTTCTTTAAGTTTATTGGCATGGACAGACCTTAAAAATAATCCACTAAAAAGGAGTAAAAACAATGCTTAATCACAGACTTAACAACTGCGGATGCGTGAAGTACGAGAAGACAGCCGAGGTAATCAAGGAAGTTGACTTCCTCTCTGAAAACCTCAAGAACGAGATTCTCGGAGCAAGAGACGAGATAACCATTACGGGTACGGCATATTATGTATCCGAGAACGGTGACGACAGCAACGACGGTCTTACCTTCAAGACACCTGTCAAGACCATCAAAAAGGTGAATACACTTGATCTAAAGAGCGGTGACGGAGTGTTCTTCAAGAGAGGCGACCTGTTCAGAGGTAACATCGAGACAAAGCCCGGTGTGACATATGCCGCATACGGCACAGGCGAAAAGCCGAGACTTTATGCTTCGCCCGAAGACGGTGCGGATGCTTCTAAGTGGACACTTGTGGAGGGTACGACAAACATCTGGAAGTACCACAGACAGTTCATTGATATCGGCGTTATAGTTTTCAACCACGGCAAGGAAAATTCCATAAAGAAGATGCCCTCCTGGGTAGACGGTCAGTGGGTGCTTGCTTCCGACAGAAAGACTCCCTTTGATGTCACAAAGCACATGAAGCAGGATCTTTCCCACTTCTCAAAGTGCGATACGCTTATTCATGATCAGGCTCCGATACCTAATGTAAGATGCAATCTCTGTACGGGCGACCTGTACCTCAGATGCGACAGAGGCAATCCCGGTGAGGTCTTTGAATCCATAGAATTCGTTCCGCTGGGAGCAGTCCTAAGGATCGGCAACAACAATAATGTTACCATAGATAACCTGTGCATAAAGTACAGTAACTTCGGTATCTCCGGCGGTACGCAGAAGAATCTCCGTATCACCAACTGCGAGATAGGCTGGATAGGCGGA
>SVQR01000115.1 GCA_015065225.1 Oscillospiraceae bacterium | reverse complement strand
GGACAGCCGAAAGCCTCACTTATATATTTCCTGCTCTCATCTGTCAGTTTTTCTGCGGAGCAACCGATAAATTTCGGATGAATATTAAGCCTTCCCGCTTTTTGTTCACTTGCAAGAGTGTATATGACCGACGGATAAGTACCTATCATTTCCGGCTGGAAATCGTTAAGCTCCTGTACCATCTTTTCAATGGGTGTCACAACAGGGATGAACTTTACCTTATCCTCCATGCCTCGTTCCTCATACGAACGTCTCATACGCAGAAACGAAACATATGATGAGTGGAATCCGCCGTCGGGGATTATACCGCAGTTTTTCATATCCGGCTTGTCTATTCCTTCAACATCTTTAAGGAGCGGACCGTGGAAGTATCTTTTGTCCATGAGCGCACCGTGAATTGCAAGATGCCTTGAATCGCGTACTATCCTGAGCGGTGCCGCAGTTGTTCCGGAGGTGCTTGCAAGGGCATACTTCCCGAGAAAACGTGTGTAGATATTCTCAAAATCCGACAAATATTCACTTACGGCAGCGTTTGTGATATCCGGATCGCATACCCATTCCTCAAAATTCTCCACCATTTCGCTTCTTGTAGCAATCGGGATGTCTGCAAGAGAAAAATTCTCCGGAAGGTCAGCGTATTTTTTGGCAAGATACTTTGAATTTTTACGAGCATAATCAATAAGAAATCTCAGCCTTTCATCGGCAAGCTTTTCTATCTCGCATCTTGAAAGTCTGTCTGTGCCTTCGACCAGCTCTGCAGCTCTTTTTGTATCAATAATTTCCACCTAAGTCACTCCTTTACACAAGGGATACAAGCTGTGCATCCGCAATATCATCTTTCATGCCGCAGACCGCATATTTGTATCCGTTTTTCAGATCGTATTCTCTGAAATAATAATTGTTTCTGTCAACGAACTGTTCAACATTTATCTTTTCGCCATCAATGATAACACGAAAGCTGTCAAGCGCAAGCTCCATGCCGAGTCCGGTTGCCTTCATAAAGCTCTCCTTAAGTGTCCACAGACGGAAGAATAAGTCACGCCTTCCCACCGCATCCTTTGCCGCAGCGATCATTTCATACTCGGATGTATAGAAGAATCTTTTTGCAATATCAAGATCAATATCCGCTACCCTCTCAACATCACAGCCGACAGGAGCCGAAGAAACGGTACACATCACCATCTCTTCCGAATGGGAAAGGTTGAAATAAATATCTTTGTCTTCAATATACGGTTTTCCGAACTGCCCGTATCTTATCGTATAATCCTTTATTCCCGCATTGTAGAGTCCCTTTTTCAAAAGAAGCTCTGCGGCAAGGGAAAGCCGTTTGTCTTTCGGGAAGATAAATCCGTCTATCTTCCTTTGTCGCTCGGCGGATACCGTTCGGTAAAGATGTGAAAAGACAGCCTCATCCTCAAGCATCCGTACATCGGCAATATAAGTATTTGTATTATTCATCTTCACTGTCAAAGAATCCCAGTGTGGACAGAGCATCCACAGCCTGTTTTATGTATTTCTCACCGGTGAGTGGCCATGCAAATCCCAGCCTGTAAAGAGCCTTTATCGTAAAGCTGTTGTCCCATCCCACATAACGGCGATTTGT
The DNA here is from genome assembly GCA_015065225.1 of Oscillospiraceae bacterium. GTDB lineage: Bacteria > Bacillota > Clostridia > Oscillospirales > CAG-382 > SIG622. The sequence goes on along the minus strand of SVQR01000115.1, from coordinate 7,947 downwards.
TTTTCCGCTGTTCATGTAAGCGATAAGGCTTGATATTTCCATGTTGCGTTCTTCGTCTGCAAGAAGCGCATTGAAATGCTCGGTGAATTCCTTGTCATCCACAACGTCAATATCCATACCGTATTTCTTCATGGTATCTATGACATTCGCCATGTGAACATGATGACAGTTGTAAGCGTGGAATACCGTAAACTTATCCGGCGTTCCCGCAAGAGTTACGACCGCCTTTGCCGTGGAATCTATGGGAGAGAATTCTGCACTGCTGTCCATGCTTCCAATGGGGAACTTACCTATTATAGAGTAAGCACGAAGTCTCTGCATGAATCCGTTTGTGGAATAGTTTATCTGGAACTCTCCGTCTCGTTCGCGGCTCATAAGGTTACCTACACGGATTACTTTGCCTCGAAGTCCCTTTCTCACAGCCTCAAGAACAGTTTTTTCACCGCGGAATTTTGTATCAGCATACTTGTTGTCAAGTGCCTGACCGAGATCAAGACGTGATTCAGTTAGTTTTACACTTTCCGGAATATGGCCGTCTACACTTTCACCGGCAACACTTACCGTGGATATCTGTACAAGCCTCTTGTTTTCCTCAAGGCATATACTTACCAGATTCTCAACGCCGTGAACATTTACTCTGTCAAGAAGATCGTCATTTACAAAATGTTTAACACAAGCCGCACAGTTGATTACCGTATCAAAATCAAGACCGCCGAGAGTTTTGCCGAGATCCTTATCGGTAATGTCCGCGTCAATCGGAATTATTCTCTTGCCGATGAGATCTTCAAATGTATCGTCAAAATAATACATAAGCATAGTCTTAAGTCTTGATTCAACGGATCTGCTCTTGCCCTTGCGTATAAGGCAGTAGACCTTTTCACAACCCCCGTTGACAAGCTCCATGACAACGTGAATACCGAGGAAGCCTGTAGCACCTGTTACAAGTACATTCCCTATACTTTCACGGCATATCTCACCGACATATTCGGATGTGTTGAATTTCAGAACATCGTACAGTTCTTCGGTGTCGGAGGCTTTTTTATCTTCCTGACCGATTGGTGCAGGAACTTCACCGGACTTCTCCGCAATAAACGCCGCAAGGCTTTCGGGAGTCGTGTGATCGAATACATCCGCATAGACCACATCAATGCCTTCCGTCATGCATTTCATCGCTACCTTTGAAGCGGAAAGGGAAGTACCGCCAAGCTCAAAGAAATCTTCGTCGGCAAATACATTTTCAACACCGAGCGCCATAGCGAATATCTCACAGAGCTTCTTTTCCAGTGCATTTTTTGCTTCTCTTCCGGAACGCTCATTTGCACTAAAGCTCGGCTCCGGGAGCGCACGCTTGTCTACCTTGCCGTTGACCGTCATCGGAAGACTAGTAAGATGTACGAACACATTCGGGATCATGTACTTTGTAAGCGTCTGCTCCATGAAAGCCGACAGTTTGGATGTATCAACGGGAGACTCTGCAACATAATATCCGCAAAGATACTGATCGTTTCCTTCACCCTTCACAAGAACGATACTGCGTTTTATACCCTCAAAGCGATTCATGACATTCTCTATTTCGTCAAGCTCGACACGAAGACCTCTGAGCTTTATCTGGTTGTCATTCCTGCCGCAGTGTACTATTTTTCCGTCACCGTTCCAATAAGCGATGTCACCGCTACGGTATGCCTTTTCACCGCAGTAGTCGATAAACTTCTCCTTTGTCATATCGGGAAGTCCCACATAGCCTCTGCCGACACTCTTTCCGAGGATGGTAAGCTCACCTTTTGCAAATTTAGGAAGAATGTTGTCAAATACATCAAGCATATATATCTTAGTGTTACCGGCGGGAGTACCGATTGTAACATTCTTTCCGTCAAGCTCGTCTATCGTTACCGTGACGGTGGTTTCGGTAGGACCGTAGCTGTTGAATATAATGCCGTTAAAGCCCGCATCCCTCATCTTGCCGTAAAGTGTTTCAGGGAACGGCTCTGCACCGATGATAATGGCACGAAGCTGACCAAATACCTCACATACCTCAGGGAAATCAAGCATGGTCAGCATATATGACGGAGTGCACTTCATCATGTCAACGCCTGTTTCCTTCATCATCCTTGCAAGAAGCAGCGGATTGTGTATCTCCTCGTCCGTTGCCATAGCCACAGATTGACCATGATACAGCGGCATCATCTCCTCAATTACGGAGACATCAAAGGTAATCGCCGCAAGACCGAGAAATACGCTTGTGTTGTCAACATAGTCTTTTGCAAGAATATTCTTCTTGTGATAAGCGAGCATATTCATAAGATTTCGATGTTCTATCATAACACCCTTCGGCTTTCCTGTCGAGCCTGAGGTATAAATACAATAGGCAAGGGAAGAAGGCTCTATGACAATGCCCGGATTCTGGATGTTTTCACACTTGTAAATATCTTCAAGCAAAAGTATCTCACAACCGACGGAATCAAGAAGCTCTTTGCGTGAACTGTAAAGCTCCGACGTTGTTATAACAAAAGCTGCTTTTGAATTTTCAAAAATGTAGGCAATTCTTTCATCGGGATAATCCGGCTCTGTTGAAAGGAACGCACCGCCCGATTTCATTATACCCTGGCGTATGGGATAAACATCCACACATCTGTCCATGTAAAGACCGACTATATCTCCCATGCAAACACCCTTTTCAACAAGAGTATTCGCGATTTTGTTCGCTCTTATATTAAGCTCTCCGAACGTGATACTTATTCCGCCTGCCGTAACAGCGTTTTTTTCCGGGCAAAGCTTTACCTGCCTTTCAAGAAGCTGAGGCGGTGTAAGGTCTTCAACCACGCCTTCCGTATCATTGAAGCTCTCTATCTCTCTTTTTGCCTTGTCGGAAAGAACGGATATACTGCCGACAGTATTCTTACAAAGGAATTCCGATACAGCCATATCAAAGCTGTCAAGGAAGCCCTCAATATATTCATTGCTGAATCTGTCACTTCTGTACTCGCAGAAATATCTTATCCGTCCGTTTTCAATAAATACATTGATATTGAGCGGAGCTTTTGCGTCATCAAGCCTGAGATTCATCATTTTAGCTTTTTCACCGCAAAGCTCATTAAATTCAAAGTCTTCGCCCTGATATGCAAACATAACATCGGCGTTTATATCGAATGCACGGCTTATCTCACCAAATGAGTAAATATCGTTTGCCATGCTCTCCGTAAGCTGTTTTCCGACTGTAGAAACATAATCGCAAACAGATATATCCCTTTTATCCTTGGAAACATCACAAAGTACAGGGAAGGTTTTTACCGACATGGATACGGTACGTGCCGTTCTTGAATCGTTTCTGCCGTTGTAGATAGTGGTGAATACAGATTTTTCCTTCCGTGAATATTTTGAAAGTACAAGCCCGAATACCGATGTGAAGAAGCCGTTCATGGAGAGCTTATTTGCATGACAAAAATACTTTACATCATCTGCCATGGCATATTCACCGTAAACCGTCATGCTGTTTGATTCGGCTGTTTTCTTTTCTTTTAAATCTCCGCTTGGCAAACAATCGGCATCGCATCCGTTAAATATATCCGTGTAATACTTTTTCGCCCTTTCAAAATGGTCGCTGTCTCGGAGCCTTTGTTCCGAAAGAGATACCTCGAACGCACTGTACTCTTCGCTGTCAACCTTTTCTCCCGAATATGCCTTTGAAATATCTTCAAGAAAAACAAGCATGGATGTGCCGTCAGAAATGATATGATGCATCTCGACAAGCAGATATTTTTTGTCGGCATCAATGATCTTTATTCTGAATAACCTGTCACCCATAAGGCTGAAAGGAGCGACGAGTGACTCTTTTATACTTTCAAGACAGTCTGTCCTTATGACCTCGATATCGTTTTTCGTGAATGCTTCGTCATCATTCCTTTTCTGGCGGATATCTCCGCTGTCATTCATGAACAGCCTTGTCTTTATATACGGATGAGCATTGACTGCATTGATTATCGCACATACCAGTTTGTCAATTTCTATCTTGTCGGATATTTCAAGAAGTACGGGAATATTGTATATCGTGCTGTCGGGATGTGCCAGCGATTCAACGAAAATACCCTCCTGATTCTTTGTCAGCGGATAATCCGAAAGAATCTCAAAGCTCTCGGCATCAATATCATCTGTCAAAAACTTCTCCAGCTTTTCAACGGTATCGTTCTCTTTCAGATCTTTTGTCTGCACAGCCTTTCCGAACTCCTTGGAAAGAAGTACATTCAGCCTCACGGCACCGACAGAGGTAAGTCCGGCGAGATAAATGTTTGTATTAATACCGAACTCATTTGTACCTATAACTTCGGCAATAATATCAAGTATCCTTTGTTGAATGTCATTCTGCGGCTTTACCACATCCTCAAACTTTTTCTGAGGCACGGGAAGTGCACGCTTGTTGACCTTCTGATTCTGATTCATGGGAATGGCATCTATCTGCATAGTCACAGCAGGTACCATGTAAGGTGGCTTTTCCGAAAGGATAAACTCGTTAAGAGCATCAATGCAGACCTCTGTATCGGAAACAACATACGCCGCAATGAACTTGCCTCCCGCAGGATCATCAAATGCCGCAACCGTAGCATCCTTTATACCTGGGAACTTGCGGATGATCTCTTCGACCTCGGTAAGCTCTATCCTGAACCCTCTGACCTTGACCTGTGCATCGCGTCTTCCGATAAACTGCACCGCACCGTCTGACATAAGTCTTACAACATCACCTGTGTGATATACTCTCTCATATCCGTTTTTATTGCAGAACGGATTCTTTGTAAATGCCTTTTCCGTCTGTTCGGGGCGGTTCAGATAGCATCTTGATACCTGAAGTCCGGAAGCCCACAATTCACCGGCAGCGCCGGGAGGCAGGAGCTTTCCGTTTTTATCAACAACATATAACTTTATATTATCTATCGCAGGACCTATCGGTACATCCTTGTATCTCTTATCGACCTTTGCCACGGTAACAAGCACTGTAGCTTCTGTGGGACCGTATGCGTTGTACATATTGTACGGCGGAGGATCGAGAGGAACGAGCTTTTCACCGCCGACCGTCAGATGCTTTAATGTCTTCGTACCTTCCATAAGTGCGAACTGACGTCCCACCTGTGTTGTAATAAGACTGTGAGTAATACCGTTGTCGTTATAATACTTCTGAAGCTCAATAAGGTTGAGACGGATACCTTCATCAATGATATAAAGTGTACCGCCTGCTGTCAGCACAGGATAGGTATCAAACATATTGGCGTCAAATCCGTAGCTGGCATACGCTGCACTTTTTGCATCACTGTCAATGGAATAATATCTTCTTGCCCAGTCGCAGAATGCAATGAGGTTTCCGTGTTCAAGCATAACACCCTTCGGAAGTCCTGTTGAGCCGGAGGTATAGAGCATGATGAAAAGATCATTGTTGCAAGGCGTGGTCAGGGGAATATCACAGTCTGAAAGTGAGCCTATATCCTTTGTCATCATCCTGTATCCGGTGAATTCTTCATTTATGATGCTGCAGAGCTCATTTGTTGTAATCAGCACTTTTGCACCGGAGTCCGTCACCATAAGATTGAGACGTTCCGGCGGGTAGGTCGGATCAAGCGGAAGATAACCGCCGCCCGCTTTAAGTATGCCGAGAGCACAGATGACCATGTATTCACATCTCGGAATAAGCACTCCGACAACGGTATCCTTGCCTATGCCTTTCTTTATAAGCTCTTTTGCGAGAATATCGGTGATACTGTCAAGCTCGCTGTAGGTATAGCTCTTATCAAGATAAACAAGTGCCGTTTTATCGGGATACTTCGCCGCTGTCATGCGGAACTGCTCAACAATGGTCTTATCACAATCAAGAGGATGCTCCGTTGCATTAAAGGCTTCTGTTTGTGCAAGTGTTACCTCATCGGTAAGCTCGACATCATCCACCCTTTCTTTTATAAGGAATTCCGAAGCCGCCTTGCCGTAAGCTCTTGCCATATTCAGAACAAGACTTTCGCTGAACATATCGGCTCTATAGCCTATATGAAGTGAGTATTTTCCGCCTCCAAGCTCGGATAATTCAAAAAGCAGCGGAGTATTTTCGATGTGGTTCGCATCGTAAAGTCTTTCCACCTGCATATTGCTGTCCGCCATGAGGACATAATCGAGCATTTTTCCCTGATAAGCAAAGTTTACGCTTGCCGAAGCACCGAACTCGGCACATATCTCCTCAAAGGAATATATATCGTTTTCACGGCAGGCAAACAAAGCATCGCCGGATCTTTTAAGGAATTCTCCTACGGTGGGATTGCCTGAAAAATCCGAAACATACGGAAGGGTTTTTACAAGCATGGAAATGACTGACTTCTTTTCCGGAGTCCTTCTTCCGTTGTATATCGTTGCGATAACGCTTTCATCCTTATAGTTGTACTTCCCGATGATAAATCCCATTACCCCCGTGAAAAATGCGGTGGTGGAAAGCTTCACTTTATCTCTGAAAGCCTTGAGCAAAGCATCATCAAGCATAAATTCGTAATTCATCCATCCCTGCTTCGGGGTATCGTCAAATACATCTCTTGCGGGAAGACAGTCAAGCTCCTCACGACCTTCAAGAAGCTCTTTGTAGAATTCTTTTGCCCGTATGTATTCCTCACCACCGAAAAGTGATGCCTCATCCTTTGCAAGATCAAGGGAAGTATATGTTTCTTTTGAAAGGACTTCTCCGTCATAAGCCTTTTTCAGCTCGTATGCCAAAATATGGTGAGCTGTACCGTCCATAATGATATGGTGTATATCCTCAAACAAATAATTTGCCGAAGGAGTAATATATAACTCAAATCTCGCAAGACATCCGCCGAGAAGCTCAAACGGACGAACAAGCCCGCCTCTTGTCTTTTCAAACTCCTCGTCAGACATATGAACGACGTTGACAGTATATTCTTTATCCGAGAATCTCTGCATGATATTGCCGTCGTCATCGGTGTAAAGTACCGTATTGAGAGAAGGATAAGCCGAAACAAGCTGCTCTATTGCCGTCTTCAAACTTTCAACATCAATGTCTTCTCCGAGCTTTGCCAGAAAAGGAAGGTTGTAAAGTGTCGATGACGGATTCTCAAGACACTCGATATAAATACCCATCTGGGTCTTTGTTAGTGGTGCGGATATTGTATTTCTCATATATTTGCCTCCCTTTTTTCAAGTATAACCGTGGAATAGTTTATTCCGATCATCAGCGTGTTTTCATAAGTGCTGTTAAGCTTCTTTATCTTTTCTGTACAACTATTATCCTCAAGCAGCCTGTAATCTGCACCGATATCCTTAAATGAAAGTTTGCCGCTGTCAAAAATCACATCAACGGTATCGCCTTTCTTAAGTCCGGTCTTTTTTATATACGCATTTTTTGAAAGCTCAAACATATATCCGACAATATCTTCAGCATCATTCCCGACACGTTCGGTGATTATTCCGATCGCCTCTTTTATTTTATCATCATCGGAAATATCCACCGAAAATTCAATGGCATCATCTGACGGCTTTTTCAGCATAAACAACGAATACAGGCTACCGTTTGATCCTTTGACGGTATGTTTTGACTTTAAGACAATAAACAGACTTACAAGAATACCGTTTACGATATAAGACAACAATATTCCGTTACTTCCACACAGCCACGCAAGAAGTAATCCTGCCGGAACAATTATGACAAATCCGTCAAGAGCGCATATCTGCATTGAAAAAACGGGCATTCTTTTTGCCTGTGCATAGTACATAAACATAAACGTAAAGCCTGTAAATACAAAGGAAAGTGCAAAAAGTCTTATCGCAACTCTTCCCATTTCGATAACGGCACTGTCATCAATTCCGTAAAGAGACATTACCACATCGGGAAACAGTTCAAAAAGTACAGTTATCACGGCACAGCACCCTATGACAACAGTGAATGCCTTTCTTACTGTAAATCTTATAGCG
>SVQR01000114.1 GCA_015065225.1 Oscillospiraceae bacterium | reverse complement strand
ACACCGCAATTACGTCAGGTTAGAAATGCTGATAATGGCAGTATAATGGAGATATTTGTTCCTCTTCTTCCCGCGAGGGCAAAAGATAAAAATCAATATGTTGATGAATTCAATAAAATCGGTTTTTATATAGAAAAATTTATTGAAATGAATGTATCTAACGCCATTCCGTATTCTGCTAGCATTTACGTAAGAAAAGGAAAATAATTGGATATAGATAACGGGTTCGAAATTGTTGGGGTAACTCAGTTAAAAAGGTTCTTTTGTAGTTCATGCAAAAGAACCTTTTTTTGCATAATTCCGGTTAGGGTATCGCGTAAAATATCGGAAAATCAAGAAGGTCAAAAAGTAAACTATGCCCAAAAGCCATGTTCTAAAAGTTTTTTGTTTTAGAGATGCTTTTGGTCTTTTTTTGCATCTATTCCTGATCCTTCGGTATTTGAACTTTCAATATATCAACGCATCGTGGATTTTTTCTTTCTGATTGGTAGATGTACAAATGCTTTTATCTATGGTATAATACAAATACGGTACCGATTAAAGAATAAAGGGGATAGGCTATGTCAGTTGGTCAGATCATAAAGTTTTACAGAAAAGAAAAAGGATTTACGCAAAGTGAACTGGCGGAAATTATTGGTGTGAGTATTCAAGCTGTTTCAAAATGGGAAAACGATGTGGGAATGCCCGACATTTCTCAAATTGTACCTCTTGCAAGGGCATTGCATATTTCTACCGATACGATTTTAGAATTCAACAAAGACGCAGAACTTGAAGATATAATTTCTATGCGTGAAACAATTGGACATCATCCGGTTGATTTTTCGTTTGAAGAAGCCGAGCGTATATATAAGTTGGCTCATCCGTTTTTTGAGAAGCATCCAACAAATTCAGAGGTCGCTTTTTGGTGCCTTGAAAGTTTGTCGGTTTTGCTGCCTCAGATAAAGAATTCGGATAATAGATACGAATTATTAAAGGAATGCATACGTTATGAAAACTGCATCTTTCGCTATGAAACGAATGCAGATATGATGTTTAAGAGTTATTATGTATTGTCAAGGTGTTACAAAGCACTTGGTGAGCTTGGTCGTGCAGATGAGATTATGGAGCGTATTCCTTCCACGTTTGGAGATCGTGCTTATTGGGAAGCTGAGTTTGCATATGCTGAAAAAGACATGGATTTGGCAATAGAAAAATGCAAATTGAGTTTTCATGATAAGGCGCGTTATATTTCAAGATGTATTCGCCTTGTTAGGAGAATTAGTATTGAATTGGAGGGCGAAGACGGAATACAAAAACAATTGAATTTGAATGAATATATGCTTACGCTGATAAATGCTTTTTTGTCAGGGGGCGAATATTTGCCGCACAGAATGATGTATCAAAAAATGTCGTTGTTGTCGGGAATGGTTAAGCAGTATGTGGATTTTGGAATGATAAACCGAGCAATTGAGTGTATGGAGCAACTTATTGAAGCACGTAATAGGTATTTTGATTTTATCAGACGTCCCGATGAAAAGCATTGTCTTATGTTTTTAGAAGGGGACGACGATGGCATTTGGCATTTAACTCCCGAAAGGATTGAGGTATATATTGAAAGTGCATGGGAAAAACTTTCAAGTTCACAAGATACTCCAAACTCGGAAATTTTACGGCAAATAGAGTCGAAGATTTAGAATTGCTTTTTGTACTGCGACACCTATGAAGGAATCGAGGCAATAGTCTCGGTTCTTTTTTATTATATAACATATTTATCCGTTATTGCATAATTATTTGATTTCAATCTGTTTAAGTCGGAAGATTGCTGCCGGAATAATCAACTATCCGGATAGTAATTAATCTCCCACCTGTATATTTACAGTTATTATTATGTGTGTTATAATATATATACATCGCTCTGATTTTATTTTAAGGAGAAATGATCATGTCAAGCTTCGGACAAAGATTAAAAGCAATAAGAAAAGGTATGCAGCTTACACAGGCAGATTTAGCCGAAAAGCTTATGGTTTCTGTTCAGTCGATATCAAAGTGGGAATGTGACAATTCAATGCCTGATATTTCTCAGATCCTGCCGCTTTCTGCAGTCCTTGGAGTGACAACCGATTTTCTTCTTGGGGGTGGCAGTGATGAGAAAACCGATAGGGAGAATCTTTATAGGCGTATCGAGGAGATTAATAAGGGTATTGAAAAAGTATATTTGCGGAATGATGATGCTTACTATGAAAGCTATGTTCTATATAAAGATCATATCAAAAAATACCCTCTTGATTATGAGATAAAGCTAAAGCTCGCAGATAGTTTGATAAGATGTATTTATTATAGGTCGGATTCCAAAGAAGAAAAAGATAAGTTTTATCAGGAAGCTGTGACTGTTTTAAAATCAATAATTGATTGCGACAACGATGCGACAAGACTTATAGATGCACTGCAGACTCTTGTTATTCTTTATCTTTACAATAATGATTTTGTAAATGCCGAAGAAACTGCAAAAGCTCTGCCTCAAAAAAGCTGTATAAGAACTTCAATGGAGATAGAAATATATTCCAAAAAGAACGATCACGAAAAGTGTATCCAATTATCGGAATCTGCTTGCCTTGAAGCTGTTCATCAGTATTTATGGGCTTTGGCAGTGAGAGCAAAGAGACTGTCACTTTTTGATATTAAAAAAAAGAATGAAGCATTAACCGCATGGTATACACTTATAAATGAAGCAAAATCAGGTTACAAGACCTTTCATGATATTAAGATTAAGACCAAATGGTTATACAGTGCTTTTAACAATCTTGCAAACGATTATATCTCAATATCCGAGTATGACAAAGCATTTGAAGTTATAGAGGAGCTTTCCGATACTCTTATTCTTGATTTTAAAATGTGCAAAGATAAAGGTGATCATGCAACAGCGGAAGAGATCAAGAGCAATTTTAGGTTTTATTTGAATAGTTGTTATAATTTACAATATGAAAACAATGATAATACTATTACCAATGATCCGAGATTCAAAAAATGCGTGATGAAAGTTGATAATATAGATTGAAATAAGAATTGTAATATCATTAGAATGCGATTGTCATTAAATCCTCCTTAGCTAACCGTTGCTTTTGAACCCTTCGCCTCGCACCTCGCGTACTTCCGAAATTATGGTGAAGGCTTTCTTATCTGTTTGTTTTACAATGCCGAGAAGTCCCGGTATTTCCTTTGATCTTACTATGCACATCAGCATCATACCGTCATTTTGATTGTAGAGTCCTTTGCTATATATGCCGGTGACACCGCGTGACATTGAGGACATTATTGCTTTGGCAATCCGGGTGCTTTCGTGGGAGATTATGAATACTGATCTTGCTTTGTCACCGCGTACCAGAACACTGTCGGCTATTTTGCTTGCGGTATACAGTGTCAGCATACTGTACAGCATAACGGTGATATCTTTGTATATTATTCCGGAAATAAGTATCACAACTGTGTCAATAATGAGGATAAAATTTGGAACGGTGATGTGGGGAATACATTTATTGAGCATCATTGCCGCAAGATCGCTTCCACCGGTGGAAGCAGCTTGAAGAATGGTAATACCTACACCAAGTCCTGAAAGTATGCCGCCAAAAAGTGAAGATATGAAAAGATCACCCGAGAAATATCCGAAATATCTTGTTATTTCAAGGAAAAGCGAGAGCATCAATACCCCGTATACCGTTTTCAGTATAGTCGCACGGTTGAGGATGCGTATTCCTACAAGGAAGAGTACCGCATTAAGAACAAGGGTCGTGACGGACATGGGAACGGAAAATGTATAATACAGTACTGTGCCGATACCGCTTACTCCGCCTGTTGAGAGCCTTGCAGGCACAAGAAAGAAGTTTACTCCGAATGCAAGGAGAAAGGAGCCTGCCGCTATTAAGATACCATCCTTTATGATGGAATGTGTATTTGTCATGTATCTTACCTCCGAATTTGTTGAATGGCTTTTTGAAAACAAATATGTAAGTTTTTATTATGTAAATGAATCACCATTGATGAATGTATTACTGTGCGTTTTTTGCATATTGTATCCCACTCTTGTCCTTTTATTCCGATGAGGGTGGGATCGTTTTTATTAAATGTGATATCTGATGCAAAAAGGTAAAAAAAGCCCCCGACTTTTTATAAGTCGGGAGAGTATAACAATTGCTTTTACATATTGTTTTCACGGTATTCTGCCGCAAGGTCCATTCTGTTGGTAAGAATGTTGTCCATGCCCATATCGAAGTACATTTTGTAATTCTCGTGAGTATCTGCGAAAAAGACATTGCATCCGATGTTTTTTGAGTGAAGAAGGTCGATGTGCTTCTGCTCAAACATTCCGTACCAGAATTGTACACGGAAGCAATCGTATTTTACCGCGTCATCCCAAACATTCGGATAGTCCGGATGCTGGATGGCACATCTTTTTATTTCGGGAGTGTACTTCTGCATACATTCAAGCTCCGGAGGAACAGCAGCAAAATAGCAGGTGTCTTCGGCGTTGTATTCGTGTATGAGTTTTGCAAGCTCCTTTATGAGAAAGCCGTTTTCTCCCGATTCCTTGACGTGCATATTGAATATTATCTTTCCCGAAAGAAGTTCAAAGACATCTTTCGCCTCGCAGAAAGGGACTTTCCAGCCGTGTTTTCCGCCTATGTTTAGCTTTTTAAGCTCCTCCATGGTATAGTCGCACAGCTTTCCGTTTCCGTCGGATATCCTTTCAAGGTCATCGTCGTGGGAGACTATCAATTTGTTGTCCTTTGTAAGTCTTATATCGAATTCTATCTCATCTGCACCGAGAGCAAGGCTCGCCGCAAATGCGGGCAGAGTGTTTTCCGGCATGAGTGCAGATACGCCGCGATGTGCGCAGAAGGTCTGTTTCATGTTGTCGTTTTCCTTTCTTTTTTTTATATTATAACATTGTGCATCGAAAAAGTCAATTTGTAAATATGCTTTTTGAACGTGAGCTTACCGATATGCGGTATATTTTTCCGTTTTGCGGCATAGAATAGCAACAAAAGGAGGGAATTGTTATGAGATCAAAGGTCAAGCCTTATGTGATATCGATTGTTATCGCCCTGGCGGTAGGAGGGGCATCTGCATTTCTTACAAGAAACAGTATGGATATTTACAATGAGATAGTCATGCCGCCGCTTTCACCGCCTTCGTGGCTGTTTCCCGTTGTTTGGGGGATACTCTATGTTTTGATGGGCGTCAGTGCGGCGATGATATATACTGATAAGAACGCAGATGACGATAAGAAGCGCGATGCGTTGAAGGTATACGGAGCGAGTCTTGCAGTTAATTTTCTGTGGAGCCTGGTATTTTTTAATATGAGGATGTTCCTTACGGCTTTTGCCGTACTGCTGCTTCTTCTGTTTTTAATACTGAGAACCATCTCGCTGTACAGCCCGATATCAAAGACGGCGGCACGATTGCAGATACCCTATGCTATATGGGTAGCCTTTGCGGGATATCTCAATGCCGCGATATGGATACTGAATAAATAAAAATTTACGGAGACACCGATATATGGGTATCTCCGAATTTTTATACTTATTTATTGTATATCAAATTCGCGGCGGATAAGGTCCGTCATTATACCTACATTGAGTGTCATCGCATCAATGGGATAAGCATTGATTATCTCTCCGTGGTAGAATCTGTCCTTAAACACCTGAAGGATATCTGCGTTTGATTTGCCTTCTTTCATAAGAGCAACAAAGTCTTCGGTAGTCTTTTTTGTGGTCTCATAAGACTTTTTGAGATAGAGCTTTGCCGTGTCTCCGGTTATAAGTCCGTAGTGGGGGACTACTATGCTTTCAATATCAAGTCCCAGTACTCTTTCTATGGAATTCATCGTCGTTTTGTATCCCACAAGGTAGGACGGAACGATATCGTCTTTGCCGTTGAATACTCCGAGAGTTTCGCATCCGAGCAGGAGCTTTAAGCCGGACTCATAAAAACCGACAGAGCATTTTGTGTGCCCCGGCAGGCTTATTACTTTGAATTCAAGCTCTCCGGCTTTTATGATATCTCCGTCACATACGGGAATATCCACCGACAGCTCATCTATCAGATCTTCGTACTCATAAACACCGCACTTTTTTGCGAATTTTTTGTCAAGCTCACGCATCAGTGCCTTTGCCGACGGTTTTGCGAATATCTTTGCGGCATATTCTCCCGCAACTACCTTTGTATCGGGATAATATCTTTTGGCGTATACCGAGCCGAGTGCGTGGTCGTAGTGGGAATGGGTGAGGAATATATAGTCAAGCTGCCTTTTGCCGAGGATGCTTTTTATTCTGTCCGCCACCTTATATCCGGTGAATGCGAATCCGGAATCATACATTATTGAAGTTGTGCCGTTGTCTATAAGGAAAGCTGCATCTCCCGCTTTTTCACGCACGTCCGTAACCTTGATATCTGCCAATTGTTTTCGCCTCTTTTCTTATTTTACAACGTAGTTCTCACGTCTTGCAAGCTCTTTGCCCTGATCGGAGATTATCCAGTTATAGAGTATTCTCTCCGGGCTGTTTTCCGGAGCATCCTTCCTTATTACAACATAGAAGTCGTTGACATAAGGATACTTTCCGCTTGCGATGGACTCATTGGTGGGAGCGATACCGTCTACCGAAAGAAGCTTGCTTGTTGATAGCTTATCCTGTTCCATATTGGTAAGATAGTAGTAAACTGTATAGCCGAGTGCATCCTTGGAGTTGTCGTAGTCCGCAACAGCTTCCAGAAGTCCTATCATAGAGCCTATTCTTGTTTCCTCGGGAGCATCCATAAGCTCATCTCCGAGGTTTATAATCTTATCAAAGAGTGTCTGGCTTCCGCTGTCCTTGTTGCGTTGATAAGCGATTATGGGATGATCATCACCGCCGACCATGCTCCAGTTGGTGATGTTGCCCTTGTAGATCTCCCTGATCTGCTCGTCCGTAAGGCTTTCAACGGTGTTTTCAAGACTGCAAATAAAGACAAGTGCGTCCGCTCCGATAGGTGTCATTTCAAGCTCGACTCCCTTTTCCTCACAGTACTTTATCGCATCCTCGCCCATCTCATAGGCAAGGAGTATATCAAATGTGCCGTCAACAAGGGCTTCATAGTTATCCGTTGTCGATCCTTCGAATGTTATCATGGAGGATGCTGTTTTTCTGTCTATGCCGAGTACCGTTGCTGTTACAGCTTCGCCGAGAGGCAGGTTTGCAAGACTTCCTCCCATTTTGGGATAGTTGTCAACGGTGAACTTGAATGTTCCTTCAGCCTCATCGTCTGATGCCTGTTCTTCCCCCTGCACTTCCGGAGGATTTCCGGTTCCTGCGGGATCTGTATTTCCTGCCTTTTCTTTGTTATCTGCACAGCCGAATGTGCCTGCTGTCATAAGAAGTGCGAGTGCGAATGTAAGAATCTTTTTCATAGTCGGTTTCTCCTTTGCTGTTTTTGCTTGTTTCTTTTAGTCGTTATAGATCTTGATGATCGTGTTCATTTCTCCGTCGTACAAGGAACATACGTTTTTCTTGCAGACCGTGAAATAATCTTTTCCGCCAATATTGCTGTATGTTATCGAGCTGCTGTTCTCATAAAGCAGTTTGTCGTTCTTTATATCGTACAGCGAATAACTGCCGGAATCTCCGAAATATGAAAGATCACTGTAGCTGCATACTATAAGGTAATTGTTTGCGTTGCTTACAAAATTGCTGTTATATTCGGAGCTTTGGATCGGGAGAAGGATGTTTTTCTTTGCGACGGTATCGTACAGATATGTTGTTCGGTTTGCCCTTGTACGATTCTGCTTTGATATTTCATCGTAGTAATCTTCGTAATCTCCCGTGGAGTATAAGATGTATCTGTTATCCTTTGATATGCTGTTCAGATCCAGAAAGTTTTCGACTGTAATTATCGTTTCGCCCTTTGAGTTAAAAATATAGCCTGTGCCTGTCGCTTCATCCTCATACAGATATATATCATCGTTTCCGCTGTAGGAGTTTGGAAATCTGCCGCACTCGATACTTTTGAATTCCGAATCATCCGAAAGGTATTTCCAGGTCATACTGTCATCATCTTTATTGGTGTAATAATATATGGCTTCGCCGTTTTCCGGGAATCTGACAGAAAAGTAGGCTGAACCTCGGATGGTGGTCAGGAATTTTCCGTCCGGTGAATAGATGTCGCTTATATAATGATTATCGGAACGTCTTGCAACATACAGCGAGGGCTTATCGAGATCATAATCCTTTTTGTGCAGATTGATGTTGGAATACGGTTGCTTTGTAAGTATGTTTCCGTCTTGATCTATGAGATGACAGCCTTCGGTGGTCTCTACATTTGCAATACCGAATGATGAAAAGGGATTAGCCGAGACATACGGTCCGAGAACAACATTTCCATCCATGTCAAGAAAACCGTGGAACGGATCGTCGGCATCCCAGCGCATGACAAGAATAAGTCCGTTATCACAGAGATTCACGTTGTCGTATTCGCCTATCCTTGAAAGCTCATTTCCTTCGTAGTCGTACAGGATGCATTCTCCGCGTCCGCTGTCATCGATATATGACATGACAAGTATAATTCCGTTCTTGGCTTCGCTGATCCATGAGTTCTTGTCAAGCTCTATACACCATTTGCCGGATTCCGGTATTATAAATGATCTTTGAGGCATATAGATATCGTCAAGTTCTTCTGTACCGTAATCATCTGTTATTGTAAGACGGTAAAATCCGAAGCCGTCATTTGTCTTTGTGTAATAAATACCTGTGTTGCGGTCTGAGGCATCCATGACTATCCGTCCGTCTTCTGTGCAAAAGCCGTAGGAGGAATACCCTATCCTTGTTTCTTGACCGAAGTCATTGCTTGTAAATATTTTATAGCTGCCCGTATACGGGATTATTCTTCCGTATTCTTCGGAAGGAATAAAGTCGGGGGTATATTCTTCGTAGAATCTGTCCGGAGTTCCGTCGAATTTTCCGATGTCCGGAAGACCGCCTTCTAAGCGGAATTCAAGATTTGTTTCCGATGGGGGCACGTTTTCCTCGATCGCCGATCCTTGTCTTTCATCGGATGTCTTATTCGGAACGTAGGTGAGATTTGCTGCCGCGTAGCCTATTATTGCGGAGCATATGAGGAATACCGCTATAGGTGTGAAATCTTTCATGAGCTGCATCTCCTTTTATTAAGTTCGTGAAAAAGGTCATCTTGTTACGAATGCGTAATTGCTTGCCGTGTCATGAAGAGCTGTCCAACCGAGAGTACCGTCGGGAGCCGTGTTGTGTGCCCATGTGAGGAATTCTTCGGGAAGATCGGATGCAGGGTGATCCGGAAGATAGAATCTGTATTCCACATTATCCGTGAGATCAAAACCTGTGATGTCATCTGTAACCACAAATCTGCGGTTGTCCTCTGTCCATTCGTTTCTGTCTTGTTTTTTTTCCGTGAACTGTGTAAGAGTCATTGTGTATTCGGTATCGCTCACTTTTCTGATATCGGTGAATCTTCCGCTGAATTCGTAAAGGTAAAGAGTACCGTCATCGTAGCCGTCGCCTATCTCCATCATCCGGTAATCGTAGTATCCGCCGGTGAATGTTCCGTCGGGATCCAGCTTTATCTCGGTACTCCAGTGACTGACGCCCGAGCTGAGGATGAATGTGTGTTGACC
>SVQR01000113.1 GCA_015065225.1 Oscillospiraceae bacterium | reverse complement strand
CACCCAGCACCCCCACGGGGTACTTAGGGGCAACGCCCCTGAGCGGCGGTTTTTTTGCTTACTTTTTTTTCGCTGTTGAAAAAAAAGTAAGGCCCTCGCCGGCAAGGCGAAAGATAGCAAGTAGAAGTCGTTTAATTTAAATTCGCTAAAGTTGGATTTAGAAGAATCCAAAGACTAAAGATTAGAAGTTGTTTAACTAAAAAAAGCCAAAGCAAGGACTTCGTAATATTGAATCTGTTTTTGACAAAATAAAACGTCTGTTATCCTTGACAATTCCCCAAAAATGTTATATACTTCAATCAGCGGAAAAATCCGCAAATAAAATGTAATAATGCAGACAAAAGCATCAGGAGGTAACCACCATGCTTAAATACGCAACCCCCGAGCTCTATGCAGAGCTTGACAAAAAGAGTGCCGAATACAGAGAAAGAATCCTTAACACAAAAACAGAAGTGTCCTTCCCCGGAACAGCCTACTACGTTTCGGAAAAGGGCAATGACGATAATGACGGAAAGTCCCCCGATACCGCCTGGAGAACAAACGAAAAAGTGTCAAAGGCAGACCTTGCCCCCGGTGATGCGGTACTCTTTGAAAGAGGCGGTCTTTTCAGAGGACAGATAATTACAAAGCCGGGAGTTACATACTCCGCATACGGTGAGGGCGAAAAGCCGAAGATATATGCCTACAAGGAAAACTGCGCAATACCTGAAAAGTGGGAGCTTGTCGATGACAAGGCTATGATATGGAAGTTTACCGACGAGACCATTGATATCGGTCTTATCCTTTTTGACGACGGCAAGGCGATAGGAAACAAGCTCATCCCCTCATATGTTGGCGGCAAGTTCGTGTGCAGAAACGACAATTCCGTTGAATTTGATCCGTCGGTGCATCTTGTGGAGGATCTCGACTATTATCATCACCACATCGTTGTAAATCCGACTCCCGACAATCCCAATGCAAACCTCGGACCGAGAGGCGGTCATGTATATCTCAAATGCGAGAAGGGAAATCCCGGTGAGATCTTCAGCTCCATAGAGTTTTCCCCCAGATTCAATCTTATCTCGGTCGGCGGTAACAACAATGTAACTATCGACAACCTCTGCATAAAATTTGCGGGCAATCACGGCGTCGGTGCAGGTACTTGCGACGGACTTACCGTTAAGAATTGCGAGATAGGCTGGATCGGTGGCTGTATACAGTACTACAGACCGGACGGACTTGTTGTTCCCTTCGGCAACGGTGTTGAGATATACGGCGGATGCCATAACTATACCGTTTCAAACAACTGGATATACGAATGCTATGATGCAGGAATCACACACCAGGTAATAGCACGCTCCAAGTATTTTGAGATGTACGATGTGGAATACTGCGACAATCTTATAGAAAACTGCGTATACTCGATAGAGTACTTCCTCTCACGCCTTGACGAAGGAAACGAGAGCCTCATGAAGAACATCCTCATGGCAAGGAACATCATGAGATTTTCCGGCTTCGGTTTCGGAAGACGTCGCCCCGGACACGCCAACGCTCACATCAAGGGCTGGTCGGCGCACAATCCGTCAAAGAATTTCGTCATAGAGGACAACATCATGGACAGAGCAACGGATATGCTTATCCACATAGGCTTCTCCATGGGTGACAAGGTAATAATGAGGAACAACACCTACATCCAATATCCCAACGGTGAATTCGGAAGATATGAGACGGATGATCTTATAAGGTTTGATATACAGAAGATAGATACCATCGCCGGGGAAAAGACAGGCGAGGTGGGCGGTAAATATTATATCGCTTATTGAGACGGAAACTGAGGGGAATGCGGGAGTGGAAGGCATAATGAATAATGAATGATGAATAATGAATAATGAATAATGAATAATGAATAATGAATAATGAATAATGAATAATGAATAATGAATAATGAATAATGAATAATTGAGGATGAAAGCTTCGCTTTCTTTAAATAATTGTATCGCCCTGCGGGCGTATCCCTCAGTCAGCTTCGCTGACAGCTCCCTTTAGGCAAGGGAGCCTTTATAACAGCGCACTACACTACAACATCAGTTTTTTTATTCTTTAGGGGTTTAAGGGGGCGGCAGCCCCCTGGGTGGAACGATTGATAAATAACAAATAGAAGTAAGCACCTCCCAACAGCACAGCAACAAGGGGTACTTAGGGGCAACGCCCCTGGGCGGCGGTTTTTTTGGTTACAAAGAGTTTGAAAAACTCTTCTTTTTCGCTGTTGAAAAAACTTGAAGGAAGAATTCTTTGAATTCTTCCAAGTTCGCTTGCGAACTTTGTAACGCCCCCGCCGGCGAGGCGGAAAGTAAAGAATCAGAAGTCGTTTAATTTAAAACAGCTAAAGTCGGAATTAGCAGAAACCAAAAACATGGAGATACCTATGAAAAAACTATCAACACTATTACTGACTCTTATCATAACGATATCCACCGCCATGACGGTATATGCGGCATCGGAAACGGATGAAATTCTGTCCGATGATATCGTGATACTATATACAAACGATGTGCATACCTATATAGACGGTGAACTCAGCTATGACACCATAGCCGCAATAAAAAAGGAGCTTCGCAAGGAATATAAATACGTCATCCTTGCCGATGCGGGCGATCATGTTCAGGGTACGGCTTACGGCTCTATGGATGACGGAAAGACTATAATCAGGCTTATGAATTCGGCAGGCTATGATGTGGCGACTCTCGGAAATCATGAGTTTGACTACGGTATGGAAGGATGCCTTGATACGATAGAGTCTGCGGACTTTAAATATGTTTCGGCAAACTTCTATCACGAAAAGAACGGCGTGCGAGGTGAAAATGTCCTTGACAGCTATACTTTGTTCGATTGCGGAGACCAAAAGGTCGCTTTTGTGGGCATCACAACTCCCGAAACCTTTACAAGCACTACTCCCGCTTATTTTCAGAACGAAAAGGGCGAGTATATCTACGGTATCGCAGGCGGTGATGACGGAAGTCTGCTGTGTGCCGATGTAACAAAGGCGATAGAAGACGCAAAAAATGAAGGTGCGACAAAGATAATTGCTCTCGGACATCTCGGTGAGGATATGTCGGCTTCTCCCTGGACAAGCGTTGAGACTATCGCCGGAGTATGCGGACTTGATGCCTTTATAGATGCCCATTCCCACACACGCATAGACAGCGAGTACATAAAGGACAAGAACGGTCACGATGTGCTGCTTACACAGACAGGCTGTTATTTTTCCGGGATAGGTATCATGATAATAGATGCGGAAACCGGAAAGATAGAGGCGGATATAATCGAACTTGAAGAAATATCCGCAGACGAGAGCGAAAACAGGAAAATGCAATTCGCCGACGGACTCTACGGCGGCAAGGAAGTGGTTTCCGACAAAGCCGTTGCCGAAATAAAGAACGCATGGATAAAAGAGATAGATACAATGCTGAACGTAAAGATAGGAGAGACAGAGCTTGTCTTTGACAACTACGATGCCGACGGCAACCGTATCGTGAGAAAACAGGAGACCAACACAGGCGACTTTGCCGCAGACTCTCTGTACTATCTTTTTGACAATATGGATATGGACGTTGATGTTGCGATAATCAACGGAGGCGGAGTCAGAAATAAGGCTCTTACGGGGGATATCACATATAAGACCTGTAAGCTGATACACACCTTCGGTAATGTTGCGTGTTTGCAGGAAGTGACGGGACAGCAATTGCTTGATGCTCTGGAATGGGGCGCAAGAATGGTCGGAACGGGAGAATGCGGAGGTTTCCTTCATACATCGGGACTTACATATAAGATAGACTCATCCGTTCCTTCAACGGTAAAGCAGAACGAAAAATCCGTCTGGACAGGTGCACCGGAAAAGTACAGAGTTTATGACGTCAAGGTATACAATAAAGAGACAGATACCTATGAGCCTCTTGATACAGATGCAAAGTACAATCTTGCGGGTTATAACTACACTCTTCGCGATCTCGGTGACGGATATGCCATGTTTGACGGTGCCGTAAATATCCTGGACTATGTCATGGAGGACTACATGGTGCTTGCAAACTATGTAAGATCCTTTGATGGCGGAGTTATAAAGGCGGACAATTCCGTACTTTCCGAAAAGTATCCCGGATTTTTACTTGACTACGGAAAGCTGTCCGGAAGCGGCAGGATAGAGATAACCGAGGGATATGTAAATCCGTTCACGGATGTTTCCGCAGAGGATTGGTTCAGCGGTGAAGTGGAATTTGTCGTATCAAAGGGAATATTCAAGGGTACATCAGAAAAAACATTTTCTCCCGACAACACTCTCACAAGAGCGATGCTTGTCACCGCACTGTACCGACTTGAAGGTGAGCCTGCGGTAAACAGAAGCATACCCTTTGCGGATGTTGACATGGGAGCATACTACGCAAACGCTGCAGCATGGGCAAAGCAGACGGGGATAGTCAACGGCATTACGGAAACGGAATTTTCTCCCGATATTCCCGTTACCCGTGAACAGACCGTCGCCATTCTTTACAGATATCTCAAAGCAAAGGAATATGACCTTTCCGTCGGTGAGAATACAAATATCCTCTCATACGATGACTTTTCCGAAATATCCGAATATGCCGTTCCCGCAATGCAGTATGCAGTCGGTTCGGGGCTTCTCAAAGGCAGAACAAACACAACGCTTGATCCGAAGGAAACTCTAACAAGAGCAGAGGCGGCGGCACTTTTCCGAAGATTTATGACAGCGCAGACAAATTAAAGATAAAAGATATAAGCCCTCGGTTTTTTGTTCCCGCTTTAGTGGACAGTGGACAGGTTTAGTGGACAGCGCAGACAAATTAAAGATAAAAGATATAAGCCCTCGGTTTTTACGCCGAAGGCTTTTTTATGTGTATCGGATATTTCAAAGGTCAAAGCTCATTACAGATATGCACAAGATTTCTGAACAGCGCGTCAGCTATCTGCATATATCCCTCATCGTTGGGATGCAGACCGTTTATGCCGAAGGGCTCTGTCTTTGAGCTTCTTATGTTGACAGGCTTTGCGATCTCGGGATAACCGTTCTCCGAGTCAAACTGTCCCGACAGATTCACAAACTGCACGAAGTCGCGGTACTTTTCTTCCTTTGTCCATGCTTCATATTGGAGATTCAGCTCAAACATATAAGTCATGATACCGTATCTGTCGCAGTAAGGACGTACGGCTCCGTAGTTTGATCCCATGCCTCCGTTCTGTGACGGAAGCACCTGACCGAGGATAACGACCTTCGCATCCGGCAGCTGTTCATGTATGATATCCACAAATACCTTCGCATTCTTTATGACATTGGGACAGCAGTTTTTTGCGGGATCTGTAACATCACTTATGCCGTTGCCGCCGAGAAGGATATATATGATATCCACCTTGTCAATGCCGTTTCTTCTGAAGTACGCCTTGAAATCTATGCTGTCCGTTTCCGGATCGAAAAAGGGACTGAAGGTCTCGTTTCTTGTACTGTTTATCACTATATCGTCACGGTTTGCGGCGTTGCTTACATGGACAAGCCTTCCGCCGTTGGGCTTCGGATAAGAACGGTCATCGTACCTTATCATTTTGAGACGATCCTTCTCGATGGTCTCCAGCTTCCATCTGTTGCCGTTTTCATCTGTCCATACCGAATGCTGATCCTCTGTCGTCTTGTCATGCCCGCAAGTTACCCACATACCGCCGACAGACTTCAGGCAATAGGTCTCCCACATCCAGCCGCCGTAGGCTTCAAAGCCTGCACCGAGATATCTGCAGCCGCCCACAAAGCTCACATTATCAAAACCAAGTCCCGCAGGTGTGCCGTCGGTATCCGCTATTCGTCTCAGACACTCGGCAGGCCATTTTCCCTGATTTGTGAGAGAATCTCCGATACACAGTACGCTTATCGGCTTTGACGGCCTTTTTGCCGCGGCAACATCAAGAACGGTGCTTCCCTTTCCGATAAGGTTTCTGTTTGCGTCGTAGATCAGTATTTCAAGGGTATATCTGCCCTCCTTTTCGGGGCACACCTCAAAGTATCTCGGAAAGCACTTTCCTACCTCGCAAAGGGAGACTATGTCGTATACATAAGGGTTTGGCGCCATAACGACACCTCTGTAGAAAAGCTGGAAGGTATCCCCTGCGACAAGGTCGTATTTTTCCGGGAGTATTACTCTTATATTCTCGTTCATATAAATTCTCCTTAATAATCAGAGATGTTTGATTGTATTATATCACACAGCCTCCCGTATTTCAAACATTATCTCTTAAAAAAAACGATAAAAGTTTGCTTTTTTAACATTATTATTGACATTTTGTATATTTTAATGCAAATCGCTTGAAATATACCGTATAAAATGATATATTTCTAATAAAAAAACTCTGACACGGCAGCTTCGGTAAGTTGTTGCTTAAATAAAACCTAAAAATCAAAAAACCAAACAAAACAAACGGAGGACAGAAAAAATGAAACTTGTAAAAGACAAAAAGTTGGTAGTAGGTGCGGACTTTGCGGGATATCCTTTAAAGGAGGCTGTATGCGAGCATCTGAGAAAAAAAGGCTGGGACATAACGGACATGGGTGTAAAGGCTGATTCCGATCCCAACGATACGGATCTTATGTTCCACAGAGTCGGACTGAGAGTCGGAGCGATGATATCCGAGGGCGAATTTGAAAGAGCGCTGCTTTTCTGCGGCACGGGCATGGGAATCCATATTGCCGCAAGCAAGTGTCCCCACGTACACGCAGGTGTTGTTGAAAGTGTTCCCGCAGCTCTTCGTGCCATTACGGGAAACGGTGTAAACGTACTTGCGATGGGTGCCTTTTACGTTGCCCCCGCAATGGGCTGTGACATTGCCGACGCATATCTTAACGCAGAGCTCGGAAGCGGTTATGAATGGTGGAAGAATTTCTATGAGTTCCACAAGCTTGCGATAGATGAGCTTGAAGAATTTGACTACGATGAATACAAGAAGAACGGCTTCAAGGTGAACAAGCTCGGTGATTATCCGCTGAAGCTTGAGACAAAGCCGGAATAAGGTCGGGAAGCCCCGACAGGCAGACACGCGCACCGAGGTTTGTTTTAGGCTCGGCTTTTGTTCCCGCGATGCACCCCGTTCGACCGCCATAAACGCAAGCGGTCGAACTCCTTCGTATATTGGATGCTGTGCAAAGAGCAATGGCATTCCGTTGTACGTCGGTCAACCCACGACCGCCGCACAAGGCATGGTGATTGTTGTGCTTCAAATTTATGTTTGTCGGGGTATTGCACCGTATCAAAGGCTCCCTTGCCTAAAGGGAGCTGTCACCAACGGTGACTGAGGGATACGCCCAAAGGGCGATACAATAAAATCAAAGAATTGCGAAGCAATTCACCCTTGCCTTGCCTTGCCTAAATGGAGCTATCACCGAGGTGACTGTGGGATACGCCCGAAGAAGAATCAAAGATTCTTTAAAGTTCGCTTGCGAACTTCAAAGGGCGATACAATTAATTCAATAATTCCGAAGGAATTTTCCTTAATTATGTTGTAAGGTATACAACGGTAATTCCAATAATTAATCCATCAATCTATGCAACGATGTATGAACAATGTAGCTTTCTTCGAAAGCAATTTATTATTGTATCGCCCTTTGGGCGTATCCCTCAGTCACCTTCGGTGACAGCTCCCTTTAGGCAAGGGAGCCTTTGGTGCGGTGCAATACCCCGACACACAAATTTACCATTAACCTTCATTCCAAACACAAAAATAAGTATACATTATAATTATAACACAGTAATCCGCATTTTTCAATAGCTTACACCGTAAATTACCGCCCGAACAAGGCAAAATTGCATAGCAGGATTGGATATTTTTTATTCGGTTTGCACAAAAGAATCAGACAAAAAACATTAGCCCGGATATTTTCCGAACAAAAGTTTCATTGTTAACAATTTATGTCTTGATTTTTTTTGGATTTTGTGGTATAATATAGGGGTAAGATAAACACCGTTCCGATGCGTATATCGCTACCTTGAACGGTTTGATTTTTAATTTATAAAGAACATTTGTTTAAACACATATTCTGAAAGGAAGATAATATGGCAGACACAAAAGGATTTCTTTTTTTCTATGATTGGGAAAAGCCGTTCTCAATGCTTTCCGGCGATCAGTTCAAGGAGCTGTTCACGGCAATGATCAGATATCAGCAGGACGGTATCGAGCCACCGGAATTCGACGGAATGGCGGCGGTCATCGCAGCCTTTGTTTTTCCCCAGCTTGAGAGAAGATGCGTAAGCAGTAAGTTCGGAAAAATGGGTGGAAAAAAACGCAGTGATAATACTTCAAATAAAAGCAACCCTTCAAGCGCCCCTTCAAGCACCCCTTCAAGCACCCCTTCAAGCACCCCTTCAAGCCAAAGTCAAGCACAAGACAAAGACAAAGACAAAGACATAGACAAAGACAAAGACATAGACAAAGACATAGACAAAGACAAAAATAAAGACGAAGTCAAAAACACAGACAAAGACAAAAACACAGACGAAGTCTTCTCTCCCCCTATAGTCCCCCAAGGGGACGAGAGCGTGCGCACGCAGAAAGAAAAAAATTTCGATTTTCCCGAAAAGACGAACGGCATCTGTGATCCTGCCGACGGCATAGCTGAAGAGCCGTTCTTTGAAGATCAGACCTTCGAGTATATCCGTGAAGACGGAACAAGCGTTACCTGCGGCAAAGATGATAAAGCTCCCGCCGAGCTGACAACCTCACAGGCAAGTCAGGGACAGGAGCTTTGCGACATAGAGATGAAATTCAATGCTTTCTGGGAATTGTACCCCAAAAAGGTGAACAAGGAGAAGGCAAGGATCATATTCACAAAGCTGAATCCCGACGACAAGCTGATGGAGACCATACTTTGTGCCATAGACGAGCAGATGAAAACTCCCCAATGGGCACAGGAGCGTTACATTCCCAATCCCACGAGCTGGCTTCTTGACAAAAGGTGGGAGGATGAGATCTATCACAACAACGGTCATGAGTCTTCTGCAAGCGGAGGTAATACCGAACACTCCACAGTCTTGGACAATTTTAATCTTGATGATTTCTTTGAAAACATGTAGCCTTTTTTGCTCTGACAAACAGCACAAGCGGAACGGAAACGGCAACGATCTCCGATAAAGCAACATTCACGGATATGATAATATTCACTTTGCGTTTCATATTCCCTTGCTTTAAGGTCTTTTTACGATAATGTTCAGCACCAGAGAAATACAGGTCATACAGAGCAGCATTGCAAAGGTTGCCGTATACCCGCCGGTTGCTTCAAGCACCTTACTTGACAGCGTGGCGATAAATGAGGCTACCATTGCGTTAAAGGTCATAAATGCCATATTGCTTGAAAAATGCTTCATACCGTAAAACGCCATTGTGAATGCGGATGTAATGGTGGAGCAGGTACCGTAGGATATACCCGCAAGGCAGAGTCCGGCAACGCAAAGCGGCAGTGAGCCGACAGTCACCGCAAGCAAGGTTATTCCTGCGGCAATAATGGTGAGGATATTGGAGCATATCATTGTTTTTCTTCGACCGATAATGTCAAAAACAATGCCTGTGAGAATTCGTCCCAAGCCGTTGAATACGGCAAGTATACCCACCAGCGATACGGCAACGGCTTCGGGAGAGCCTACGGACAGAGCAAGATCCTTT
>SVQR01000112.1 GCA_015065225.1 Oscillospiraceae bacterium | reverse complement strand
GCATTTATATTTCTACAGGATATATATCGACAAGCTCTCCATAGCGGACAAGCTGGCAAAGCTGTTTGACGGGGAGATCTCGGTACTTAAAAAGACAAAAAGCGGCGAAAAACAGGTTATCATCTCAAAGCAGATACGTAATATCAGTATACGTGAAAGCGAGAATGAGACCGTGATCCACGCAATTCTGGATGCAAGTGCCGACAGCTATCTTAATCCCGAGCTTATCGTTCGTGCGATGACGGATGCGGGAATAATATCGGAAAACGATACCTGCAGAATAAAGAGAAAAGAAATAATAACAGGCGAACGCAAATAAGTATTTGAAAAGAGATACATAATTACACAGTACGAATTTCAAAAGGGATGGCAAAAAATGAACAATAACGGCAATCGCCCGCGCAGAAGTTCGGGCAAGGGCATATTGGATATGCATCCCACTCAGCTAAGACGCGGTGAGGGATCGAATATCAGCCCGGAACAACTCAATATACTCAAAATAAAAACGGAAGAAAGAATAGCCGCCGCAAAGCACGCACAAACGAATGAAAAGCTCCGCAAGGCATCCCAAACCGAACGGATGAATGTCGATGTACGGAAGAATAACATTCCGTACCGTCCGCGAATACCGCAAAACGAAAGAGCCTCCGATCAAAGAACGGATACGGTCAACAGCGGATTTGTACGAACGGAAGGGACAGAGACATACAGACCGGAGCACAGAATATCGTCTGATGCGGAGATCAATGCTGCAAGCGGTAATAAGAACTCCGCAAAAAAGATATTCATAATTGTCGGTGCGATCATTGCAGTCCTTGTCGCCGCAGTCATTGCGTTTGCTATAATATACATAAATTCTGACAACAGCTCGGATAACGGACGTAATACTGCCGGATATACGGAACAGCTTCCCATCGACGCAGTGTCTTCGCACAACGGTAAGTATCAGATGCCGTTTGTCTATGAACGTACAAATAAGTGAAAGGATCTGTCACAGCGACAGGTTCTTTTTTTATGTGAGAAAGCGTTATTTTGAAAAATCCTGTTGCTATTTTCGACGTTGTGTGATATAATCTATAATGGTTTATTATGTTGGGCGGAAATTGTTATGATCTGCCCGACAAACGAAGCTTTTTATATCTGATATATGGAGGAAGGAATCATGACCATCAAAAACATATGCACTCTTATCGACAGCAGAAAAGAAGAACTTTTCACACTTCTCGGAGACCTTATAAAGATCAATTCGGAAGGATTTATCGACCACGGCAATGAAGAGGAATGCGCAAGATATATCCATAAGCTCTGCACGGAGCTCGGACTTGAAAGTACACTGTATCTTCCCACGGATCTTCCCGGCTTTACCGAGCATTCCGACTATATGCCCGGCAGAGGTCTTGAAAACAGATATAACGTGTCTGCAATATATAAAGGTAAGACAGACAGGAACGGTCTTATGATCATGGGACATACCGATACGGTCGCAATAGGTGATCCGGCAAAATGGGAGCATGATCCTCTCTGCGGAGAAGTGATAGACGGGAAGTTATACGGCAGAGGTGCCTGTGATGACAAATATGCACTTGCATCGTCGCTGTTTATCATGAAGCTCCTCAAAGAGAATGGCTTTGTACCTTCCGAAAACCTTGTTTTTGCCGCATACTCGGATGAAGAATACGGCGGAAGCCACGGTGCTCTTGCGGCTGTACTTCGTGACAGATGTGACAGGATAGTGAACCTCGACTGTGAAGCGGATACCATCTGGCATTGCGGAACCGGCGGCGGTGAGGTCAAATATCACTTCCATACAAAGGAGATTGCGGACAGTGCGGAAAAAGCAGGCAGAGCGATCGGAATTGTTATGGATGTTCTTGAACAGTTCAAGGAAAACCGCAGAAAAGAGCTTTCCGAGAATCCTTATTATAAAGGAACGATAATTCCCGATACATCACTTCGCTATATGGGCGTAAAGGCAGGAAATGACGGAAGCGATCTCGGTGACGGATTTGTTTATTTCGTATACTATACGGATAAGACAAAGGACGAGATAAATGCCGAATTCGATGCTCTGGATGTAATCATAAAGGAACGTCTCGAAAGGATAGGCGTAGTGGGAGAGGGCTTTGTACCAAATACCAGATTCTTCCATTACGTACACACAGAACCGGACAGCGATGATATAAAGCTCATGCTTGAAGCTGCAAATGAGGTCGGTGCGACAGTACCTGCCGTTGTCGGATCATGCCTGTCCGATCTTTCCGTCATAAATAAATTCGGAAGCACAAGTGCATACGGATTCGGTGCGGGAAGGAATTTCTCCGAGATCGGCGGTGCGCATCAGCCCAATGAGTTTATAGACTGCGATAAGTTCCTTGAATTTACAAAGACTGTAGCGGCATATATTCTCAAGATCCTCGGCTGATAAAAGGAGAAGTCAATGCTTATATTTGAAGGAAACGACAAATTCGCATACCGTGATCCGACCTGCTACCTTTACGGTGATACATATTGCCTGTTCTTCACGGTCTCGGAAAAGGACGACGGCTATATGTACAACCGTACAGCCATGAGTAAATCAAAGGACCTTATTAACTGGTCGAAACCTGTACTTATAACTCCGAGGGATCTGAGTGTCAACTACTGCAGTCCCGGTAACATAATAAAAAAGGGCGACGAATACATAATGTGTCTTACGTCATATCCGATGCCCTTCAAGTATTCCGTCCGTGACCATGCGGATGAGACCGCAAGAGTTTTTACGATATCAACAAAGGACTTTGAGACTTTCACGGAGCCGAAGATGCTCATCCCGAAAAGAGATACAAGGCCGGAAGATCTTGGCAGGATGATAGATCCGTATATTCTTGAGAAGGATGACAGGTATTATCTGTTCTTCAAGCAGAACGGTGTAAGTCTGTCCGTGTCGGAGGATCTCGAAGTCTGGGACTATCTCGGAAATACAAAGGGCGGTGAAAATGCCTGCGTGATAAAGCATGACGGAAAGTATCTGCTCATTCATTCACCGAAAAACGGTATTGGCTTTATGACCTCGGATGATCTTGAGCATTGGACGGATCGAGGTCTTACAACGCTTGATCAGGATATGAAGAAAATGCCGGACAGCCGTCTTACGGCAGGATTTGCGATGAAAGCGAGCGAGAAAAGTCCTTACGGATATATCATGTTCTATCATATTTCCGCAAACCGCGATCCGGAGACACACGGAAATGCAAGTCTTTGTATGGCTTTTACGGATGATTTCAAAAACTATCATTATGAATTATAAGGATACGGCAGTGCATATCTGCCACCGATAATAATGGACATATTTGTATTAATACTATTCGCCGCGATTCTTGTCGGATGTATCGCCCTTGATATATCCATACTTATCGCTCTTGTCATCGGGTACGTCCTGTTTGCTCTTGCGACGCTGAAAAAAGGTTTTACATTGAAAAATGTTCTTCTTATGTCACTTGAAGGCGTTCTTGCCGCAAAAAACATTCTTATAACATTTATGCTCATAGGAATGCTGACAGCTCTCTGGCGTGCATCCGGTACGATCCCGTCAATTGTATGCCATTCAATGAAGATTGTTCGTGCAGACATTATTATTCCAATAACTTTTCTTCTTAATTGCATGGTGTCATTTCTGACAGGAACGGCATTCGGAACATCCGCTACCATGGGATGCATATGTATGACCGTCGCAAAGGCGATGGGGGCAGATCCCGTACTTGTCGGCGGTGCGATAGTTTCCGGTGCATTCTTCGGTGACAGATGCAGTCCGGTGTCAACAAGTGCGCTTCTGGTTTCCGAGCTCACAGGGACGGATCTGTATAAAAATATAAAAAATATGATTAAGTCGGCGGCAGTACCGTTTGTGGTAACACTTGCCGTATACGCAATATCCGGTATTGTATTTTCTTCCGGCAACAATGGCAGTATTCCCGATGTTGATGGGATGTTTTCCAATGTATTCAGCCTTGATATCACCACACTTATACCTGCCGTACTTATCCTTGTTTTATCGCTGGCAAAGCTGAATGTGAAGATAACCATGAGCGCAAGTATAATCGCATCGGTGATCATCTGTATTCTTGTTCAGAAACTGACACCGGGACAGATATTCAGCTTTGCGATCTTCGGATATGAAACGATGGGCACATCCATAGCCGCTATGATAAACGGCGGTGGTATTATATCCATGCTCAGAGTTGCCGCTATAGTAAGTATATCTTCATGTTATTCCGGCATCTTCCGTAAGACAGGTATACTTGATTCCGTCGGCAAAGCTGTTTCAAGGATAGGAGAAAGGACATATCCCTTTGCCGCAATGGTCATTACAAGCGTTGCCGCAAGCATGATAGCCTGCAATCAGACACTTGCAATAATGCTGACGGATCAGCTCACATCAAGCCTTGAGAAGAATAAGGAACGTTTTGCGATATTCCTTGAAAACAGTGTTGTTGTAATAGCTCCGCTTATCCCGTGGTCAATTGCCGGGGGAGTGCCGATAGCATCATCCGGCTCTCCGCAGATATCGCTGCTTACAGCGTTTTATCTGTATCTTATCCCATTGTACGGCTTGATGATATACCGCAAACAAAAAGACAAAAAAGGAACATAATGATATGTTGTTTTCAAATAAAGATCTTGCAAAAATAGTGTTCCCGCTGTTTGTGGAACAGCTCCTTGCGGTGACAATAGGAATGCTTGACTCGATGATGGTATCTTCGGTGGGTGAAGCTGCGGTGTCGGGAGTTTCGCTTGTGGATACCGTCAACTTGCTTCTGAGCTACATCTTCTCTGCACTTGCCACAGGAGGAACGGTAATATGCTCTCAGTTCCTCGGACGGCGTGAATACGATAATGCACGTAATTCCGCAAAACAGCTTCTGTATTCAATAACTTGTACAGCGATGATAATAACGACTGTAGTCCTTATTGTAAGAAAGCCGCTTCTTTCGCTGGTGTTCGGTAAGGTAGGCAGTGATGTTATGGGACACGCACAGATATATTTCCTTTTTACGGCACTTTCATATCCGTTTCTGGCACTGTATAACGGTGGTGCGGCTCTGTTCCGTTCAATGGGAAATTCAAGAGTGTCGATGGTAGCATCCATTATCATGAATCTTCTGAATGTTGCGGGAAATGCACTCCTTATATTTGTATTTCATCTTGGTGCTGCGGGTGCGGCTATATCCACACTTTTCTCACGCATTGTCGGCTCTGCTATAATGACGGGACTTCTCCACAACAAAAACAATATCATCTTTATTGAAAAGCTTCTTTCATTCCGTCCCGACTTCAAAATAATAAAGAGTATCCTCGGTATCGGTATTCCAAGCGGTATGGAGAACGGAATGTTTCAGTTCGGAAAGCTTCTTACACAGAGTCTTATATCCACAATGGGTACAGCCGTGATTGCCGCCAATGCCGTTGCGGGGACAATGGCATCCTTCCAGTATGCAGTCGGCGGTGCGATAAGCCTTACGCTCGTTACGGTTGTGGGAAGATGTGTCGGTGCGGATGAAAAGGGGCAGGCGAAAAAGTATGTATGGAAGCTCATGGGCGTTGAGTACATTGCTCTCTTGGCTGTTGCCTTGTTCCTTATAGTTTTCGGCAGACCGATAATATCTGCGTATAATCTTTCGGATGTCTCCTCGGAGATGACCTATAATCTGATACTTCTGCACAGCTTTTTCAATATAACCGTATGGGCGATAGCTTTTTCACTGCCCAATGCCTTCAGGGCCGCAAGCGATGTAAGATTTACCATGGTGATATCCATCGCATCTATGTGGATATTCAGAGTCGGTTTAAGCTATGTTCTCGCACAGTATTTCGGACTTGGTATCTACGGCGTGTGGTATGCCATGTTTGCCGATTGGTTTTTCAGGGCAATGTTGTTTGCAATAAGATTTCTCAGCGGAAAATGGCTTACAAAATACAAGCCTCCGCAGGCATCTTCCGACCGATAGCGGTACTAAGTATAAAACACCGCACTCCGATTTGCTTTATTCCGGAGTATCATTCTAAAGAACTGTAAATATGTATTTTTGCGGCAGTAAAAAAACTGCCGTCTTTTTTATGCAATATTAACGAAAATTATCAAATGATGTCGTTTCTGTTGCCTTTTTTTATTTGCTATGATATAATGAGATAAATTCATTCATTTTTGGAGGTACACATGAAAAAAATCTTCGGTTTTTACACAAAAGTTCCGCTGATCCTCAGAATAGCAATAGGTCTTGTGATCGGCGTCAGCCTCGGACTCTGGGTTCCGCAGGCATCCTTTGTCACTTTGTTTGGTGACATATTTGTCGGAGCACTCAAGGCGATTGCACCTATTCTTGTATTTGTACTTGTTATTGCATCTCTGTCAAGTGCAGGCAAGGGAATAGGCAAGAGATTCAGCAGAGTTATATTCTTCTATATGTTAAGTACATTCCTTGCAGCGGTAGCGGCAGTTGTCGGAAGCTACATTTTCAAATTGACCATTCCTCTGGCAGAGGCTGTTGACAGAACAGCTCCCGCAGGTCTTGCGGAAGTATTCGGCAATCTTCTCAAAAATATGGTAACAAATCCCATTCAGTCGATACTTGATGCAAATTATGTAGGTATCCTTACATGGGCGATAATATTCGGTCTTGCACTTCGTATCGGTGCAAGCGACAAGACAAAGGAAGTACTTAACGATATATCCAATGCAGTATCAAAGACGGTTGCATGGATTATCCAGCTTGCACCTTTCGGTATCATGGGACTTGTTTACAGCTCGATCAGCGAGTACGGCATTGCCATCTTCAAGGATTACGGCAAGCTCCTTGCACTCCTTGTCGGTTGTATGCTTGTCGTTGCGTTTGTCATTGATCCCTTTATTGTTGCAATATCACTTAAGAGAAATCCCTATCCGCTCGTATTCCGTTGCTTCAGAGAATCCGGTATCACCGCATTCTTTACAAGAAGCTCTGCCGCAAATATCCCTGTCAATATGTCTCTTTGCGAAAAGCTCGGACTTGACAGAGAGTATTACAGCGTTGCCATTCCTCTCGGAGCTACCATAAATATGGACGGTGCGGCTATCACCATTACCGTAATGGCTCTTACGGCGGCATTCTCACAGGGAATAAGTGTAAATATTCTCATTGCGATACTTCTCAGCTTTGTTGCAACGCTCGGTGCTTGCGGAGCATCAGGTGTTGCGGGCGGTTCGCTTCTTCTTATCCCGATGGCTTGCTCACTCCTCGGTGTCGGACATGATATTGCGATGCAGATGGTCGGCGTAGGCTTCATCATCGGCGTTGTTCAGGATTCTCTCGAAACAGCCATCAACTCCTCCGGTGACGTTATATTCTGTGCTACAGCAGAATTTATAGACTGGAAGAAGCAGGGCAAGAAGCTTCCCTTCGGTAAAAAATAATTATAATACAACAAAAAGATCGGCATTCCGAAGCAACAGGAATGTCGATCCTTTTTTGCTTTTTGTTATCGGAAATCAAAAACGCATATATGCTATGTTTGCAAGATATGCAAAAAAAGACGCCGTACCCGAAAGCACAGCGTCGTAAGTTTAAAAATCAGATTACCATTCTCTGAGATTGTTTTCAAGATTCATGGGAGCCGTTCCCTTGAACGGGATGTCACCGAATATCGCTTCCACAAAGCTGTGAATAAGCTCCGGACTCTGACCGTAGGTGTTAACAAAAGCATCGGCGTTTTCCATGATATCATAGTGGATGTAAGGATAGCCGAATGATACACCGATGGACTTTTCCTTACCGTGTGAGAATGCCCAGAGATATGTTTTACATTCATCACCGAACAATGTAAGACCGCCCATAGGCTGATGTCCCGCAACATATACCGCGTAAATGATAAGATCACTCTCATCGGATATCTTCTTGATCTCGGCTTCGCTTGAAAGACGTCTCTGCATTTTTACGTTCATGCCGAGAGCTTCAAATTCCTTCTTGAGTATATCAAGACGTTCAAAGAACTTATCCGTATGTGTCGAACAAATAATGGTCACATTCTTTATCTTACTCTTGTCAAGCGGAAGCATATTTGTTCTGTCACGGACAAGATGAACGACGGATTTTGCCATCTCCTCGTTTATCTTTTTGGTTTCCGGAACAATATCCTCGGCTTTGCCCTTGACAAGTCTGTAGCCGTCTTCAAACATACCCAGCTTTTCCTTCATGTCAAGAACTCTCTGACAAGCATCGTCAATTCTTGATTCGGGGATTCTTCCGTCAAGTACGGCTTTTTCGATTATATCGCCTGTGTTAAGACGAACACCGAGAATAACGTCATTACCTGCATTTACAAGCTCAACTATGAGCTCATCATATGGCATTATGGAGAAAAGTGATGCCATGACGATACCGTCGGTGATAACAACACCCTTAAATCCCATTTCGCCCTTTAAAAGGTCTGTGATTACCTTCTTGGATATGGTAGATGGTCTGTATCTTCCGTTTACCTTTGAGTTATCGCAGGCGGGGAATGCTTTGTGAGAGATCATGACGGAATAAACGCCGCCGTCAATGACACCTTGGAATATCTTTCCCTGTCTTGCCCACCATTCTTCCATTGTGGATCTGTTGAGAGATGCACAGAAATGGCTGTCACGGAATTCTATACCGTCACCGCCGGGGAAGTGCTTTGCCGTTGCGGCAACACCCTGTGACTGTGTACCTTTGATCTGTGCGAGAGCAAGTCTTATCTCCTTATCCGCATCATCCGGAGCGTGGCAGCGCATTATTGTCATTGTGAATCTGTTTCCAATGTCCACGGGAGGAGACCATCTCCATGTAACGCCGGCAGTACGCAGCTCCTTTGCGATATTTGCCGCAAGATCGTATACAAGCTTCTCATCGTTTGAAGCACCCTGTGCCATTGTTCCGCAGGTAACGGACAGATCCTTGAAAAGGAAGCCTGCACCCTCGGATTCAGCATCGAGAGCGGTAAGAGCAGGTATCTTGTAGCAGTCGGATTCCGCCTGAATCCATGCACCGTAATCCGCACTCATATCCTCGCCCATCTGTGCGCCCTCTGCCATGTCGAGACCTCTGCCGTGACGACCTGTCTGTGCCCAGAGAGTACCTAATTTCTCCCTTTCAAGAAGAGCCTTTCTTTCTTCAAAGCTTCTTGCTTCCTCGGGGGTGTCGGTCTCTACCTTCCTGTTTATGTCAAGCTGGTATGCAAGTAACATCTGACCGATCTTTTCACGCAAGGTGAGATCTTTTAAAAGCGGTTTTTTCATAGCTTTTGTTCCTTTCGGATAAATAATTTTTTTATTTGCATTCTAAACCATTTTTTTAGGTTTGTCAATATGAATTCCGCATTATTTTGATTTTTTCTTCGTTAAATAAAAGTATTATTTCGGTAATTTACAAAATTTCCCGATTTTGCAAAGTTGGGTTTACCGTACAGCGTCTTTGGAGTCAGATTTCTATCGCATTAATTTGTCCGGCAAATAAAAAGGGGCTATCTCAATAATTCAAATTTATGTATATTTATTCCATTTGCAGGGGACATTCAACAATGTCCCACAGGCGAATCGTGATGATTTGCCCCTGCAATTACGTTTTTATACATAGAAATGATTATTGAGACAGCCACGTAATAATATTCACTTAGTCACGCATATATCGGAGAAGCGCGGGAACACTGCCTGTACCGTCAAGTACGACCCCGTTTATAACAAGATATCTGCACGGTGTTCCGAGACTGTCCGTGCCCTCCTTCCAGTCGATCACAGCATCAAAGCGTACACTGAGAGCACTGCCGTATTCAGTGTTCCATTCA